>JAIKZU010000006.1 GCA_024681985.1 Lachnospiraceae bacterium | reverse complement strand
CACTCTCTGCCACCCCAAAAGCCATACCGTAAGGCAGGCCGCTGCCATTACCGGTATAAACATGTACTTTCCGAGAGAACCACCGATCTGCAGCACATATTGCAAAAGCAAGGATGCGGATCCACCAATGGCAACGCAGATAGGAAGCTTTTCCTCTCCTTTCAAAATCTCCGCCACACGATGATATGCCGCGGCGCAGATCAACCCCACCGGAAGACAACCAAGAGGCCCCAAATAGGAAAGAACAAGGGTAGCTTTTCCCAAATATACTGGTGGCACAATGAAAAGAAAGACCATAGCCACCAACAGGATCGTCCACTTTTTCCCCTTTTCGCCAAAGCCGGAAACGAAAAGTCCATAACACAAATATCCCGCCACCAAAAACACCTGGTTCAGGATATATAACTTAAGATGCTCCTCCGGCGAATACACCATGGCATAAATGTAATCCAGCTGTACGGTGTTGCAGGCATACATAAACATCTGCAAAGCAAATAAAGCTGCAGCATATATTAAGTTTCGATCCCCTTTTTTCGCTGTCAAATCCGCCTCCTGTGGCATTTCTGCCCGCCGATCCGTTCTATTAATACGAATATTTTACTGCTTTTTTCAAAGGGTGACAATTTTTAAATCTCTTTTAAGGTTGCCTTTTTATGATGTGCTCATACGGAGCCGGTGCCCGACGGTGCGACCGGTTAGCAGAAAGGAAGGAAAGGTTATATGGAGGAGAAAAAAGCCATCATCATTATACCGGCCTATGAGCCGGATCATCGTCTCAAGGATTATGTGGACGAACTTGCGGAAAATGGATTTTCAAAGATCATCGTAGTGGATGACGGAAGTGGCGTGAGCTATCGGGGGATCTTTTCCGAGCTGCAGGATGCAGGGATCGTGGTGCTTCGGCATATGCGTAATTTCGGAAAAGGACAGGCACTTCGGACAGCGTTTTTGTTCATTCGGGAACGCTACAGCAAAAATTACCCCATGATCACCGTGGACGCGGACGGCCAGCATTTGGTGCCGGACGTCATCGCCGTATATGAACGGATGCAAGAGCACCCGGATCAACTGATCTTAGGCACCAGAGATTTTACTTCGGACAACGTTCCCTTTAAAAGCCGACAGGGTAATCGGATCTCTGCCAGACTTTTCAAGCTGTCCACAGGCATCGACTGTCCCGACACCCAAACCGGTCTGCGGGGCATACCGGCGGCGCTTTTGCATCTGGCTTTGAAAACCGAAGGCGATCGATATGAATACGAGATGAACTTCCTAACGGATGCGGCAAAGCAGGTGAAACTATATTTTCAACCCATCACCACGGTATATGAAAACAACAATGCTTGCTCCCATTTTCGACCGGTGCAAGATTCCCTCCGGATCTACGGACGGCCGGTACGGTTTGCTCTCATTTCGCTACTCTGCGCGGGGGTGGATTTCCTGTTGTTTTATGTTTTTTCCGGTTTATACACCCTCATTCCTGTGGCAAAGATCTTTTCCGCGGCGGTAAGTGCCCGGGTCTGCTCCGGATTTTTAAACTTCGAATTAAACCGTCGCTTTAGTTTTAAGAGCAAAGGCAACAAGCTGCGGGAAGCTGTTAAGTACGGGCTTTTATTTGTGGGACAGATGCTCTTGTCCGCGGGAGGCACGGCACTTTTGTCCCTGGTTATAAATTCCATGGTAGCGAAGCTGATCATTGACACTTGCCTTTTTGTCATCAGCTATCTCATACAGAAACACTGGGTCTTTACAGAAAAAGAGAAAGGAGTATCTTATGAAAAACATAAAAAAGTGGCTACGGTGGACGCCCATATATAGTCTGCTTTTGGTGGGCTATGTGACCTTTACGCTTTTGGATGCCTTCGTGATCCCCCATGATACGGTAAAGCTAAGTGAGTTGGAGAGCGCAGCAACAGATGCAGTCTCTGCAGAAGAGGTTTCTTCTGATACCAAGGATGACACGGCAAGTGAAACCGGACATAAAAGAGGACAAGGCAGTAGTGTGGTGCATGCCGAAGGATCCTCCGGAAAAACTCACAAAAAAGGGGAGAAGCCCTCGGGGCGTCCCGGGAAGCGGCATGGCGACTCGGAATCCGACGGCTCCCACGGTAAATCCTCTTCGGACACTTCTACAGAGGAGAATACGACTTCCGAGGCCACCACTCCCACCGCCGGTTCCGACACTTACTCTGCCGACGGCATTAACATTACCCTCACCACGAAATATGTAAACGACACCTGGGTCTACATTGCAGACGTGGAGCTTTCCGACACATCCGCCCTAAAGTCCGGCCTGGCGGAGGACTCCTTTGGACGAAACATCTCGGAAAAAACCTCCGAGATCGCTTCCCGCTTAAATGCGGTGCTGGCAATAAACGGCGACTACTACGGCTTCCGGGATACAGGCTACGTGATCCGAAACGGCTATCTCTACCGATCAAAGACTGCGGATGAGGACCAGGAGGATCTGGTGATCTACAAAGACGGTACCTTCGAGATCATAAAGGAATCGGAGATCACGGCAGAGGAACTTTTGGAAAAAGGTGCCCTCCAGGTCTATTCCTTCGGTCCGGCCTTAGTGGAAGACGGCAAGGTGTCCGTCACCGCCGGAGATGAGGTGGATCAGTCCATGAGCAGCAACCCCCGCACCGCCATCGGTATGGTGGAGGCAGGACACTATGTCTTCGTGGTCTCCGACGGCAGAACCTCGGAAAGCGAAGGGCTTTCTCTGGCACAGCTGGCGGAAGTCATGAAGGATGCGGGCTGCACCACGGCCTACAACCTAGACGGCGGCGGATCCACCACCATGTACTTTAAGGGCGAGGTGGTAAACAACCCCACCACCAATGGCAACAAGATCAGCGAAAGGAGCGTGAGCGACATTGTATACATCGGATGACAAACTTATGAAAAAAACATTTTGGATCGCTTTTGGATGCAGCGTGTTTTTCGGGATCTTTACCGTGATCTACTATCAGTTTTCCCATCAGGTCTATTCCGACTACATGACCTATCTGGGACTGATCCCTCTGGTACTGGGGTCCCTACCCGCTTTCATCTTTTGGCGAAAAAACATCCCGGCACCGGGTTACCTTTCCTATCATATGTACTTTTCCGGGGTGGCGGCCCTTACTATGGCCTCCTGCCTTCGGGGTATCTTTGATATCGCCGGAAACTCCTCGGTGTACCAGACCTACCTGATGTACTTCGGAGTGATCACCACGCTGTTGGGGGTGCTCCTATGCACCGCCTCTTTGCTCCGAAGATCTGTCCGGCATGAACCTTCTCTCGATACCGAAGACCTTACGTAGCATTCATTTCTATCCTCTCGTAGGGCCCCTGCATCATGCAGGGGTTTTCTTTTTTATTGACTTTTTTTGCCTATGCGTTATAATTTGAAAACAGTTTTCATTTTCGTTTTTTGGATTTTGGGAGGCACTTATGGCTGACAAAGGAAAATATCGTACAAAGCAGCGCACCGCCCTGATGGATTATGTCACCTCCATACCGGGACAGCACTTTACGGCGGCGGACGCCTGCGGCTATTTTCATGACAAAAAGATCCCCATCGGCACCACCACGGTTTACCGACAGATCGAAAAACTGGTGGATGAAGGGGTGCTTCGAAAATACATCATCGACGAGACCAGCAGTGCCTGCTTTGAATACGCCGGGGATATCGATCCCGACCGCTGCAAGGAACACTTTCATATGAAGTGCGAGGTCTGCGGAAAGCTCATTCATTTGGAATGCAACGACATACAGATGCTGCAAAAGCATATCGAAGAGCACCACGATTTTCGGATCAATCCCTTCCGCACCGTGTTTTACGGAACCTGCGGTGCCTGTATGAAGAAAGAAGAAAAAGAGGCTTTAGAAGATGGAAAATAATGCAGAACTGCTGGTGAAAAACTTATGCTTGGGCTTCGAAGGAGATATCCTGGTGGAGAACCTGAATTTTCAAGTGAACTCCGGGGACTATCTCTGCATCATCGGAGAAAACGGTGCCGGAAAGACCACCCTGATGCGCACCATCTTAAAACTCATCTCCCCCGTATCCGGTACGGTGGAATACGCGGAAGGAACCAACTCCACGGACATCGGCTACCTGCCGCAGCAGACCAACGTACAGCGGGATTTTCCCGCCTCGGTCTGGGAGATCGTGCTTTCCGGCTGTCAGAACACCGGCCGATTCTTTTATTCTGCCGCTCATAAACAGATCGCAGAGAAAAACATCCGGCGGATGGGGATCGAAGACTTAAAATACCGCAGTTACCGGGAACTCTCCGGGGGCCAGCAGCAGCGGGTGCTTTTGGCCCGTGCTCTTTGTGCAGCAAAAAAGATACTGCTTTTGGATGAACCGGTGGCAGGGCTGGACCCGAAGGTGACGGCGGAGATGTATGAACTCATCAAACGCTTAAACCGGGAGGGCATCACCATCATCATGATCTCCCACGACGTGGAGGCAACCCTTACCTACGCTTCCCACATCCTGCATTTGGGGGAACGGATCTTTTACGGCACAAAGGAGGAATACCTATGTTCGAAACACTAAGTCTATATTTTTCCCATCCCTTTGTTCGCTATGCCATGATCGTAAGCGTCCTGATCGCTCTGTGTTCCGCCCTTTTGGGAGTGACGCTGGTGCTAAAGCGGTTTTCCTTTATCGGTGACGGCCTCTCTCACGTGGCTTTCGGCGTGATGGCTGTGGCCGCCGTTTTGAACCTGACCAATAACATGATCCTGGTGCTTCCCGGAACCGTGCTCTGTGCCGTGCTGCTCTTACGCACCGGTGCAAATACCTCTATCAAAGGAGATGCGGCCATCGCCATGATTTCCGTAGCGGCGCTGGCGGTGGGCTACCTTTTGATGAACCTGTTTCCCGTGAGCAACAACATTTCCGGGGACGTATGTTCCACCCTCTTCGGCTCCACTTCCATCCTTACATTAACAAAGACGGATGTTCGGCTGTGTGCCGTCCTATCCGTCATCGTGGTGGTTCTGTTCATTCTCTTTTATAACAAGATCTTTGCTGTGACCTTTGACGAGAACTTCGCCAAGGCAGTGGGCACAAAGGCGGATCGCTACAACCTGCTGATCGCCGTGATGATCGCCGTCATCATCGTTTTGGCCATGAACCTGGTGGGATCTCTTCTGATCTCCGCTCTGGTGATCTTTCCGGCCTTGGCTTCCATGCGGCTTTTTCGGAGCTTTTTATCCGTGACCATCTGCTCCGTGATCTTTTCCGTGGTCTGCGCCACTCTGGGGATCCTGATCTCCATCCTGGCAGGTACCCCGGTGGGGTCTACCATCGTCATCGCCGATATGGCGGGATTCTTTATCTTTTATGTGGCGGGAAAAGCCGCCGGAAGGGGATAATGGGTTCTCAGCAGATCCGGGGGAGACCCTCCCCCTGCAGGATATCCAACCGACGGAGGCCGCCGATGGAGGTTTTTACAAATACTTCGCCGCAGGATGACTTTGTTTCCATCGATCCGCTGTTTTCCCCCTCATTTTCCGAGAGGCTTTCCACATAGCCGATGACAGTCGCTTCGCTTCCGTAGCGGCTGTTTTTTATGGCCAAAAGGGCTTTTTCGCTCTCCTCCTTCGGAAGGAAGCACACCATCTTTCCTTCGTTTCCCATATACAAAGGATCCAGTCCCAAAAGACCGCAGAAGTTCTGCACAGCGGGGGACACCGGGAGTTTTTCCTCCTCTAAGGTGATCTTTACCCGAGAACTGTCCGCCAGTTCCTTCATCACCGTGCCCAAGCCTCCGCGGGTCACATCCCGCATGGTATGGACCGATAAGTTTTCTTTGAACAGGTTTCCCACCATCTCGTTTAAGGGTGCATTGTCGCTTTGGATCTCGTTTTGGATGTTCATGCGACAGCCCAAAATAGTGGCGTGATGATCTCCCAGATTTCCGGAGAGGAGCACCGCATCTCCCGGACGGATCCGGGTGGAGGAAATATCCCTGTCTTCCGGTACGAAGCCTACCCCGGCGGTATTGATCAGGATGCCGCCGTTTCCTTCGATGACTTTTGTATCCCCTGCCACGATCTGCACCCCTGCTTCCCGGGCGGTCTCTGCCAAGGAATGAACGATCTCATTTAAGAGATCCACCTCCGTTCCTTCCTGAAGGATAAAGCCACAAGTGATATATTTCGGGATCGCGCCCCGCATCAAAAGATCGTTTACTGTGCCGCATACCGCCAGACGACCGATGTCGCCGCCGGGGTACTTTAGGGGCGTGACCACGAAGCTGTCGGTGGTCATGGCGATCCTTCCTGCACCTTCCACCACTGCGCAATCTTCCAATGCAGTGGCGTTCTGTGTGCCGAATTCACTTATGAATACTTCTTCGATCAAATCGGAGGTGGCGGCGCCGCCGCTTCCGTGAGCCATGATTATTTTCATATTTATCATCCTTTTCTATACAGGGAGATGTGGGGGGAAGTGTTTTTTAAATATTATACTTTTGCGCACAGCTGCCTTCCGGGGATACCATGCAGGCTCCCTGGGGAGTCATGGGGGTGCAGACTTTTTTGAAGAGGGGACACTCCTCCGAGGATATTTTTCCCATGAGGACCTCGCTGCAACGGCAGGCAACGTTGATCTTCTTATCCTCCGTCAGGCCGAAACTGCCGGCGTCGTAGTCTTTATACTCCTCCTTTAAGTACAGTCCGGAATCCGGGATCTCTCCCATACCGCGCCAGACGGCGCTTTTGGCTTCGAAGTACTGCGCCATTTTTTTCTGAGCTTCCTCATTTCCCTCATGGGTCACCACAGAGGTATAGTAGTTTTTCACTGCTGCCTCATGCTCCTCGCACATGCGAAGGAGACCGTAGATTCCTACCACCAGTTCCTTTTGGGAAAATCCCGTTACCGCAAAGGGGATCCGGTAGGTTTCCGCCAGCTTTTCAAAGTGGCGACTTCCGGTAATGACACTCACATGGCCGGGGGCGATGAATCCGTCGATGGCGGGACCGTCTTTGCAGAGATAGTCGATCACCGGAGGCATGACCTTTAATGCGGTAAGGATCTTCACATTGGTGAGGCCCTCTTTTTGCACTGCATCCAATAACAGCGTATACACGGGGATGGTAGTCTCGAAGCCCACCGCAGCAAAAATGTAGTTTTTCTTAGGGTGCTCTTTGGCAAGGGCGATCACATCCATGGGAGAATACACCATCTCCACCCGGGCGCCGCGGCCCTTCGCTTCACTGAGGCTTTCCCGGCTTCCGGGGATCCGCAGCATGTCGCCGAAGGTGACCACTGTGGTATCCGGTTCCAAAGCCAACTCCACCAGGCGATCCACATAGGCAGAAGGGCTGACACAGACCGGACAACCGGGGCCGGACACCAGGCGGATCTTGGGGGAGATCACCTTTTGGATTCCGGACTTTCCGATGGCTCCGGTGTGGCTGCCGCAGACTTCCATAAAGGTCAGTTCTCTGCCGTCATAGTTTTTCAGATATTCCAGGCATTCC
>JAIKZU010000180.1 GCA_024681985.1 Lachnospiraceae bacterium | reverse complement strand
TTTCGGATCTGTGGTAAGATCTTAGGTGTGATATTTGGGCTCATCGGCTATCTGATCCTTGGATGCTTACTGGTGGGAGTATTCGGATTTGCCATATTTGCCCTGCCGGTGATATTATTGATCGGGATACTTTCGATCTGCGGATTGATCATGACAGCATAGGCATAAGGATACAAGGAGGAAATGAAAATGAGTGATTCAAATTACGATTGGAACAATACCTATGGGGATCCCCTTACGGGAGAGGACAGCAGCGCTCCTAACAGAGGCCTGGCGGTACTTTGTTATCTCTTTACCTGGGTGGGATTTATCATCGCCTTTGTAGCCGGTGACAGAAATGACCCCTACTTTAAACATCATCTGAACCAGGCGTTGGTATTGCATCTGTTTTCTCTGATCGGCCTGATCCCCTTTATCGGATGGGTGTGGGGCATATTTATGTTCGTGATGTATGTTCTGGCAGTTATGAGTGCCATCAAAGAGACGACGGAGCCGGTACCGGTATTCGGCGGGATCCATCTTTTGTAAAAAAGCCGCGTCCGGATATGCCGGATCACAAAAAGGCATCCATATAGGCTTCCGTGGCCAGCACATTGGGGATGGAGTGTTCCAGTTCCCGGGCGTACAAATAGGTCAGGCGGATGATGTCGGATAGGTGGATGGCGCCGGTCTTTAGATAAAAGGCCAAAGACAGATCCTGGATGTGCAGTATGGCGCCAACTGCCAGCATAGCCTGTCCGAAGTAGTATTCGTCATAGGCGGAGCCACAGAAGTAAGCATATAAAAAATACACAAGGATCTGTTCCGAAAGCACATCCCAATCCACGGATTGTGCGGACAGATATAAGGTAAAGTCATTTAAGGCATCGAAAAGATCTTTTCGGTGCCTTTTATAAAGGATTTCTTCCGTTTCCTTTAAGATATCTTCAAATTCCCTTCCGGTATATTCCCATTCCTTCATGGTCAAAAAGATCCGGTGCCGAAGGTCCACCGAAAGGGGTGGCATCTGGGATTTTTCTTTTAGGATCCGGGAAAGATCCAAAGAGGAGGGATCTGCATTCTCCAACAGGACAAAATCCATCTCTTCCTGAAAGGCGCGGGCGATGGAAAGGATCTGATCCATGCGCTGCTCAAAGGGTATGGTGCGGTTTTGGGCAATGGATAAAAAGCGCTCCCTTGAGGCCGCCAGATGCAGATAAACGGCCTGTTCGGTTTCGTCGTAGCTTTCCTCGTCTTCTTGGGCATCGTCTGTTTCCATCAAACGGACCGGTTCCCGGCGGGATAACAGGATCCGCGCCACCTCGGGGCAGGAGATACTTAAGGAATGCTCCCTGACATTTCGAAACTCCTCGATATGGCGGGGAAACCTTTCGCAGGTGTCACATAGTATATCTTCTCCGTAAGAAAGGATCAGCCTGCAAAGCCCCGATTTGTCTAAGTTTTTGCAGCGTTTGTCCGGATCCGTGTAAAAACAGGCATTTTCATAGTCCACACAGGAAAGATCCATTTCCTTATAGCGTTGTAGCGTATCTTCATCGATCTCGATCTGCCAGCCCCCGCAGCAGCTTTTCGGGCACTTGTCGGCGATGCAGACAAAGGTTTCATAATAGTCCGGATAAATGTGTTTCATCATGTCCCTCCGATTTTAATAATATTATAATATAAAAATTATAAAAAGTCCCTCAAAAGAAGGAGATAATTGCGAATCATTCCCGGGGATGGTATCCTATGTATAGTAGTAAAACAGGCGCTAGTTCCGTGTGTTTTGATTACGGAGCCATGTATTACAGTGAGGATTATCTGCAGCCGGGGGATCGGATCGAGATCGACGTGAGATATCAGGGATGTGGAAAAGAAGAAAGAGAGTGCTAAAAAGACCAAGTAGAGATGGAAAAACTGGAGTTATTAAAGAAAAAGCTTTCGGAAAAGATCGTTTGGAAAGAGGACTTTCCGGAGAACCTGTTGATCGCCCTGCTTTCCGGCGGACACGTTCTTTTGGAGGATGTGCCGGGGGTGGGAAAGACCACCATCGCCAGAACCTTTGCCGAGTCATTGGATCTGTCCTTTGTGCGGATACAGATGACACCGGACACCCTGGCATCGGACATCACGGGAAGCACGATCTTTTTGGCAAAAACCGGGGAGTTTGAGCAGCGTCTCGGCCCCATCATGAACCAGGTGGTTTTGGCAGATGAATTAAACCGCACTTCTCCCAAGACCCAGGCGGCGCTTTTGGAGGCCATGGAGGAAGGTCAGGTGACCGTGGAGGGGAAGAACTTTCCCTTGCCGGAGCCCTTTATGCTGATCGCCACCCAAAACCCGGTGTCTGCTGTGGGGGTATATGCCCTGCCGGAGGCACAGCTGGATCGCTTTTTGATGAAGCTTACCATCGGCTATCCCAAAGGGGACGCGGCGGTGGAACTGGGGAAAAGGTTTTTGGAAGGGGTACTGGACACCCCGAATCAGCCCATCCTTTCCAAAGAAGAGATTCTTTCCATGAAAGGGGAGGTAAAAAAAGTCCGGGTGTCCGACGAATTGATCGCCTATGTCATGGAGATCATCGAACTGACCCGTTCCGCAGACGGCGTGCTTTGCGGATGCAGTCCCCGGGCTTCCTTGGATCTTTTGATCGCATCCCAGGCAAAGGCATATCTTAAGGACAGAACCTACGTGGTACCGGAGGATATACGGGATATGGCCCGTGTGGTGCTGCCCCATCGGATCCTGCTTACGGCAGAAGCCCAGATGTCCCGGCGAAGCGGCAGGGAAGTGGTGGATCTTGCACTTTCCAAAGCAAAGGCTCCGGTATGAAAGGACGAAGATTCCATAAAAAGAACGTGGCAATCTACGGGGTTCTTTTGCTTTTTTCCCTGGTATTTGCCTCCTTTCGGGGAGGAGTCCTGCCCTATGGGCTTTTCTACTTCTTTTTGGGATACCCTTTGTTTTTGGCAGTCTATATCGTCTATGCCCATACGGCACTTTTGGTCTTTCACGAACTGCCCGAACGACGGGTGAAAAAGATGGAGGAAGTGAAGTATCGTCTGGTTACGGAAAACCACGGCCCACTGCCACTTTTTCGCATCGGCCTCACCTTTGAGGAAGAGCTTTGCCTCATGAAAGGTACAAAAGCGTGGATCTCGCTGCTTCCGGGACAGAGGATGGAGTTAAACTGTGCCCTGCGGTGTCGCTATGCAGGCACCTACGGAGTGGGGCTAAAATTTTTTGAGATCGTGGATCCCCTGGGACTTTTGTCCGTTTCCTTCCCTATGCCCACGGAATATCTGGCCATCGTACGGCCACGCATATCCGATGAAGCGGGCGCCTTTCCGGAACTGAAAAAACGGATACCGGATCACAGTCGGCAAAAGGACCTCTACGAGGATGTTTTGGGATGCGATCTAAGGACGTATGTTCCCGGAGACCCTCTGCATGCCATTCACTGGAAAAACTATGCCCGCACCAAAGAAGTGCTGGTACGCCTGCCGGAGGAGGAGAATTTAGGGCGGATACATATCCTGCTTCTCACCCGGGAGAAGCTTTTAAACCTGCCGGAGATGAAGCGACGGGATCTTTATTTGGAATATGTGATCTCTTTGGCCCATAATTTTTTAAAACAGGGGAAACCGGTGGATTTTTCCTATGCGGCCGGGGATCTAAAAACCGTTATCATCACCGGGTGGAAGGAGTTTGAGGAGTTCTGGCATCACATGCCGGAAGAGATCACCCATCACCGCAGTGCCTCCTTTCCAAAGGATATGGAGCAAAAGATCCGCGATTTTTCCGCATCCGGAGAGGACTGGATGGAAATAGATGAAGAGGGCTTTATGCCGGAGGAGATGCTATGAGACTGCGTGCGTATCGATTCTATCCCTCCTTCCTTCGGCTGGTGTTGTTTTATGCCGCTTTAGGAGCTTTGGCGCCCTTTTTCCCGGGACTCTCCCTTGGGATGGCCATGCTCTGTGCATTGGTGTTGGAGATCTTACTCGTATGCATATGGGAGCGTCCGGAAAGGAAGTGGCTTTTGACCGGCCTGGTTTTGGCAGTAGCCGTTGTCCTGTTTTTGCTGCGGGAAAGTGCGAGCTTTTTTACGGTCCTGTCTGCCGTCGTTTTATATCCTCTTACCCATGCGGTCTATGATCGCCGGCAGGAGGGACTTTGCGAAACGGAAGATGTTTTGGCAAAAGAGGGGGCGAAGTTTTCCCTAAAAGCACTTCCGGTACTGCTCCTTGCGGGAATGTTGGGATATCGGTTTTTTACGGGTCAGGTGGAAAAGCTTTCCTTTTTTGCGGTGCTCTTTTTACTCTTAATAGAGGTTGGAAGGATTTTTTATGGGAGAATGAGCCTTCGGCTGACCGGTTATTGGGCGGTATTTCTTTTGGCTCTTTATCTGCTCCCTATGTCGGAGAAACCCATCGACTGGAGCGCGGTAGCCCGGTTCTTTGCATCCGTGGGAGAAAAGATCGAGACGGTGGCCATGGATATCTCCTATTACACCGCCGGAGGCGGAAAAGACGGCACGGAAACCGGCTACAACGGCCTGGGGACCATAGGCGGCGGATTAAAGCAAAAGAAGGAACCCCAACTGTATCTTTCCGACGGAAATTCCTCCGGGCGGATCTACTTAAAGGGTGCCCAGTTT
>JAIKZU010000177.1 GCA_024681985.1 Lachnospiraceae bacterium | reverse complement strand
GGCATCTGAATATCCATCAGAATGAGGTCGAAATCTCCGGGTTTCGCCCGCATGACCTCTTCTACCGCCAGATCCCCGTCCTCTGCTTCCTTTACCGTAAAACCGGCTTCCTCTAAGATCTCCCGGGCGATCTCCCGATTCAGGAGATTATCCTCCACCAAAAGGATGGTGCCGCCATCCTTAAAGGTATTAGCAAATTCCACAGGCTTGCTTTTATCTACTTTTTCGGGTGCTTTCACCTTTACGGGCTTGGATACGGGACTTTCCATAGAAGAACGCTTTAAGTCAATGACCAGGATAAACTCGCTGCCCTTTCCTTTTTCGCTCTTTACACGAACGGTTCCGCCGATCATATCCAGGATAGACTTTGCCAGAGACATTCCCAGGCCTGTGCCCTCCACCCCGCTTTTCGTGGTGGACTGTTCTCTCTCGAAAGGAGAAAAGATCCGCTCCTGGAATTCTTTGCTCATGCCGATGCCATTGTCCTTTACGCGGATCTCATAGCGGTTATAGTCGCTTAAGATGCTCTTTCGCTGCCGTACCAGGATGGATACACTGCCGCCGGAAGGGGTATATTTGATGGCATTTGAAACGAAGTTCAAAAGCATCTGCCGCATCCGTAGCTTGTCACACAGCACCGCGTCATCCTGTACGCCGGACATATCGATGGTGAAATTGATATTTTTCTCCTGGATGGTGCCCTCTTCGATCATCCAGATGTCGTGGATCAGCTCCGATACCCGGTACTCGTCCTCCATCAATCGGGATCGTCCGCTTTCGATGCGGCTCATATCCAAAACATTGTTCAAAAGGTCCAACAGGTGCTTACTGGCGGTCATGATCTTTTCCAGGCACTCTTCCACCTTTTTCTCGTCGTCCACATGCACCTGGGCGATCTCCGTATAGCCGATGATGGCATTCATGGGCGTGCGGATGTCATGGGACATATTGGAAAGGAAGATGCTCTTTGCTTTATTGGCATGCTGGGCCTGATCCAAGGCGTCCTCTAAAACTTTTTTCGCCTTTTGCTGCTGCTGCCACTCTTCCTCTATATTTCCGTGACCCAAAATAACCTTGGAGGGGTCATTTCCCAGGCGCACGTAACGCAGGATATAATGACTCTCCGTATCCCCGTCTCCTCTGGCCAAAAAGGTGATGGAAAAATCCTTCTTTTCTTTTAACTGCTCCAGCACATTCTCGATGGAACTCTGCTCCCTCATCATTTCCTTGTCCTGGAGGGCCACATCCCGGTCGATGTACATATTGACGGCCTTTACATAGTCATAATCCAAAAAGTCCGTAAATGCCCGGTAGTACTTCTCCCGCATATAGTCATTCATACGAAGGATCTCGAAGCAGTTCTCATCCAGATCCAGATAATAACAGGTCTGATAGTCCATAGCCAGAGCCTGGATCATCTCCATCTGGCGGGCGTTCTTCTGCTCCAGCTCCGCGCCTCTCTCCAAAAGGAAGTATTCCTCGCTGTCGTCCTCCAAACGGGAAAAGCAAAGGATAACGCGACTGGCCAGATTGGTCTTTGGATCCCGCTCCAGACAATAGTACACGGACTGACGCCACTTACCGTAATTTGTCAGGTATTCGAATACAAATTTATCATGGGTACCTAAATATTGGCTTAAAAATTCGATGGTCCCGGTCTCAAAACGGTCCTTTTTATAATAGGATCCCACATGGAGATTAGAGTATTTCTCATGGAACTCGCTGTAACGAGCGTCCTCTTCCATGCCAAAGGTCCCCTCCGGGGATTCTTTTTTGATCAGTGAAATGTGATCATTGACCAGATCGATCTCGTAGACCAGGATATAATCTTTTAATAAAGCCTCAAAAATCTGATTCTGCAGTTCATTCATAACCCTTCTCCCATCGGTTATTACAGAGTACTGCTCTTATTTTACCAAAAAAACAACAAAAAAACACCACCGATGAAAAATCATCGGTGGTGAAAACAATTAACTGTATTTTTTATCTACCGAACTGAGGATCGTTGTTTCCGGAGTCGGTGGTGAACATCTCAAGCATGTTGATGGGGTCATCAAAGTCTGCTAACCATCCTTCACGAGCGAAGGTGTAGTTACCGTTCTTTCTGTCTTCAAGGAATACGTTCCAGTCCTCAACCTCGATGGTCATTTCGATACCAAGAAGGGAAAGGTCACTCTGGATAGACTCAGCTACCATCTGATGTCCGGTGTTCTCATTCAAGATGTAAGGAAGTGAGATCGGTGTATCAGGTGTGTAGGTGCCGTCACCGTTGTCGGTGAAGGTGAATCCTGCTTCCTCAAGCAAAGCCTTAGCTTCTTCTACGTTGCCTGCACCGGTAGTGGTTGCATCATAGTAAGAAGTATCAGCAGTCTTGAAGATGCCGCCGTTACCATCAGCCATACCTGCAGGGATGTAAGAATCAGCAGGGATCTGGCCAGTCTGGCCTACAGTCTCAACGATGTACTGACGATCGATCATCAGGGAGATTGCCTGACGGAACTTAGCAGCCTGCTCTGCAGTCATGCCGCTGAACAGATCGGAGTTTACGTTGAATGCAAGATAGTAGGTTCCCAGGTTGTCCTGAATGTAGAAATCGGAATTGTTCATTACGGAACCGATTTCATCCGTAGGAACGGTATCAATGAAGTCTAAGTCTCCGTTGTTATATGCTGCAAAGATAGCAGTATCATCAGCGGAAAGCATGAAGTTTAACTCCTTAAGAGATACGTTTGCAGCATCCCAGTAGTTATCGTTCTTTGTGTAAACCATGTTCTCGTCATGACTCCAAGATGTCAGAGTAAATGCACCATTGGATACAAAGCCTGCTTCCTGGCACCATGCACCGGGAGTTGTACCATCAGCGTTTGCAGCCTCAACCTCAGCCTGGTATACAGGATAGTAGGTAGGGAATGCAAGTAAGCTGTTGAAGTAAGGGCAGGGATTTGTCAGGGTGATGGTCATGGTGTAATCATCGGTTGCCTCTACTGCAAGTGTGCCGTCATCATTGTGCTTGATGATGTCGAACATATATGCATAGTCAGCAGCGGTCTCTTCTGCAACTGCACGATTCCAGCTGTATACGAAATCATTTGCAGTAAGAGCTTCACCGTTGGACCACTTGGTCTGCTTCATCTTTACGGTGTAAACAGTTCCGTCCTCGGAAACCTCAGGCATACCTTCTGCGATGGCGGGAACTACGTCACCCTTCTCATCATAGCTGTATAAACCTTCAAAGGAGTTTACGATCAGGCAAGCGCCGTCTACGGAAGAGTTCAGAGCGGGATCCAAGAAATCCGGCTCGGAAGCAAGGTTGATGTAAAGTGTGTCAGAACCTTCCTTGGTCGCCTTGTGGAAGTACTTGTTACCGAATACGGTACAGTAAACACCCTTTACGTTGTCCTTCTGCATGTAGATGTCGTTGTAGTAGTAGATCGGGATGACTGCATAGGTGGACATTAACATATCCTCTGCCTGATGCATTAATTCCACACGGTTTGCAAAATCCGTAGTAGTTCTGATCTCATCGATCAGGGCATCATACTCGGACCAGTCAGGTGCTTGACTACCTGTGCTCGCTGTTTCTGTGCTTCCCGCATCTGCTGCGGTATCAGTGGAAGCTGCATTGTCGGAACCCTTGGATCCGCCACAAGCGGCAAGGCCGAATACCATGCATGAAGCGAGCAATAAAGCTACGATCTTCTTCATAATACTAAATTCCTCCTCTTTCCTTTTAGTATTTTTAAATTGCCGGATCATCCGGCTGATCTATATTTCACCCGCAAAATGTGCCTCGCATGTGCAAATCTTCGTTGCGGGGTGAAACCAATACAATAAATGGACCTGTTACGGATCTTATCGATTCCAGCATGCCACCAAGTGTCCGTTTCCTCTGTCCGTAAGCTCCGGCATCTCAGCCGCGCACTTTTCCGTAGCATAACGGCAGCGTGTACGGAAAGGACATCCGGAAGGCATATGCATCGGGGAAGGAACATCACCTTCCAAAATGATACGCTTGGAATGACGCGCTGTCTCGGGATCCGGGATCGGAACCGCTGACAGAAGCGACAGGGTATAAGGATGAAGCGGGTTATCGTTTAACTCGTCCGCATCCGCGATCTCCATCATATGGCCGAGATACATCACTGCGATCCGGTCGGAAATATGATGTACCACCAACAGGTCATGGGCGATGAACAGATAGGCCACACCCAGTTTTTCCTGTAACTCTTCGAACATATTGATAACCTGGGCCTGGATGGAAACATCCAATGCGGAAACCGCCTCATCACAGACGATGAACTTGGGATTTACCGCAAGGGCTCTGGCGATGCCGATACGCTGTCTCTGCCCGCCGGAGAATTCATGAGCATAACGCATGGCATGCTCTGCGTTAAGTCCAACGGTTTCCATCAAGGAAAGCACCTTTTCCCGGCGCTCTGCCTTGGTGGAATATAGATGATGCACATCCAGCGGCTCTCCGATGATATCCTCCACCGTCATACGGGGATTTAACGAAGAATAGGGATCCTGGAATACCATCTGCATTTTTTTACGATAGGGAAGCATATCCACATCGATCTTATTTTCACTGTCGAAAAGGACTTCTCCTTCAAAAGTGATCTTTCCTGCCGTGGGCTGGTAGAGACGGAGAAGCGAACGACCTACTGTGGTCTTTCCGCATCCGGACTCACCTACGAGACCTAAAGTTTCACCGGGTTTGATGGCAAAAGAAATATCGTCTACTGCTTTTAAAGGGATCTTTTTGAAGCCCTGCTGCACCGGGAAGTATTGCTTTAAATGCTCCACTTCAAGCAAATATTCACTACTCATTTTTTGCTTCCTCCTGTGCTTTTACATCATATAGATCTTTTATATTCATCCAGCAGCTGGCCAGATGATCGTCTCCCACCCAGTATTCCGGCGGGATCTCCTCCAGGCAGATCTTCATAGCCGCATCACAGCGGGGACAGAAAGCACAGCCCTTGGGCATCTGTAAAAGGTTAATGGGGGTGCCGCCGATGGGTACCAGCTTTTTATCCATGGTCTCTTTTCTGGGGATGGAACGGAGCAGGCCCTTGGTATATTCATGGGCGGGATTGTAAAAGATCGCATCCGCCGTACCGCGCTCGCAGATCCGTCCGCCGTACATTACCAGGATCTCGTCGCACATGCTGGCGATGACACCCAGGTCATGGGTCACCATGATGATGGCCATTCCCATCTTTTTCTGTAATTCCTGCATCAGCTCCAGAATCTGGGCCTGAATGGTCACGTCCAATGCCGTGGTGGGCTCGTCGGCGATCAGGATGTCCGGCTCACAGCAAAGTGCCATAGCGATCATCACACGCTGACGCATACCACCGGAAAGCTCGTGGGGATACTGCTTCATACGGCTGGCCGGCTCGTTTACGCCAACCAGGGTCAGCATCTCGATGGCACGCTCCCTCGCTTCGCTTTTAGATTTATTGGTATGGAGGAGTACTGCTTCCTCCAACTGATAGCCTACCGTAAACACGGGGTTTAAGGATGTCATGGGATCCTGGAAGATGATGGACACCTTGGAACCGCGGAAATTCGCCATCTGCTTTTCCGACCACTGGGTGATATCCTCACCGCGGTAAAGCACATTGCCTTCTACGATCCTTCCGGTCTCAGCCAGGATCTGCATGATGGAATATGCCGTAACAGACTTACCGGATCCGGACTCCCCTACGATACCTAAAGTCTTACCGGGTTCCAGCTTAAAGGAAATACCGTTTACGGCTTTTACTTCACCGGAATCCGTAAAGAAACTGGTGTGTAAGTTTTCTACCTCTAATAAAAATTCATTATCGCTCATTGTGCCGTCCCCCCTAGTTCAACTTGGAATCAAATGCATCACGAAGTCCGTCGCCCAAGAGGTTCAACGCCAATACGATGAGACAGATCACGATAGCCGGTACTACCAGACGGATCGGATAGGACTGCATCGCGCCACGGGCATCGTTTGCCAGACTTCCCAGGGATGTCAGCGGAGCGGAAACACCCAAGCCTAAGAAGCTTAAGTAGCTTTCCGTAAAGATCGCGCTGGGCACCTGAAGAGCCGTCGTTATGATGATTACCGACAAGCAGTTCGGTAAAATGTGCTTTCTTAAGATCCGGCCGTCCTTGGTACCGATGGCCTTTGCCGCCAGAACATATTCGTTGTTCTTGATGGAAAGGATCTGTCCGCGGATCAGACGGGCCATGCCTACCCAGTACAAAAGGGCAAACACGATAAAGATGGAGATCATATTCGTCCCCAGTTTCGCCAACGCCGTACCAGCAATGGCCGGCTGTAAGGTTTCCTTTAATACAACAGAAAGTAAGATGATGATCAGCATGTCCGGCAGAGAATAGATCACGTCAACGATACGCATCATGATCATATCCACCATTCCACCGAAATATCCGGAGATGGAGCCGTAGATCAAACCGATGATCAAAACCATGATGGCCGCAACAATTCCCACGGAAAGGCTGACACGTGTTCCGTAGATCACACGGATAAAGTAATCTCTGCCCAGAGAGTCGGTTCCCAAAAGATGCGGGAACAGCTTCTCGCCGGTTTCTTCCATATAGTCCATTTCCAACTTAGAGAATTCCATGGGACCCAAGTTGGTGGCACGCTTATCACGAACTCCGTTTACAGTGATGATCTGCGAATAACTGTAAGGGCAGATATGCGGCGCAACTATGATGATGGCCACGATGAGCAAAAGCACACAGATGCTTCCCATAGCAAGGGGATTTTTACGCAGCCGACGAAGACCGTCCTTTAAGAAGGTGGTGGACTCTCCCATCACGTCCTGCTGACGCTTTTCGTCTTCCGTAGCCTTTTCAAAATTTTTGTCGTTAAACTTACTTAGATCGATCTGTGAAGAAAGCAGCTGTCTTCTTCTGTAAACCGTATTATCACTCTGCATGAAACTTATATCCTTTCCACACACTCTTATTTAAATGTAATTCTCGGATCAACCAGCTTATAAGCGATGTCCGTCAAAAGATTCGCGATCACCATCAAAATCGCCAAAAACATAGTTGTGGCCATGATGGTGGTATAGTCACGGTTGGTGATACTCGTAACGAAAGCAGATCCCAGACCGCCGATGGTAAAGATGTTCTCTACTACCATGGAACCGGTGAGGATGTAAGCCACCATGGGACCCACATAGGTGATCACCGGGATCAGGGCATTACGAAGGGCATGCATAAAGATCACTTTGTGACGGGGAACGCCCTTAGCTCTGGCCGTACGAACGTAGTCCTGATTTAAGGCATCCAGCATACTCGTCTTCGTAAGTCTCGTGATGTAAGCCATGGGGTATACCGAAAGCGCAATGATGGGCAGAACATAATTCGGGTCCTGTGACGTCCAAACAGGGAACCATCCCAGTTTCAGACAGAACACCAAAAGCAAGAGCGTCGCCAAAACGAAGGAAGGCATAGCCGTACCGAGGGTGGTAAAGAACACGATGAGTCGGTCCGGCAGGCGGTTTCTCGTCAGTGCTGCGATACTTCCCAAAATGATCCCGAAAATGATAGCCACTACAGCTGCGGAACCACCTAGTCTGGCGGATACGGAAAACTTCGATGAAATATCCGTCCAGATATCACGTCCGGTCTTTAAAGACACGCCCCAGTCTCCCTGCAGAAGATTTCCCATATACATTACGTACTGCTGGGGAATGGGCTTATCCAGATTATATCTCTCCTCCAGAACTTTGATCGCTTCCGGCGACTGTGCCTTTTCCTTATTAAAAGGGCCACCCGGAATTAAGTTCATTGTAAAAAACGCGATGGCGCTGACAATGATGATGGAAACGATTGCCAGAAGTACACGTTTTACCAAATACTTTCCCACAAGTTTTCACTCCTATCCATATTTATATAGTTGCTTTTTTATATCTGAAAAACAAAGGTTTCCGTCCCACGCGTTTGAGTGTTCTTGGACGAAATACACTTTAAAATTCACAACGTGGACAATTATATCAAAAAAATCCGGGTTTGTCACTTTAAATTATTAAATTAGCAAAATAATTGTAAAAAAAGCGCAGAACCGAAATCATCCGTTTCTACGCCATTGTAGTTTAAAGAATTATTGAATTAGTTATCCGCCCGTTCAAATGGTACATTATCGGATATCCCGCCCGTTCAAGTCCCGTTCAAATGGTACATTATCGGATATCCCGCCCGTTCAAATGGCACATTTGAACGGAAGAGGAGTGACAACGGAACGAGTCGAAGGACGGAGCTTGCCGATGTCCTGAGACATAGTGTAGTTTGTCACGACGTGAGACACGGGGGATTCGAACCCCCGACAACCTGATTAAAAGTCAGGTGCTCTACCAACTGAGCTAGTATCCCATACTATAATACCGATCTATGATCGGCAACTGGGCTAGTTGGATTCGAACCAACGAATGCAGGAATCAAAATCCTGTGCCTTACCGCTTGGCGATAGCCCAAGATCCAACTATAAATTGACATGAACTTCGTATAGACTCTCTCGCCTAGTCCTCTGTCAGGGTGGATAGTGGGATTCGAACCCACGGCCTCCAGAGCCACAATCTGGCGCGCTAACCAACTGCGCCATACCCACCGTAATATGCCCGAAGGGATTCGAACCCCCGACCCACGGCTTAGAAGGCCGTTGCTCTATCCAGCTGAGCTACGGACACATAAAAAACGAAATCTATTCATAATAAAAGCGGGTGATGGGAATCGAACCCACGTATCCAGCTTGGAAGGCTGGTGTTCTACCATTGAACTACACCCGCATACAACATATTTAGTAAGGCAACTCGGGGTGACAGGATTCGAACCTGCGACCCCCTGGTCCCAAACCAGGTGCTCTACCAAACTGAGCCACACCCCGAAAGGACTGCTCGCTTTTGCAAAACGCAAATCATATTATATGCAATGGATATGATATTGTCAATACCTAATTTTCATCTAACGTACGAAGCTCTATATCCAGCTCTCCGCCCTCTAAAACCTCGATCACGGCATAGGTATGTTTTTTCCCTTTCTGCCGCGGCGCGCTGATGCTTCCCGGATTCAGGATGGTTTTCCCATAGTACCCCTTAGTCAGTTCCGGCACATGGGTATGACCGTAGAGGATCACATCCGCCTTTCTCTCCTCCGCCGCATCCACCAGTTCCAAAAGGCCGTAGTTAACCCCGTAAATATGCCCATGGGTTAAGAAAAGCCGATGCTTTCCCAGCGAGATCACTTCCTCTGACGGAAGGTTGGAATTCCAGTCGCAGTTTCCCCGCACGATGGTCAAAGGCACTCCGTAGATCGCCTCGATCTCATCCTCGCATCCCAAGCCATCGCCCAGGTGATAGATCTCATCCGGTTGTTCCAGTTCAAAGGCCCGATCCAGGCCTTCGATCCGGCCGTGGGTATCACTGACCACAAGAATCTTCATATTTAATGATCTCCTCCCGCATCATCCGAAGGGCCTGTCCCCTGTGACTGATGGCATTTTTCTGCTCCGGCGTCATCTGGGCCGTGGTACAACCATATTCGTCCACCATAAAGATGGGGTCGTAGCCGAATCCGTTTTCTCCGGCCTGTTCCCATCCGATATAGCCCTCGATGGTCCCCCGCACACAGTGCTTGCTGCCATCCGGGAAAATGCATGCCACGGCACATACGAACCGGGCTGTACGTTCTTCCTTCGGTACGCCATCCAACCGACCGATCAGATTGTTATTCTTTACATCATAGGAGGTATCCTCTCCCATATAGCGAGCGGAATAGATCCCCGGCTCCCCGTTTAAATGATCGATAACAAGTCCGGAATCATCCGCCATCACATAGACTCCCGGCTCTGCTGCTTTTGCCACAGTCTCTGCCTTGATCATGGCATTTTCCTCGAAGGTGGTTCCGTTTTCCACGATCTCAGTCTCGATCCCGGCCTCTTTCATGGTCACGATCTCAAAATCCAGATCCTTTAAGATCTCGTGGATCTCCTTTACTTTATTCTTATTGCCTGTTGCAAAGACTACTTTTTTCATAATTTCCCATTCTCTTTCAGTGTGGTGATGATGGCATCGTAAAGTGCCAGCGCAGCCTTTTGCTGATACTCCTCCGACTGCATTTTTTCTCTTTCCTTCTCGTTGGTGATAAAACCGATCTCCGCTAAAGCCACCGGAACCTTTGACGTCCGGATGATGTAGATCTCGTCCCCCGCCACCAGGCCCTTGCTGCTGCTACCCAAAGTGGAGAGCATAGCATCCAGACAGTGAGCGGAAAAAGCTTTGCTGGCGCCGCTTGGATCCGAGGAGCGATACATCACCTCCGAACCGTTGATACCGGAGGTCCGTCCGCTGGCGGTGGAATTGATATGGACGCTTAGGAACAGATCCGCATCCAGGTCATTCGCCAACGTCACCCGATCCTCGTATTCCGGATTGAAATCCCGAAGTCTCGTGTAATATACACCGATATTATAATCGCTTTTATCGAAAATATCTTTTATTTTTTCAACGATCTGGAGATTCAGTTCTTTTTCCAGCACTCCTGCGGAATTGCAGCCACCGTCCTTCCCTCCGTGGCCGGCATCCACCACCACCAGAGCATCATAGACCTCCGAAGGATCCAAAAAATCCAGATAGACATAGCTGCCCTCAGAAGTGGTCTTAAGTACATATACCCGATCCATGGTCAGTTCCAGGATACCTGTGTCATCCGCATAATCAAAAGTGAAATCGATGATATTGTCGCTGCTGCCCACCACCGGATAGTTATATACATAGTTGCTCTCCACTCCCGGGATGGAAACTGTAAACGTATGATAGATGGGCTCTTCTCTAATGGTGATACTGTCGTAGGAAACATTGGATGGAAGTTCCAGCCGAAGCTGATGTTCCATGTCTTCCTCAATATTGTAACTCGCCACATCCAGATACGTCTTATCATCCCGGATCAGATCCAGCACGGAATATACCCCTTCTTCAGGTGCTTCGTAAAAAGCATAGGTATGCATCTGGGGAAAAAGATATAAAAGGGATGTGACCGACACGGTCAAAACAGCCAATAGCAAGGCCAGTACGGTTTCTAATCTTTTTTGCATGTTACTCTTCTTTTTTCCATTCGTCTGCATAAACTTTCAGGCAAAGGTTTCCTTTCGAGGTTTTCTCGATGGATTCCCAATCCAGTCCGTTTTTGCTGACAAAACTTGTTCCGTCGGTAATGTCAATCCCATCTCCGACCACGTTTTCACGCTGATACTCGATGGCAATGGGATGATCGTTGTCCGGCGTATTCAAAAATATTACAATGGCAAAATCCTCGCCTTTATTTACATTAATTTGTTCCAAAAACGGTATGGTGTAGTATCCGGCATCCTCCAGGGTCCCCGATGCTACCAGCCTTCTGGAAGCCAATGATTTTTCGGAAGTGTAGGAAGAAACTGCGTAAATCTGGTAGGACGTTTCCTTGTCTAACGCATAAAAACCTGCTGCCTTTATAGTCTCATCTACTCCCGCTGTGTAAACCGCTGCTGCCCAGGCGCCGGATTTTCCGTATCCGATCTGTCCCATCCAACCGCCTTCATCCATCTGATGGAGCAGAGCATAATTGTCCGTATTCTCCACCTTTGCATAGGAAACAGCCTGATTACCGATATTGGCGTCATAATAGGAAACGTAGAATACACCCTGATCACCGAAATCAGCTCCCCAGCTGTTTTGGCAGATAAAGGCTCCGTCCCCGGGAACGTTGTCCGCGAAATTCGTGGCACTGTAATGATCGTCCCATCCCACGATGACCACGTCATGATTAGGGCTGTTGGTCCCCCGGTAGCAATAGGCATTTGTACTGCTGTCATAATAGGATGATGCCCCTAAAGAGGGCGCGGACACATCCGCATAAACAGAGGTGGACACTCCGCCGTAGAGATATACGCCCCACTTGATATCGTCAATATCATCCGTATCGTAAAAATGTACTTCCTGTACATGCTTTACCGTACGCTTGGGATCCATCACCACCGGTCCCTTCCAGGACAAAAGGTAAGCCAGTGCCATGGCATAATCTCCACCGGGATTATCCAGGTAGGTATAGGGTTTGTTTTCGATCAGGTCCTCTGCGGAAAGGTTCGGACTCTCCTCCGGAAGCAATCCGGACTCTAAGGCACCGATGGAAGCGTATGCCCAACAGGTCTTTGTGTTCCCCTGATCCTTGATCTCCGACACTCTGCCTTTTTCCCGCAGATCATACCGCCGGGGCAGTACCGAGGGGTTTTCTTTGTCGGAATAGAGGGCCAGGCTGGTGTTTTTTGTACTCCATGCGTATCCGTATCCGAAGTATTCGCAGATATCACGTAAAGGCACATAAAAGCTTTCCTTGTATTTCACAGGAGCGCTTTTTAACTCCAAAGCCTCGCCGTTTTTCATGCCGTCGGTGGAGTCCAAAAACAGCTCGTAGGTATCGTCGTTTCGCTCCACTACCACCCTGCTGTCCTCATAGCAGTCCGCCGGTACACGAAGCACACTTCGCAGAAATTTTAAGGAAGCCATCACTTCCATATTGTCATTTAGGTACAACTCGGCTGCCGACCAGGTGATGTCATCTCCGTCCATGGTCAGTTTCATCCCACCGCCGTCATTGATATTCTTTGCGATCAGCGGGTAGAATACGGACTCCTTCAGCTGTGCGCCGCGAAAGGTTTCCACATCCGAGTATTCATCTTCTGCCGTGTTGATCTTGATAGCCAGTAAAAGCACCAACACCAATGCCAATACCACAAATCTGCGCATGACTCTCATGTTATTTCGCGTCCCTCTTCGGAGGTTTCGGTCCGAGATACTGATAGTAATAAGTTTTGATCATTCCGTTATAGATCTTGCGGTTTTTTTCCGCTTTTTTTCCGATGTCGTTCTGCGCCTTCTCGTAGGAAGTGATGATGTACATGGACCAACTGTCCAGGCGATCATATGCTTCTCCCAATGCCGCATAGAGTTCCGGCAGCTCCTTTTGGTCCGAAAGTCGCTCTCCGTAAGGAGGATTGGTAATGATGAAACCATATTTTTTGGCATGAGAAGTGTCCCGCACGTCCCGCTTTTGAAAGTGGATCAATGTATCCACTCCCGCCTGTGCAGCGTTCTTCCGGGCTATGGAAAGGGCATCTGCGTCAATGTCATATCCCTGGAGCTGGGTCTCTACAGAGATATCTATCTCCCGGGACAACTCCTCCCGTATTTCATCCCACAGGTGTTTGTTCAAAAGATTTGACCACTCTTCGGCCTGAAAATGCCGATGGAGCCCCGGCGCAACGTGGGCAGCCATCATAGCCGCCTCGATCAATATGGTTCCGCTGCCGCAAAAAGGATCCAAAAGGATCCGCTCCGTCTTCCAGGGTGTCAGCATGATAAGCGCCGCCGCCAGGGTTTCGGAAATAGGAGCCGCGCCGGTATAAGTGCGGTACCCTCTTTTATGAAGAGGCGTCCCAGTGGTATCCAAGGTCACCACCGCTTCATCTTTCATTAAAAAGATCCGCACAGGAAAGGACTTTCCTGTTTCGGGAAATGTATCCATGTGGTACGACTTTCGCATCCGTTCCACCATGGCCTTTTTTGCCACGGACTGGATCACAGGCACAGCGGAAAGCTTGCTCTTAACCGAAGTAGCCTTTGTCACCCAGAATTTACTGTCCGCTTCCAGATATTCCTCCCATGGAATGGCACTGATCCCCTGAAAGAGATCCTCAAATTCCAAGGCTTTAAACTGCGCCAGTTTGATCAAAACCCGCTCACCGGTACGGATGCACAGATTTGCACGGACCACGGCCTCCCAGTCTCCCTCAAAGGTGACCCTGCCGTCCTCCACGGAAGTGATCTCATAACCCAGATCATATATTTCTCTTTTTAAAACTGCCTCGATGCCAAAGTGGCAGGGCACACAGATCTCAAATGTCTTCATAGTTCTTTTATCTTACGTTTTCTGCCACCTTCTGTCAATGAATCCGGGGTGCAATCCCCCGCAAAAAAAGATCCGAAGCGTATACTTCGGATCTCTGATAACATATGCTCCTGTGTGGATGCAATCGGTCTGTCACGCGAACAGATCCAGCCTGCTTCCCACCATAGAATAATTGGTGGCTGCGCTACTCTGATCGTAGGCTGTGGAGATACCTTCGAAGGAAGCCGCCAGATCATTGTAAGCCCTGTTTGCTTCCTGATTTTTCTCCAGCTGATTGATACGGTTCGTAGTGATGGTAGCTGTCGCGTACTGTACGGGAGGTGCTGCCATCACACTGTTTGCGCCTGTGGTTTTTAAAGCTTCTGTAAACGCATCGGATACCTCCGACTGATTCTCAACGGTGTACGCCTGCGGCACTGTCACCCGATGCGAAACCTTCGAGATCGGATTTAAGCTCGAAGCTGATAATCCCATAATTTTCCTGCCTCTTCTGCCATTCTGCTCTGATTCTTCTCATTTTCCGAAACAGCTGCTAAACGGGTCTCGATATCGATCTCGCTCTCGCTCTCTAACGCCGTCTCGATGGCGAAATCCACCTGCTGTGCCCGACGTCCTGCTGCCGTAACCTGTGCCATATCTTCATTCACGGAACTGTTCTCTTCGGCAACGGATTCCTTGATCTCCTCACGACGGGATTCCTCTGTGGTAAAATCTGCTCTGGAAATATCTCCCTGCAGATACATGGTCTCTAACTGCTGCTCTGTATATCCGGGGAAAGGAGGCCCGTTTACTACCACTTTATCCTCAGCAGCTTCGGCTTCTTCCTGCGCTGCTTTCTCCTGGGTGGCTTCAATGGTCTCCCGTGCGATCTCAGCCGCCTTCTCTGCGGCTTCCTGTGCCTTTTTCGCATTCTCAGCTGCACGCTCAGCTATCTCCGCCGCGCGCTCCTGATCTTCCTCAGCCTTTACTTCGAAATTGTCCTCGCGAAGCGTCGGCTTTGCCGCATCATCTGAAGACTCTGCCCGAACGTTACCTTCGGTACTCTCGGAAAGCTCTGTCTCTCCGTCTTCACTGACCTGCACCGTGTCTCCGTCTTCGGAGCGTGCCACAACATTTTCAAGAGCTGCTTCTCTGGCCTCTGCGGCCTTCTTCATCGCTTCTTTGGTGTCCGGTTGCTTCTCGGTCTCGGTAGCCTTCTCGCCGGATGTGATTTCCGAAGTTCTCCGAATGGACTCCTGCGCTGGAGCATTGGAAGAAACTTCAGCCATGCGGTTTGTCGGCGTATTCAGCATGTTGTTTAATTCGATACCTGCCATGTCTCTTCCCTTCTTTCTCTCTTCTGTCCCCTGAGGGACAAACATCCATGTTTACGGTTTGAATTCCTTTTCTGAAACTCCATCGCTTATCACGTCATATCTTCGTCCTGTAGTGTATGGCGCGACAAAACACCCACTGCCTCAGAGTAGTGGTAAATATATTATACCTGAAATTAATTTGTTGTAAAGTAAATATTCTGATTTTTTGCGAATTTTAGTGACAAATTTTGTGAAATATGGTGAAGCCGTCTGCTTGACATGCCTCTGCTGTTAGTTTAAACTAACTATCGAAGATGCCGGATAGGGAAATATTAATGATTATGTAGGAGGTGCCTCATGGGAACCGTGATCGTAGGACTTGGACTTTTGGCCGTCATCGGTCTGATCATATACGTATTGTACAAAGACAAAAAAGCAGGAAAGACTTCCTGTGGCTCCGGATGTTCCGGCTGCGCCGGATGTGCCATGCAGGGAAAATGCAATAAGAGCTAAAATATGAGCCCCAGGGACGGTGGTAAGGGGTCATTTTTGTTCCCCTCACACTTTCAAAGTTTTTAGATACTTTTTTTGTTCATCCGTGATCCTTCTGCTTTCCACGCATTTCTGGATCGCCTTGTTATGGGTCCAGTCCTCCAGCTTTTTTTCTTTTATGAAGGGAAGAATGCTCTCATACTGTTTAGCCAAGGCTGTGGCAAAATACCAGGCGATCATCATGTTCACGTAGTATTCATCCGACCGGATCCGTGCCACCATCTCCGGATATTTAAGGTCAAAATCCTCGTCCAGATAATGCTGCATCAGCATGCCGATACCAAAGCGAATGGTA
>JAIKZU010000169.1 GCA_024681985.1 Lachnospiraceae bacterium | reverse complement strand
GATCATCTCTGATGAAGTAAAAGAAGGCATGACGGTGGTCCTGCCGGAGGACTCCTCGGGCACTTCCGTGGATGAGCTTTTGGATATGGTAGGTAATGCCGGAGGCGTATAATGGCTGACATCATCCGCTTGGAGAATATCGTTAAAAAATTTTATATCGGCAAACCGAACGAACTGGAAATATTGCATGGTATCTCCCTCTGTGTCACGGAGGGAGAGTTTGTTTCTATCGTGGGCCCCTCCGGCTCCGGAAAGTCCACCTTGATGAACTTGATCGGTGCGCTGGACCGTCCCACTTCCGGGACCTATTATCTGGATGGCATCGATGTGGAAAAAGCTCCGGAAAATCAGCTTTCCGAGATCCGCAATACAAAGATCGGTTTTGTGTTCCAGACCTATAACCTGATTCCGAAGACCAATGCCATCAAAAACGTGGAGCTGCCCATGCTCTATGCCGGTGCCTCCCGTGCCTATCGCAGGCAGCGGGCCCAGGAGTTAATGGAACTGGTGGAGATGGCGGACCGGCAAAAGCACTTACCGGAGGAACTCTCCGGTGGACAAAAGCAGAGAGTAGCCATAGCCCGTGCCATGGCAAACGATCCTGCCATCATTTTGGCGGATGAGCCGACGGGAGCGCTGGATACCAAGACGGGACGTCTGGTCATGGACCTCTTTCATAAATTGAACCGCGAGAATCATAAGACCATCGTGCTCATCACCCACTCACCGGAGCTGGCCAGCGAGACGGACCGGACCATTCACATCCGGGACGGCCGCATCGTGGAGGAAGGGGGTGCCATCTGATGATGTTTTTTGAAAACGTGGTACTGGCCCTAAACTCCCTTAAATCCAACAAGATGCGGGCGCTTTTGACCATGCTGGGCATCATCATCGGCATCGGTTCCGTTATCGCCATCTTTACCGTGGGAAACTCTGTGACCCTATCCGTCTCCACCAATCTTCAGGATGTAGGGGCTAACGACGTCTTCGTTTCCGTAGTGGAGCGAAAGGACGATGAAGCGGACCCCAATGCCGCCATGGACGGACTAAAGTTTGGCAGTCAGGACAAGCGGGAAGAAATGGATGACGACGATTACATGACGGTGGACATGGTAAAGGATCTCTGCTCCCAGTACGAGGACGAGATTCACGCGGTGTCTTTGTCCCAGAACCTGGACACCGTAGATGTGGCCTATCAGGGCGAGGAATCTTCCGTCACCATCATCGGAGCAAACGTAGGGTACTTTATCCCCAATTCCATTGAGATGACCTCCGGCACCATGTTCAGCGCATCGGATTTCAGCGAGGGACGTATGGTCTGTCTGGTGGAAGAATCCACGGTGGATGATCTTTTTGACGGAGATTATGAGGGCTGTATCGGAAAGGAACTGGAGATGCTGGTGGAGGATCAGACGGTGCGGTTTACCATCGCCGGAGTCTATCATACAGAGTCCCAGTATGCCATGATGTTTTCCTTCGGGCGAAGCTCCAGCCTCTATATTCCCATCAATGCAGCAGCTCGGGTCAAGCGGTCCCCTTTGAGTTTTTCCACCATAGAGGTGGTTTCCGCGGTAGGTGTGGATCCCGGTGACCTGTCCAAAAAGATCACCCGGTTTTTTGACCGATACTATGCTTCCAACAACGACTTTGAGATATCCGCATATACCTTTACCTCTCTGGTAAATATGCTGGATTCCATTTTAAATACGGTTACTTCAGCTATTTCCCTCATTGCCGCCATCGCATTGGTGGTGGGAGGTATCGGCGTTATGAACATTATGCTGGTATCCGTGACGGAGCGCACCCGCGAGATCGGTACCCGAAAGGCCTTAGGAGCAAAGAACTCCTCCATCCGGGCTCAGTTTTTGGTGGAGGCCATCATCATCTGCCTGATCGGCGGCTTCATCGGCCTCGTCCTGGGGGTGGTGGGAGGCATGGCTCTGACCAACTACATGGGTTATCCGGCAGCACCCTCCTTAGGCGGTATTATGATCTCCATCGGATTCTCGGTCAGCATCGGGCTGATCTTCGGATATTTCCCTGCTAACAAAGCGGCAAAGATGAATCCCATCGATGCGCTGCGTTATGAATAAAAACAAAAAGAAAAGGAGAAGAAAAAATGGCTACACCCAGAAAATTTATTGATGAGTTTAAGGACTTTATCACAAAAGGAAACGTGATGGATATGGCAGTCGGTGTCATCATCGGCGGCGCCTTCCAGGGGATCATCTCATCTCTTGTGGATGATATCATCATGCCCTGCATCTCGGCCCTTACCGGCGGTATTGACTTTACCAACTGGTTCGTATCTTTAGACGGAAATAAATATGCCACCTTAGCGGCTGCCCAGGAGGCAGGAGCGGCGACCTTGAACTATGGTACATTTATCACCGTGGTGATCAATTTCCTTTTGATGGCACTGGTGATCTTTTGCCTGGTGAAAGGGTTGGAGAAAGCGAAGTATGCAGTGAGAAAGCCCGCGGAGGCAGCACCCAATGAGAAGGAGTGTCCGTATTGCAAGACCATGATCAATATCGGGGCTACGAGATGTCCGCACTGTACGTCTGAAGTAAAATAAGAGTATCCAAGCAAAAACCACGAGTAGCAAGTGTTTTGCTTGCACCGACGCCGCTCTACCTCATCCCGGCGAATATCCGTAAAGTGCTGACTTCTAAAGTCGTCAGCACAACGGATATACGCAGTGTATTCGGAACGCTCTGCGGTGTCTAACGCAAAACACTTCTCTCGTGGTTTTTTGCATTTACAGTTCTATTTTTCCTAAGCTTATATCCCTAGGAAACTACGTACCGCATCCGGCATGGCGTCCACTTCACATATGGTGGTGTGACGGACGGGAGCGGTTTTTATTTCCGTGATGGCCTTCGGGATGGGAACGTTTGCAATGGTGGAGAGATCTTCGGTGAGATCCAGATCGGACTTTGCGGCGTCGTCCTTTCCGATGGCTTTCATGACAGCTCTGGTAAACTTAAAGGGGCTGGCAGTGGAAGCGATGACACAGGCTTTGTCGTCACCGGTTTCTTCCCGATACTTTTTGTAAACGGCGGAAGCTACGGCGGTATGGGTATCCAAAACATAGCCCGTATCCTCGTAAACCCGGCGGATCTCCGCACCGGTCTCTGCTTCATCCGCAAAGTTTCCGTAGAAATCCGAAAGCTTATCTTTCATCTCCGGTGTGATCTCATATACCCCGGATTCGCTTAAAGCCTTCATGAAGGCTGCGTTTTTCTCATCATCTTCTCCGGCGATACGGTAGATCAGACGCTCTAAGTTAGAAGAGATCAGGATGTCCATGGAAGGAGAGTTGGTGAGTTTGAACTCCCGGTTCTTGTCATAGACCCCGTTTCCGAAGAAATCGTAAAGCACCTTGTTCTCATTGGAGGCACAGATCAAGCGGTCAATAGGCAAGCCCATCTGCTTTGCATAATAGGCTGCCAGGATATTTCCGAAATTCCCTGTGGGAACGGTGACATTGATCTGCTCTCCGTCTTTTATACGTTCTTCCTTTAATAACTTGGTATAGGCATATACATAGTAGACGACCTGGGGCACCAGACGGCCGATATTGATGGAGTTGGCGCTGGAGAACTGGAAACCGTGGGCTTCCATCTCTTTTGCCAGATCAGGGTCGTTAAACATCTTTTTCACGCCGGTCTGAGCCTGGTCGAAGTTTCCGTCGATGCCCACCACGTGGGTATTGTCTCCGGCCTGGGTCACCATCTGCTGTTTTTGGATGTCGCTGACGCCGTCCTTCGGGTAAAAGACGATGATCTTTGTGCCCTTCACATCTGCAAATCCTGCCAAGGCAGCCTTTCCCGTATCTCCGGAAGTAGCAGTCAGTATCACGATCTCGTTTTTTACGCCATTCTTTTTGGCGGCGGTGATCATCAGATGGGGCAGGATGGAAAGGGCCATATCCTTAAAAGCAATGGTCTTTCCGTGGAAGAGTTCCAGATAGTAAGCACTGTCCGCAAATACCAAAGGTGCGATCTCCTCCGTGTCGAATTTATCGTCGTAGGCATTTTTGATGCAGTTTTTCAGTTCCTCTTCGGTATAGTCCGTAAGATACAGCTTCATCACCTCATAGGCTACCTCCGGATAAGTCATCTCGGAGAGCTCTTTTAAGGTCTTATCCAGTTTTGGAAGCTGTGTGGGAACGAACAATCCTCCGTCACGGGAGAGCCCCTGCAATACAGCCTGAGAAGCCGTTACTCTTTCCTTTTTATTTCTGGTGCTGACGTAATCCATACTGTTACCTCGATTCTTTTCCATGAAATCCACATTTCATCGTGATTTCCCTGCTTAGTGACAAATTACATTCGATAAATATGATATAATAAGAAACGTATTTTGGAAAGGACTTTTTATGTTAAAAGGCGTATATCAGGCGACAAAAAAGGACGGCAGCATCTACTATCGGGCCAGTATCACGACGATGGGAAAGCATATCAGTCTCGGCAGCTTTTCCACCGAGAAAAAAGCCCATCATGCTTACCTGGAAGCGGAGCGTCTGTACCGCCGCGGGGACATCGACCCACTTAACTTACGGAGTCACCTCAAATACCTTTCTTTTGAAAAGGGGATCATCCTCCTAAATCATCGGGATTACAAAACCTACTTTAAGACCCCCATTTATCTGCGAAGCGGCTACTTTTCCTATTTTTTGGATGGATTCGGGGAATTGAAGTTCGACAACGACGATCTGTTCTACTACTCCTCCCACAGAATATTGCTCCATGACGGGCATCTCTACGTAAATGACTACGGCATGCAGTACGGCATCTTAGCTCGCTACGGCATCAAAAACTTCGCCGTGGCAGGAAAGGACTACACCTTTGCCAACGGCGATCCCATGGACTATCGCTATTCCAATATCATCGTCATCAATAAATACCATGGGGTGACGTACAACGACAAACGAGAAGTGCCCTGTCACGAAGCCAGGATCCACATCAATGGGGAATACCTCATCGGACGCTTCTCTACGGATGCGGAAGCAGCAGTGGCTTACAATAAAGCGGTGGATGCCGCCACAGAAGCCGGTATCCCCAAAAACTTCATCCAAAACTACGTATTAGAATACACCCCCAAGGAATACGCGGATGTGTACACATCCATCAACCTCCCGTTCAAATATATTTCTTACTTAAATTCCATCAGTAGTTAAGCATTTTGTGTTTGATCATCCAAAAAGGGCTGTAAAAAAACGCAAAAAAAGAAGGCCGTCAGGCCTTCTTTTAAAATCACAAATCATAAAGCTAAGAATATATAAATCGTCCCGAAGGTGTAGATAATGGGGATGATCAGCGTACTCTCATCCATTTCCACCACCGGATCCGTCACATGCAGCGGCGGCTCTAAGGTCAGCTCCATGGATACGTTCGCCGACATATTAACGGTGAAAAGCCCGTTGTGAAGATTTAAGAAATCCTCCAGGGACGCCTGCACATATTCGTCGAACTCCGTAAACTCCATCTTCGCATAACGGGAAGCAAAAGCGATGGCCACATCTTCTTCCATATCGATGGAGGATACACAGGTGATAGGTCCCGTGATCTTTTGGGAGATAAAGCAGTTCGGATTGTATTCCGACGCTGTCACC
>JAIKZU010000156.1 GCA_024681985.1 Lachnospiraceae bacterium | reverse complement strand
TCTCTTCTGTCGTATTCCTGAGTCTCATCTTTGAAACGTCCGGATACGGATTTACGTACAAAATAGCCGTTCTCATCCAGCTTAACGTTTGCCTGCGCTACATGGTAGTTATCTTCCTCGTCCGCAGTCATGTACACCACTTCATTGGTCACCCGGGGATTCTCCGGATCGCTTCGGTCGATGACACGATAAGGTGCCTCAATGAAGCCATATTCATTGATCCTCGCATAGGAAGCAAGGGAGTTGATCAAACCGATGTTGGGACCTTCGGGGGTCTCAATGGGGCACATACGTCCGTAGTGAGAGTAATGTACGTCTCGCACTTCGAATCCGGCACGGTCACGAGAAAGACCGCCGGGTCCCAAAGCGGAAAGACGACGCTTGTGTGTAAGCTCACCCAAGGGGTTGTTCTGATCCATGAACTGGGACAGCTGGGAGGATCCGAAGAATTCCTTTACCGCAGCCGTAACCGGCTTGATGTTGATCAGGTTCTGGGGGGAGATGTTGTCCATGTCCTGGGTAGTCATACGCTCTCTGACCACGCGCTCCAGACGGGACAGACCGATACGGTACTGGTTCTGCAAAAGTTCTCCTACCGCACGGATACGACGGTTACCCAGATGATCGATATCATCATCATTACCGAGTCCCCATTCCAGATGCATATTATAGTTAATGGAAGCAAAGATATCCTCTCTGGTGATGTGCTTCGGGATCAGATCCGCGATATCACGACGGATGGCGTATTCAATGTCTTCCTTTGTTCTGTTTTCTTCCAGGATGGTAGCCAAAACCGGATAGTAGACAAGCTCCGTAACGCCCAATTCCTTCGGGTCACAGTCAACGAAATTCGTGATGTCTACCATCATATTGGAAAGAACCTTGACGTTTCTCTCCTCTGTCTGGATCCACACGTAAGGGATGGCCGCATTCTGGATCTTGTCTGCCAGCTCGCGGTTTACCTTTGTGCCTTTTTCCGCAATGATCTCACCGGTGGAGGCATCCACTACATCCTCCGCCAGGATCTTTTTATTGATGCGGTTCTTAAGTGCCAGTTTCTTATTGAATTTATAACGTCCAACCTTTGCCAGGTCATACCGACGAGGGTCAAAGAACATGGCTTCGATAAGGCTCTGGGCAGAGTCTACCGTGAGGGGTTCGCCCGGACGAATCTTCTTATATAATTCGAGAAGTCCCTTTTCGTAGCTGCCCTGTCCATCAGTTTCGGAGAGGGAAGGATCCTTCGCAAAGGAAGCAAGGATCTTCGGCTCTTCACCGAAGAGTTCTACGATCTCATTGTTCGTGCCTACGCCCAATGCACGGATCAGTACCGTGATCGGTACCTTTCTGGTTCTGTCAACGCGCACAAAGAACACATCGTTGGAGTCCGTCTCATACTCCAGCCATGCGCCTCGATTGGGGATCACTGTACAGGAAAACAGTCTCTTCCCCATTTTATCCTTGTCGATCCCGTAGTAGATACCCGGGGAACGAACAAGCTGGGAAACGATCACTCGCTCCGCGCCGTTGATCACGAAGGTTCCCGTTTCCGTCATCAAAGGCAGATCGCCCATGAAGATCTCACGTTCCTGCATTTCATCCGTATCTTTGTTGTAAAGGCGAACCTTTACTTTTAACGGAGCTGCATAGGTTGCATCTCTTTCTTTACACTCGGGAATGGTGTATTTTACATCTTCCCTGCAGAGCGTAAAATCCGAAAATTCCAGACTTAAATGACCTGCATGATCCGTAATCGGGGAAATATCATCAAATGCTTCCTTCAAACCTTCGTCCAAAAACCACTGGTAGGAGTCTTTCTGGACTTCGATGAAGTTGGGCATCTGAAGTACTTCCTTTTGTCTGGCGTAGCTCATACGGATTCCCTTGCCGGCCTTCACAGGATGTATTCTGTTTTTCTCCATTGACGTTTCACCTCTCGAAATATTTTTCTATAACAAAATGGTGATCTACTCCCACACGCATTGCCGAACGCGCAAAAAGGGCATAAAAATCCCACCTTGACAATAGTGCAACGTACATTATAGAACAAGTGGGTTTGGAAAGTCAATAAGAATTTTCGGATTTGTTTGAATAATTTGTAGGAAGGAAAAGGAACCCGGTTACAGGGTTCCTTTGAAGTATTCGATGGTCTTTTTTAAGCCTTCTTCCAAGGGAATGGTGGGTTCCCAATCCAGTTCCTTTTTGGCCAGTTCGATGACGGGCTTGCGCTGGGTGGGATCATCCTGAGGCAGTGGCTTGTGTACCAGTTTGGAAGAGGAGCCGGTTAAGTCGATGACCTTTTGTGCCAGCTCCAGCATGGTGAATTCCCCGGGGTTTCCTAAGTTCACGGGGCCGGTAAAGCCCTCCCGGCTATTCATCATGCGATACATGCCTTCCACCAGGTCGTCCACATAGCAGAAACTTCTGGTCTGGGTCCCCTCGCCAAAGATGGTGATGTCCTCTCCCCGAAGGGCCTGCATGATAAAGTTAGAGACCACGCGGCCGTCATTGGGGTTCATGTTGGGACCGTAGGTGTTAAAGATGCGGATCACTTTGATGTCCACATGATTCTGCCGGTGATAATCAAAAAACAGCGTTTCCGCCGCTCGCTTTCCTTCGTCATAGCAGGAACGGATGCCAATGGGATTTACATTACCCCAATAGTCTTCCTTTTGGGGATGTACCAGGGGATTCCCGTAGACCTCACTGGTGGAAGCCTGCAATACCCGGGCTTTTACCCGCTTGGCCAACCCCAGCATGTTGATGGCACCCATGACGGATGTCTTCATGGTCTTTACCGGATTGTACTGGTAGTGGGGCGGAGACGCGGGGCAGGCCAGATTATAGATCTGATCCACTTCCGCTAAATACTCTTTTGTCACATCGTGACGAACGAATTCAAAATTGTGGTAATCCAAAAGCGGATCGATGTTCTGCTTCGAACCGGTGAACAGATTGTCCAGGCAGATGACATCATCGCCGTTTTCTACCAGCTTTTTGCAGAGATGAGAGCCGATAAAGCCGGCTCCTCCGGTTACAAGTATTCTCATGATCTATCCTTTCGTCTCTTCCGTTACCAGGGCGGCGTTCACACCGATCTGGTAATAATCCAGTCCGTATTTGTTCACCTGCTTTGCGGAATACTGATTCCGTCCGTCAAAGATCACGGGTTCTTTTAACAGCCGCTTGATCTCATAGAAGTCCGGGCTACGGAATTCCTTCCACTCCGTCACCAGGATCATAGCATCCGCTTCCTGTAAGGCCTCGTATTTGCTCTTGCAATAGGAGACAGCCTCATTTCCTTTTAAGTAGCAGGTCTTTGCTTCCTCTTCCGCTTTCGGATCATAGGCCTGCACCTTGGCGCCCCGTTTGGTCAGTTCGCTGATGATGGTAATGGCCGGCGCCTCCCGCATGTCGTCCGTATCCGGCTTGAAGGCCAGGCCCCAGACACCAAAGGTGCGTCCGGATAAGTCCTCACCGAAGCGGGAGATGATCTTTTCCACCACCACTTTCTTCTGGGCATGGTTTACATCCTCCACCGACTGCAGGATCCGGGCTTTATATCCGAACTCGTCTGCCGTTTTAATAAGAGCCTGGACGTCCTTGGGGAAGCAGCTTCCGCCGTACCCGCAGCTGGGATAGATAAAGGAAAATCCAATACGATGATCGCTGCCGATGCCACGGCGGACCTTGTTCACGTCAGCCCCCACCTTTTCACAGATATTGGAGATCTCGTTCATAAAGGAGATCTTCGTGGCCAGCATGGAATTTGCCGCATATTTGGTCATCTCAGCGGAAGCGATATCCATTAGGATGAAGTTCTCTGTGTTCATCACGTAAGGCTTATAAAGTTCCCGCATCACTTCGGCAGCATCCTCGTTGTCCACGCCGATGACGATACGGTCCGGTTTCATACAGTCGGAAACTGCGGTGCCTTCCTTTAGAAACTCCGGATTGGAGATCACATCAAAGGTCAGGCCGCTTCCTCTTTTATCCAGCTCTTCCTGCACCTTGGTCCGCACCTTATTCGCGGTACCCACCGGCACTGTGGATTTATCGATGATGTACATATGATGCTCCATATGCTTTCCGATACTCTCTGCCACAGCCAGCACATATTTTAAGTCTGCGCTGCCGTCTTCACCCATGGGCGTCCCCACAGCGATAAAGCAGATGTCACAGATCTTTAATGCTTCTTCGATCTTTGTGGTAAAGTTCAGCTGCCCCATCTCATGGTTCTTTAATACCATTTCCGTAAGGCCGGGTTCATAAATGGGGATGATGCCCTTCTTTAAATTCTCGATCTTTTTTTCGTCCACGTCCACGCACCAAACGTCATTACCCATGGATGAAAAACAGGTTCCCGTCACCAGACCCACATATCCTGTTCCAACGACTGCTATCTTCATATATCTAACCTCTTAAAATAAAATTCCCGCAGGTTCGGATTGAACCCGCGGGAAAATGATAACACATTCAGATCACTCTTTAAAGGATTACTTTAAGGTAACCTTTGCGCCTTCAGCCTCAAGCTTGGTCTTGATGTCCTCAGCAGTTGCCTTGTCAGCAGCTTCCTTTAAGATCTTGGGAGCGTTGTCAACGAGATCCTTTGCTTCCTTTAAGCCAAGGCCAGTAGCTTCACGAACTACCTTGATCACCTTAACCTTGTTAGGACCTACATCGGTAAGTTCTACGTCGAACTCATCCTTCTCCTCAGCTGCTGCGCCTGCGTCTCCGCCTGCTGCTGCAACTACAACGCCTGCTGCTGCAGATACGCCAAACTCTTCTTCACATGCCTTTACCAGGTCATTCAGCTCTAAAACGCTTAACTCTTTGATTGCTGCAATAAAATCTTCGGTTGTCATCTTTGCCATTTTATTTTCCTCCTAAATTATTTTAAATAAAACTAACAATTTACGTCGTTTCGAAACTCCTTACTTTTCTGATTACTCTTCAGCTTTTTCTTCAGCAGGGGCTTCTGCTTCTGCAGGTGCCTCTTCAGTGGCAGGTGCCTCTTCTGCGGGAGCTGCTTCAGCTGCGGGGGCCTCCTCAGCTGCGGGAGCTGCTTCGCCGGCACCACCCTTTTCTGCGATCTGATTCAGGACGCGAGCAAGGTTGGTGATAGGTGACTGCAAGCTTCCAAGCAACTTGGACAGCAGTTCTTCTCTTGAAGGAACGGCTGCGATTGCTTTCATGCCGTCTGCATCATAGAGGGTTCCCTCTACCACGCCGGCCTTGATCTCCAATTTGTCTGCTGTTTTAGCAAACTTAGCGATCACTCTGGCAGGAGCGGTTGCATCTTCTTTGGAAATAGCGATCGCGCTGGGGCCTTCCAGAACATCCTTTAACTGTTCAAAGTCAGTGTCTTTGAAAGCGAAGTTCATCATGGTGTTCTTGTATACCTTGTAGATGATGCCTGCTTCACGCAACTGCTTACGAAGCTCGGTATCCTGGGCAACAGTCAGACCACGATAATCCACTACGACAACAGACTGTGCATCTTTGATGTTCTCTGAAATCTCGTCGATGATCGGCTGTTTCAATTCTACTTTTGCCATTTCTTTACCTCCTAGTTTATTTTTTCGCCGTGTTCTTACAGGAGATATTATAAAAAGTACTCCCCGCCAAAAAGACGGGGAGATACATAGATTCATACATCTTCTGTGTCTCGGCAGGTTGTATACGTTACGGTCAAATGACCACCTGCTGTCTTCGGCAACGTGTGTAATATATCAAAAAGTTTTTTTCGTGTCAAGCAAAACTGTCTCGATATCTTATTCGGATACCGATGCAACCTTTACTTTGACACCGGGTCCCATCGTAGGAGCCAGTGTAATGGACTTCAGGTATGCACCCTTTACCGCACTGGGCTTAGCCTTTAAGATGGCACTCATAAGCGACTGGAAGTTGTCCGTTAATGCTTCCTCTGAGAAAGAAGCTTTTCCAATAGGCACATGGATAATGTTTGCCTTGTCCAAACGATACTCGATCTTACCGGCTTTGATGTCGTTCACCGCCTTGGTCACGTCCATGGTTACCGTACCCGCCTTCGGGTTGGGCATTAATCCCTTCGGTCCCAAAACTCTACCTAAACGTCCAACAACACCCATCATGTCAGGTGTAGCTACGACTACGTCGAACTCAAACCATCCCTCGTTCTGGATCTTGGGAATGAGTTCCTCGCCGCCTACGAAATCCGCACCTGCTGCCTTTGCCTCATCTGCCTTTGCATCCTTTGCAAATACCAGAACACGTACAGACTTACCTGTTCCGTGAGGAAGTACAACTGCGCCACGGATCTGCTGATCTGCATGACGACCATCACATCCGGTACGAATGTGAGCTTCGATTGTCTCATCAAACTTGGCAGTAGCATTCTTTTTTACCTGAGCGATTGCAGCTGCTGCCGTAAACTGTTCGGATCTATCATAAGCTTTTAAAGCTTCCTGATACTTTTTTCCTCTTTTCATTATGAAATCCTCCTGTGGTTATATCGGAGAGGTATCCTCCCACTGTACTAATTGTTCTGCTGACCGCAAGTGTGTCAGTCAACAACTTCTACGCCCATACTGCGAGCGGTTCCTGCGATCATGGAGATAGCGGCATCCATGGAAGCAGCGTTTAAGTCTTTCATCTTGGTCTCAGCGATCTCCTGCAGCTGTGCGCGGGTGATCTTTGCGACCTTCTTCTTATTGGGCTCACCGGAAGCCTTGTCTAACTTACAAGCCTTCTTAATAAGAACCGGAGCCGGGGGTGTCTTTGTAATGAAGCTAAAGCTTCTGTCTGCATAAACAGTGATGATGGTGGGCACGATGGTATCGCCCATATCCGCTGTCTTTGCATTGAACTGCTTCGTAAACTCTACAATGTTTACACCGTGCTGACCAAGTGCAGGTCCAACCGGCGGTGCAGGTGTAGCTTTTCCGGCAGCAATCTGTAATTTGATATATCCTTCAATTTTCTTTGCCATTGGATTTTTCCTCCTTCTATTATTTGTAAGGCGCTTCCTTACATCTTCCGAACGTCTGCGAAGCTAACCTCTACAGGCGTTTCTCTTCCGAACAACTCGACGGTAATGGTCACGGTCTTCTTGTTCATGTTCATGGACTGGATCACTCCAACTGTATCCTTCCATGCACCGGCAAGAACGGTTACCGTATCTCCCTTGTCGAAGTCGATCTGGATGTTTGACACATCGGTCATGATTCCCAAGCTTCTCATTTCAATGTCTGACAAAGGAACCGGCTTGCTTCCCGGTCCAACGAATCCCGTTACGCCGCGGGTATTCCGCACCACGTACCAGGTGTCGTCGTTCATGATCATATTGATCAGAACATATCCCGGAAACATCTTTTTGGAAACAGACTTTGACTTTCCGTTCTTTACTTCCATGACATCTTGCATGGGAACGCGGACTTCTAAGATCTGCTCTTCCAAATGACGGTTGGTAACGGTCTTTTCAATATTCGCTTTCACTTTGTTTTCATAGCCCGAATAGGTATGAGCGACATACCACTTTGCCTCTGCCATAAATTCCTCCTAATATTAAAAGGATAAGTTCACCAGGAAATCCACACCGTACTGAATGATCATATCGAAAAATACGATCAACAGCGCGATCAGAATGGTTGCGAGGATCACAGCCACCGACTGCTTGTAGATTGTCTGTCCGTCCGGCCAAACGATCTTTCCGAATTCGGCTTTCAGTCCGTTCCAGCGATCCGCAAAAGTAACTTTGCCTTCTTTCTTCTCTGCCATAAAACCACCTCTTTACTTCGTTTCCTTGTGTAAAGTGTGTTTTTTGCAGAATCGGCAGTACTTTTTCGTTTCCATGCGATCCGGATGCGTCTTTTTGTCTTTGGTCAGATTGTAGTTTCTCTGCTTGCACTCTGTGCATGCCAACGTAATCTTCGTACGCACAACTTCCACCTCAACTTTCTTAATTTTCGTAGGTTTGCGATCTCTTTTCGCTCAAATTTCCGCTCAAATTTTGAGCATAAAAAAAAGACCTAAAATCTTCCATCGCCCGAATAATATAGCATGGAAGCTTTAGGTCTGTCAATATATGTTTTTATAAACTCTGATCGATCAATAATCCGGAGTAGGTGCTGGAGGCGTAGGGGGCAGCGAAGTTCTTGCCGGGGTTTTTGTATTCCACGGCTACTTTGTCCACGTAGTTCATGGGGTTCACTGCTGTCTTGTCTGCCTCACGAGAAAGGGCGTCCTTAAATTTATTTAAGGTATCGAAGGCTGCTCTGGCGTCCTCGCCGGTGACAACCCCTGCCATGGATTCCTTGTCCAAGGAAAGGGTCATGTCGTTGTTTATAATGATGCCAACCTTTGCCAGATCTGCCGCATAGCTCCGGCTGATACCGCTGACTTCATTTAATAACTGGTTATTGCCTTTGCCGGAAGAGTACTTCTGTCCCACCTCGATGAATCCGTTAAAGGAGGTCAGGAGGTTGTCCACGGAATCTGCTATGGCGTCGGTGTTTGCCTTGAAACCGATGCGGGCCGGCTGTCCTTCGGGAGTCGTGCCCTTGATGGTGATCTCAAACTCCTGGTTGATGGTAAAGCTATTGGCCAAGGAGGAGTGCTCGGTTCCGTTCAACGTGAACTTGGAACTCTCCGCAGGTTCGGAGATCTTATCAATGCCCAAACGGTTCAATTCTGCCCAGGCGGTACCGGATTCAATATTAAATAGGTAGTCCTCGTCCTCGGAAAGGCCGGTCTGCTTGGACTTGATCTGCAAAGCGCTCTGGGCCCGTTCGTTGGTCACGATCTCTGCAGACAGTCCAATGTTCGACGTATTGATCAAACGGGCGATCTTGGACTGCACCGTGTAGTTATTATCGTCGTAGTTTACATTGAACTGGAATTCGTAGGAATTCGTATTCGTATTCAGATCGAAGGTATAGCTTCCGGCTTCGAAATCATGTCCGTTTGCCGGCAGATAATTTCCGCGGTTGACCTGAGGCGTGGCTACGGACTGCACGCCGATCTCAAAGGAAGGAGCGGAAGGATTCTTCTCCTGGCCCACATATTCCACGTCCACTGCATCTGCATTGGAAGAAACCGCGATCTTCTTATAGAATACCGACTCGATGTCATTGCCTTCGGTAGAGAGGGAGGAAACCACGTTCTGCATGTTCCGGGCACTCTCTTTTAAGTCAATTACAAAATCAAGAGCATCGTCGTCGATGTTCATCTTATACAGAGGGGCATCCTTATTGGCCTTAACCATGCGGTTATAGACGCCACGAAGTTCGCTCTTCTTATGTGTATCGAAACGGCTTGATCCCGCTTCTTTGGCGTAGGTGGATAAATAATAATCGTAGACGTTATGATTATTGATAACTGCCATAAGACCTTCCCCTCCTTTCTTCCATGAAATAATACTTCCTTGTATTAAGCGGCGATCCGGGGTGCCACCCTGCATCCCTTTATATAAAAAGCCACTTCGGGGTATAAAAATCCATTTATTCATCATCATCATATCACGGATAAGTCAAGATGTCATCTACAAAATAAGGGTAAAAATGACGAAAAAGAGCCATCCAACCGCAACATGTTGGATAGCTCCTATTTTTAAAGTCTGACAACTTGATAAAAATAAGTAAAAAGTCTATCTATTTTCTCCGCAGCTTAGACACAGAATTCTTCAGACTTTCACTGCGTCAATGCCCTTCGCACCTTTTCCGCATCAAGTGGCTTTTTGCCGTACTTTTTATACATATCATAGTGCAGCATGACTTCCAGTGTCACCTCCGTGAAATGGTGTTCTTTCAGGGTCCGGACCTTATCATCCGCTGTCTCGGAGGGATCTGCCTCGCTGATGGCCTGCAGGGACCGGTAATACAGATCATACAGTTTTAAAAGCTCCGTCAGATCTGTCGTTTCCGAAAACAAACCTTTCAGGCCCCTCTTATTTTCCTGATTCCCGATGTACAGGATCTGCTGGATCACCGGTATCTCTTTTCGTATATCCGACATAGGCAGAGATATATCGGGGCGCAGGGTCATGATCTCATTAAACATGGTCTCCGCCTGTTCAAACTGTCCCTGCTGCAAAAGGGTTCCCACCGCCAGCCGCAGTTCCTTCGTCTCCGCTTTTTCATCCGTATAGCCGATGCGGGCTTCGTAGACTTTCATCTGATGATGACGGGCCCACACTGTCAAAAGTCCCTCGGACAAAAAACCGAAGACCCGGGCGTGATACAGATCGTATCCCGTCACATCCACTTTTTCCGCTGCATCCGAAAGCACATCGAAAAGCCAGGCGCAGTAAGCATCGTAATCCTTGCGCCTCGCCACCATCAGATTTGCGGAATACACCGCATCCATGGCAAGGGCCTCATCGAAATCCTTCTTGTAGTCGGGATACAGTTTGGCAATAGAATCGCCCACTGCAAAAAGATCCTTTATATTATGGGCCTCCTCATAGACATCACGGTAGCTTTTCCCGCTGGCCACCCGCTCCGATGCGATCATGTCATACTCTGTCATGATCCGGTTCACATCGTCTTCCGACAAAAAATCCCCTTCTTCATTTAAGAAGTATCTCCGGTAGTGGTTGATCCCCACATACGCTTCCGGCCCATCATAATTTCGCCAGATCCAGTACAGACCCGTAAGCTCTCCCCAGAGATGATTCAGATCGGAGATATGATCCCCCTGATCATCCCCCAGCCAGCCTTCTCCCAGGTCTCCGTTTTCCGCCCGGCCCACCTGCAGTGGCACGTACATAGGGTCCGCCGGAGGGACAAACTTTTTATGTGTCATTACAAAAATCTTCGTGTTCATCTTCGTCCTTTTATCATATCCATCATTTGTTTCATCCGGATCTCGTAGCTGTGATATTTTTCCACCGTCTGTCTTCCCCGGGCTGCGATGCGCCGGCACTCTTCTTCGTGTTCCATATAGTAGGAAGCTTTTTCCACCATGTCCTCCCGGGAATAAAAAGATACCAGATCTTCTCCTTCTTTAAAATACATGGGGTTCTCCGCCTGGAAATTGGTCAAAAGGAATCCACCACTTCCCAAAACGTCCCACACCCGAAGGGGGATCCCGCTTTTGATATTCGGGATGGTAAAGTTCAAATTGATCTTACTCTCGTGGAATACCACGGGCAGTTCCGTCCAGTAGTCTACGCCGCCTTTATAAGTCACGTTTATAAGATCCGAGGTATCGCTGTTGGAATAGATGGATACCGGCAGCTTCTTTGCCAGCTCCAAAAGTCCCCGCTTCCGCTCGATCTGGGCGATCTTAAATCCCAATACCGTGGTGGAAAAGATAAGCCCCAGATCCGAAAAAGAGTCCTCGGATTTTTTCAATTCAAAGATCTCCTCCACCCGGGCTAAGATCTCCGGTGTCAGCGCATCCTCCACTACAGAACTTCCGTACAGATCCGCCTGGACATTCATCAGCGCCTCAAAGTACCCACGGAGATAATCGTCCATCTTTTTCTCCGTTCGATCATAGGAATTTCGCTCATACAAGCTTCCCACAAAGCTGATATCATTTTGATAAGGTTTCGCATCTGTCACTTTGGAAAGAATGGCACTGATGCGCCGGCTGTCCACTGCCAGGGGCAGATAAAAGATATTTGCCACCCCCATCTCCTTAAACTCCCGGTAATTGGTCTGATCAAAGGTAAAGATCACGTTGACGTCATTAAACACCGACTTGTGATACATGCTGATCAGCGGATTGTCGCAGGTCCAGGATACGTAAAGAACACCCTTTTCCCGGCAGACCTCGGAGATCACCGCAAAATAATTCACAGTAAACACAAATTCGTAGGCCTTTTCGTCCAGCATGGAAGAAAGCTTTTCCTCAAAGGCGGCATCCACATCATAGCTTTCCAGCTTCTGCCAGACTTCTTCCACCTCATAGCCCATCCGCTCAAAATTTACCTTTACATCCAGGTAATTATAGGCATTCCATCGGTACATCAAAATACGTTTCATGCTGTTCCCTCTTCGACGGGATCCTGCCTTAGGATCTCCTCCAGACGCTGCTTCCAGGTATGGTGGTGTAAAACATACGCTCTGCCGGCTGCTGCCTCGGTGCGCCGCTCCGTCTCATCCGAAAGGATAGATCGCACCAGATCCGGCAAACAGTTTAGGTGCTTCAGTTCAAAGAGGTGTATCCCCGGTACTTCTCCCAGGCCCTTCAGGTAAACCGACTCGTCCGACACCACCGCTGCCCCGCACAAAAGTCCGTTAAAGATCCGGTCATGGGCGCCGTCTTTGAACCAGGTCAGGGTATTCAGCACTACCTTGGAACGCTTCATGTAATCGAAAACCTCTGTGGCCGAAACCTTACCCAGATGGATCAGATTCTCATTATCCGACCAATCGCATGTGTCCCAGCCCACTCCTAAGGTATGGACCCGGATCCCGTTTTCCACCAGGATCCGTACCGCCAGTTCCCGATAATAGGACACGGCAAAGCCATCCAGGAATCGAAAGCCGTTCAGGTAATCCATCTTCAGATCCTCCCAAACTTGAGGATCCATTTCCTCCGGCGGATTCCCGTTTGCCATAAGTTCTGCCGCCAACTCCCGCTCGATCACTTCCTCCGTCAGCTGCGACGGGTCTTTGATGAGGCTCTCCAAACACCGTTTGGAAAATGTTCCCCCATCCACCTCCGGAAATTGGGAAAAATCCGGTATCAGCTGTTCGATAAACACCCGGGAGAGACTTCCGGCGTACAGGACGTCGATATCACGGACGTTCTCCGGGGATTTTGCGGAAGCAAAGCCCTCATCACCTGTAGCCTTGCCGCCGTCTCCTAAAATGGCGTGGGCACAGCCCCCGTGAGCCAAGAATCCAGTCTCCCTGATGTTTGGATAATGCGCTTTTATATACTGCACATGGTTTTTGTCAATACAGAGCACCCGACTGCACGCCGGTGCATTCCGAAGGGGCACATCATAGTGAAAGGGATGATCCATCAGGATATTGATGTACACTACACCCATGGCATCCCAGAGATTGGCGCCCTGCTTTTCTCCCAAGTTGTAGCCCAGATTGTTAAAGGTGATCACCGCTTTCGGCTCATATCCTTCTTCCTGCATAAGGCGCATCATCTCGGGCAGGTCCGCATCCATGGAATCTACGGTCAAAACCTGCACCCTTTTTCCCGCTGCCGAAAGCTCGTCCCGGATCTCCTCGGAATACAGATCCATAGTGTCAAAGACACCCTCTATCAAAATGTACAGTTCTTTGGATTTTTCCATATCTTATGTCGTTTTTCTTAAAGCATTCTTAAAAACTCCCGGGCTCTGACATCCCAGGTCTGGGTGGCGTTGGCCTTTCCATATGCCTCCAGTGCCATGTGCCGGCGCTTTTTCTCATCTGCCAAAAGTGCCCTTACCCTCTCCGACAGGTCAGAAAAGTCCGACAGGTCAAACTGCAGCATCACATGGGCATATTCTCTTTCGATGAAAGTGGTTTTGTCGGTGACGCAGATGCTGTGGTTCATCATGGCGTTGTTTAACCGCTCCGTCAGTCCCCCTTTGTGCCAGGACATGACATTTAAGGAAAGCCGGCTTTTTGCCATAATGGAAAGCCCCTCTTCATAGGACACATCTCCATGAATGGTCAGGTTCTCATGATCAGAAAAAGGAGCCGCCTTCCAGGTATCGGAAAAGACATGGAGCTTAATGCCACCTTCCAAAAGGGTCTCCACCACCTTTTCCCGATAGTAATACATCAAAGCGCGTACCGCATGCCCCATGGCATAAAGAGCCTCCGTAAACTGCTGCCCCTCCACCTCATAACCAAGTTCGTTAAAGACTGCCGCCAACGCCTCTTCTGCCCGCTCATTGGGATTCTTTTTCTGTCGGTCATAGAAAAGATGAGAGATCCTGCGGTAGTTCTCCGGCAGATCCTCCATGGCTTTTTCCTGTAGCCGGTAGTCATAGTATGTGCCGATAAAGGTGATGTCATACGTCTTTTCCACAGAAAAACTTCCCCCTGCACACTCCATACCCGCCGGCGGGAAGTGATAGGCCTTCTTTACCCGAGGCAGCCGCTCATTGATATATTCGGCGTATGTCTCGTCCTGGGACAGGACAAAGAGATTCTGTATGGGCTTTTCAAATTCCTGGGTCATATAGATCGGATGATCGAAGAGGAAATTGAACTTCGGATGCGGCATGAGATTCCCGAAGTAGGTCCCGTCGGAAAATTTCCGGCCGTAGATCTTTGTCTGAAACCCCACGGCAGCCAGGTAGGGTAAAAACAAGCGCTTTCGAAAGACATCCATCTGCCCCTCCGTGGTGTGCAAAAACAGGACGCCCTTTCCCTGTCTTCGAAGGGCTGCCCCGAACTGCTCCGCAAAATTCTGCAGGGCACCGCCGCATTCCTCCATGCCGTCAAAAACAGCGATGGGTCTCGTGGCGTCGGAGATCCGTCGGTAATCCTTTCCCTGCCTTGCCATATCCTCCACACAGCCCGTAAAATAACGCTCGATGCCAAAGCCCTTTGCTTCGGCAAAACGGGCGGCAAAGATCTCGTCAAAGAGTCCTCTGTCCTTTAAAAACTCCCGGTTGCTGATGAGTTCATAAGCGTACAGAACATAGGTATCTTCAAAGATGGGGTGATTTAAGTTACCGTCTCTCCAAAGCAGGATGCCCTCCGGGCAGTCATATAACAGTGCCCGCAGCACCAATTCATAGTCCTCGTCACAGCTGATGGGGGCAAATCCACCCAGTTTATCAAATAAAGATCTGGGATATACCACACGATCAAAGGCACTGATGCCTTCGTCCAAGATCACCTCCCGCAGCTTATCCCTGTCTTTTGTCTCTAAGATCTCAATGTCTCCCATCACATCCCCTAAAGATGTAAACAGGATCCGCTTAAAATCCATGCCGAAGACCACACTGTTCTTTAGGTTGGCTCTGCTGGAAATGTGGTGCACATCGGCGTTTTCATCCAAAATGGTATCCGCCGGATCCACGTACAAAAAGTTGATCTCTCGAAAATATGCGGAAAGCTTTCCCGACAATTCCCGCTTTGTGGCGTCTGCCCGACTGCGGATCGCCTCTTCGGATTCTCCTTCCATATTGTCCAAAAAGATCACCACTGTCAGGGGGTCATGCAGCCGCTCTTCATAAGGACTGTCCGGCACCATATCCCAAAAGAAGCGCTCCAGTTCATAAAGTTCGTGATCACCGTCGTTCCAGGGTTTTTTATCCAGGAAGTGGAAAATGGCCACTTCCTGTTTTGCACGCTCATAGGAAAAGCCTCCGTCAAATCGGGTTCCGTCGTAGCCGGGGAAATTATAGGTTAACGTATCCGCAAAAAGGATGCCTTCGTGATGCACGTAGTTTAAAAGATCCTGATCCGGGAAAGGCAACACGTAGTTTAATTCTTTGGCCGCCTTTTCATAGACTTCCATCAGCCCGGTACACCGGTTCTTTTTAACGTTCATCAGGAGCATGCCGGCATTGATGTAGGTTCCCTCTTCAAAGAACGGCTTAAACTGCTCCCCATGGGTGGCGATACAATATTCCTTCCGATAGGAGGCTGCCAGGATATCCGGACAGGCAATAAGATCCCGTCCCTCAAAAGGCCTCTCGTATAGTTCCGACAGATCTTTATTTACGATCATATCCCCATCCAGATGCAGTACCCGATCCACATCCTCGGGCAGGATATCCCAAAGCAAAAGCCGATACATGGTCAGTTCGTTCCATCCGCCGTATTCATAGATCTTCGGCTCCATGGAAAAGTTCTCCACCCGGATGTACTCCACCTGTTTTTGATCCGCCTGCCCGTCGCTGTAGGCTTTGGCCAGGGCATCAAAATGCGACTTTGCTTCCTCCGACAGCCCGTCATGGAGCAAAAAGACCCGGATGGCGTGGCTCTTGTTGGATGAAAACAAGGACTTCATCATCATATAGGTATAGGGTACATAGTACTCATTTAAACAACTGGCTACGTTCATAAAACCTCCGTCGTAAAATCACTCAGACTTCAAAGGCCTGCAACAACAGTTTCCCCAATTGGATCTCATAGGTGTAATTTTCTTTCAGGGTCTTTAAGCCCTGTGCAGCGATCTCTTTCCGTTCCTTATCATGTTCCAAATAGTAGGCCACCAGATCCAGGAGTTCCTCCCGGGAGCCATACATCACCAGATCCTCTCCCGGAGTAAAGAGCTCCGGGATCTCCGGCTGATAGTTGGAGATCAAAAAGCCACCACAACTTAGGATATCAAAGATCCGAAGCGGCAATCCCAGCCGAATGGCTTTGGATGTCAGGTTTAAATTGATCTTTGACTCCTTAAAGATCACCGGCATCTCCGTCAGAGATTTTGCCAGACCCATATTATGGATCCCCGGGATCTTTGCTGTGTCGCTGGCAGTGTAGATGGATACATCAAATCGGGCGGCCAGTTCCGTGAAAGTGTGCACCCGTTCTAAGGCCGTGATCTTGTTCCCGATATAGAGCTGGGACAGAGTCCGTTTGTCCGTCAGGTGGGACTTTTCCGGATAGCGATAAAACGTAGGAAAGTTTCTGATAAACTCTTCCGTTACCTCGTCCGTCAATAAGTCCTCGATAAAATAGTAGCCGTAAACCTTTTCCTGGGCAGCCATAATGCCATCCAGATAGCCTCGCAGTGAATCAGGGGCGTCTTTTTTCAATTTATCATAGGGGCACTTTTCCGTATACAGGGACCCCACAAAAGCCACTTCGTGGGAAAACTTTTTTCTCGTGGCAGCAGAGGTCTGCGAAAAAAGCTTTTCTTTATTTGTCACATTGGCCGCCAGGGGCAGATGAAAGATCCGTCCCGGATTGAATGGCGCGATCTCGTCATATAAAGCCCGGTCAAATAGGAACACCCGGTTCCACTCATTTTCAATGGCTACGGAATAAAGCTCCATCACCGGGGAGTCCACGATCCAGGACAGATACCGGATATGAAACAGCTCACAAACCTCCGAAACATAAGGGAAAAAGTTGATGGAGAAAACAAAGTCACAGGGATGCTCCAACAGATAATCCCCGAAGAGTTTTACCAGATCGGCGGGGAGCTTGTCCTTTTCCGTCATTTCCAGTTTGTATTCATCCACGCCGAACCCCATCTCGTGGAAGGTTTGTATCACGTCCGGCTCGCAAATGCTGCCGTAACGATAGATTACTGCTTTCATATTCACTGTCTCCGTAAAGGATCATTTCAACCCGGCTGTTGCAAGCATCTTTTCTATCTGCTTCGGATAGGTAAATTCTGCTTTTACCTTTTCATAACCTCTTTCGGCGATCTGTCTGCGAAGGTCCTCGTGTTCCAGATAAAAAAGAGTTTTTTCCACAGCGTCCTCCATACTGTCATACAGGACCACCTCTTCATCCGGTGCAAAGTATTCTGCCAGTTCCGGCTGGTAGGAGGAAAGCAAAAATCCGCCACATCCCATAATGTCCATACAGCGCAGAGGAATACCGGATCGTATGATCCGAAGGGAGGGATTCAGGTTGATCTTTGAAGCCTTAAAAACCCGCGGCATTTCTGCATCGTAAGACGCCCAACCATGGATATGAACATCCCTAAGAAGGGATCTGATCCTTTCATTGATCTCTCCCGAAAACAGATGCATATCACATCGATCTTTTAAAAGCATCAACAGTGTCAACCGCTCCGAATAAGTGAGAAAAGTCCCCATGGAATACGCCATCTGTGCCTTGTTGACCTGCAGTTTCCCGGGAGTCCTGTTCAGGTCTTCATTTAAGGCAGTCAATAGTTCCTCCGTCAGCACATCATCCACGAGATAATACCCATAGACCTTTTTTTGCGCTTCCAGAACTGCCTGTATATATCCGCGATGATAGTCGCTCATGGCCTGCATGAGGGGGGGCAGGGTAGACTCGTACAGACTGCCCAGCAAAGAGACCTCATAGGCCTCCCCCTCCCGGGGATTGATCTTTTCCCAACGCGCCACGTCTGCCGCCAAAGGCAGATGATAGACCTTTTCGATCCCTCTTTTGCGATACATCTCCACCTCTGTCCGGTCAAAAAGAAAGAGCCAGTTTGTATCGTAGGAGAGATCCTCATCCGTAAGCAGATTCTGGGGACTGTCATAACTCCAGGCCAGATATGGCAGACGCTTTTCATGGCAGGCTCGAGCCACCAGAGGCCAGATGTTCACTGTAAAAACAAAATCCGGCCGATTGGTTCGGATATCCTCCAAAATCAGCCCGTAGAGACGGTCATCCCGATAGTAATCCTCGGGTGTATAATGGGTCACTTCCTTGACGGAGTGTCCCATTTCCTTAAAGTAACGAATCAGGCTCTGTGACGTATAAGAAACAAAAAGATTGACAAACAGTATTCTCATCGTTTTCTCCCGTCAGACCTGCTCCAGTAAATAATCCACCAGCAGCATGCTGTATCCGGTCATTTTTAAGTATTCCATAAAAAGAGCCTTTGTCTCCTCTGTGGGATTCTGTGCATATAAGTTTACCATCTGTTTCAGCTGGTTAAAGGCTGTGCACAGACTCTCCAGATCGTTTTTCATTTCATCCGGGAGGTATTCGCACATGGAGATCTGCCCCCTGTTTCTCTCAAAGATCCATCCCGACAGTGTCTCCACAAACCTGCCCAGGCGCTCATCCTTATCCGCACCATGCTGCCGCGCCGCCCAAAGAAGGATGCTGCATTTTGTCACCTGTCGTGCTTTGTAGAGGCGAACACATGCGTCATAGACTGCGTCCATGTCCTTTAGATCACATTCATCAGCGGGGACCCATGCATGCTTTGAATAGTTCTTTACCTCGCACTCCATCACCTTTTTCCCTTCCTGCTTCATTCGCATGACATAGAAGTGGGAAAGGCGCTCCATCAAAAAGGCAACATCCCTGGCGTTGTAGGCATCCCATTTCTCGGGTGTCCTCTTTAAACACTCCTCCAGGATAGGGAAGATCCAGTCACCATACTTTATAAACTCTTCCTTTTTCATGATGTTGATATTGCCATAGTGAAAGGATGTGCTATTTGTTTCACTTTCGTAGAGAGCATAGTGCTCCGGATCATGGTCTTTTAAGATCTCCATCATCATCAGCCAGTCTCCGCCAAAGTGATCCCGGATATAAGAGCTTTGCATGGGCTCTTCCGTTGTCATGGGCTTTGTAGTGATAAGGTCCACTCCGGATTCCATATACCGCTCCAGTTCCTCATCGGAGATCACAAACCTGCGCCGATAATGCTCAATTCCCACGTAGTCCGTATCCAAATGCTTATAGATCCAGTAGATGGCCGTACCTTCCGCCAGTCTTCTGTTTTTGTCGGAAAGGCTTTCCGCGAAGCCATCATAGTCATTTCGTTCGCAGATCCTTTTATCCGTCAGGGCTGCTCCCGCCTGAATGGGGACCTCATATTTGGAATTAATTATCTTTTCTTCCAAGGGTTTGTCCACATGGGACGAAACCACGTAAAGTTTTAGGGTGTTCATGTTAAGAGAGTCCCTCTTTCAGACTTTTCGTTACCTCATCCACATAGCGGAGCATGATGGGATCATACACCTTATTGCAGTTTACGGATGCCTCATAAAGTTCCTTTTCATCATCCCGTTTAAGATCGCCCACCGGCCATCCCCGACGGTTCTTTTCAATGACCTGTGCCTCTGACTTGGAAAAATAATGATTGATCCGCAAGAGATCACAGTGGCCGTCATAAAAATACAAGAACGGGATCATAGATCCATGTTCGGAAATCGTGTAGTACCCGTTCCGATAATGTCCGTTGTGGGGATTGTCCACATAGGAAACCACCCGGGGATTATAAATGGTCTTAATATGCACATTCTGGTAGTAATCGTCCTCCCCCCGGTAAAGGTAGTTTGCAATACAAAGCCCCTCCACCGGCTCTTTGTGCCCGCCGGTCCCGTAGTCTCTCCAGTTGATCCCCACACCACCGGCAAACCCTCCGGGATGATATTGGCTCCTGTGGTACTTTTCTATGATCTCATCCAAAAGATCCGGCAACAGGCGGCCGGCTTCCACCGGCACGATGTATTCATCCCCGTCGATCACCGCCAGATACTTTGTATCATAGGCATATTTGCTGATGGCATCATTTACGGACTTGTCCTGCATCGCCTTTCCGGGGAAGTAGGTATAAGTGACGATCCCTGCATCAATATAGGATTTCAGTTTTTCCTCCAGTCCATCCGAGCTCTCATTATCATAGAGATAAAAATGATCCACGCCCACCAGACGATGGTACTCAATCCACTCCAAAATATCCGGTTCGTTTTTTATGATGGAGGTGATGGAGAGGGAATGCATCCCCCTTTTTTTGCTGTAAAAAAAGTGATACAGAAGCTCCTTGCAGGAAATGAGCAGGCTTCGTTTCAGCACATTGGGATCCTCCTGTGTCTCACTCAATTGAAAACAGATCTCACAAAGAACCTCCAGCTCGTGGATCACATCCGTATCCTCATATCCGTTGGCCTCCAGAAGCTCCCCCAGATCCATAAACTCCTTTTGCCACTCGGACGTGATCTCGTGGGTAAAACCGGCTCCGTCGTATATCCCTTCCGCCTCACGGATCACCCGGGCCGTGATCTGTTCAATTTGCTTTATCATGTGCTGCATATTCATCTTTTCCAACAGATCCGATTCTCCTAGCCCTAGATTATCCGCGATCTCCTTTAAAGACAACCGGTCTTTCAGTCGCAAGTAATAATCATAAAAAATATCCTTTCGATCCTCTTCGGAACAGATGTCCTCTTTTATGTATGTAGCATATCCTTTCGGATTATCAATAAATTTTTGAAGACCCGACTGTGTAAGGCCACCCTGTCTGTACTCGCAGATCTCCAGCGGTTCATCGTACCAACGAATTCTAACTTTTTCCCTGATCAAGCGGTTGTACAGGATCCCCTCCGTGAGAAAGTTTTCTCCCTCATACTCCGGAAAAGGATAGTGTCGCAGAACCTCCGTCCGTAAGACTTCACACCGATCTCCCCGCATGCCATGGTGGAGGATCTCATAAAAATCACAGTCAATGCTCCCATGAAAATCCGGCTGCCCACCGTAAAGAGATATAGTGCCGTTTTCCTCCTCACGCCAAAGCAGAAGTTCTCCATCCGGAGAGATCTTTAATCCCGCTACACCAACAAGTTCGGGCGCATCATGGATCCCCTCCAACCAGGAAATGATCTTACCTATAGCATCCTCCGTTAACACATCATCACTGTCGCAAACGAGAAAATACTCCCCCTTCGCTTCCCGCAAAGCCCGGTTCCAGGCACGGTGTTTACCTCCATTTGGCTGTCGCAGAAAAACAATAGGAAAAGGCGGCATCTCCGTCTCAAACTGCGCGAATACTTTCTCCGGATGATCCGTAGATCCGTCGTCCACCACCAACCATTCAAAATCAAAAGACTGCTGGGCTTTCAGGGACGCATATAACCTTATGACATCCTTCGCTCGATTATACAACGGCGTAAAAACTGTTAGTTTCAAATCCTGTCCTCTTCTTACATCAAATACCGATCTGCTTTAGGGATCTCATCAGCTCCAAGAACTCTGTTTTTCTGATCGGCATGAAAGCCGCCTGCAAAAGAGTATCATGAAGCGGTGGAAGCCCATCCCTTTTTATATAAGCATTATCCTTTAGGTTCGGATAATGATCTACCGTAAAAGCCTGTAGTAAGAGAAAAAGCGGATATGGCGGCTCCTCGAACCGGAGTGCCAATACCTTTAGGAAAGCCAAGAGTCCTGTATACAGGTACTCATATTCCAACTCCGTTCCATATTCTGTGTCCATCCCTCGTTTCTTTATTTCGTGAAAAAGCAGGCTTTGTATGGTAAGCATGTCTGTATGATAGTAAAAAGACTGTCCCAACACTGTGGATTCGGAATTGATAAAATAGTGATATAGTCGCTCCCTGCGCAGGAATACATTCCGGACATACAGATGCAAAAGTTCACCCCAAAAGATATCCTCATATGCCAGATTCTCAGGAAATACGATATCGTTTTCCAGCAAAAAACTCCGACGGATCAACTTTGCCCACGCCGAAAGTTTCATAGATTGAGCATGGATGAATGCCTTTCGATCCTCGACAGACAGAACGGATAACTTCCGGTTCTCTCCCTCTCCCTTTTTCCTTATCTCCTCCAAATAGGACAACTCCGTCGAATCATCACGGATACTTTCACAGCATACTACATCATATTTTTCCTCGGTCACCGGCTGCAGGAGTAATTCCAGATACTCCCGTTCCACCCAGTCATCCGAATCCACAAATGCGATCCAGTCTCCTGTAGCGTAGGAAAGCCCGATGTTTCTGGCACCTCCCTGTCTGCTGTTTTCCGATGCTTTTACCAAAACAAACTGATCCGGATATTGGACCTCCCATGCTTCCAAGTGCATAAACGTATCATCCGTAGAGCAATCATCCACACAGATGATCTCCAATCGATCCAAACCAATGGTTTGAGATGTAATGCTTTCCAGACAGCGATCCACCCATTTTGCGACGTTATAGCATGGTATGATCACCGATATTTTATCATTTTCTCTCATATACTCCCTGCTGTTTCTGTCCGCATGCCAACCTGCAGCTGCTTATACCTTGATATTGTCCACCCACTGCATAAACTCTATGACTGCATCATTTACCACAGATTTAAAATACGGATTGTCATATCCTCCCTTAAATATACCGTTTTTCACCTTTTTGATCTCAACCAGCTTATATAGGCTTTCTTCTGACATTGTATCGGAATTCTGATCGATACAACACTCGATACCCACGTGATAAAAATGCAAGATCGCTGCCTCTATGGCACTCCTGCATTCTCTTGCTTTTGGATCCGTTTTTAGGATATGTCCATATTCCTTTAACAACTTCAAAATAGAAGTATACTCCTTTTCATTTGCATCCTTCACACTCCAGGATTCCGCTTCTCCCCTGTTATCATATATGTACTTGGGATCATGAATATTTCCAAACTTATCCCCGTGAAGGATCAATTTCAAAAGGAAATCCGCGTCCTCCACTTTCACATTTTCACGAAAGTAAACTCTGTTTTGGCGGAGCAGTGCCGTCCGAAAGATCTTAGAAACAATGTAGCCATCGGACAATAGCAAAAGTTCCTTCTGTTCATTTGTTAACTGACGATCGCAAAACACATCCTTAATGCCCGGTTCCAAAATGGCATCATCTTTTAAACTGAACACCGGACTGTCAACGATATCATAATCCCCTTCCTTGGCCTTTTTATAAAGATCCGCAAACATATCGTTTTTTACAAAATCATCCGCGTCCACGAAGCCTACATATTCTCCCCGCACATGGTCCAGGCCCACATTTCTTGCACCGCCGGCGCCGCTGTTTTTTTTCGTTTTCAATACCACTACTCTGTCATCTGTTTTCGCAAGGGCCGTTAAGTATTCAAAAGATGTATCGGTAGAGTTATCGTCCACAAAAATGATCTCAATCTCCGAAAGCGTCTGGGTCAATAGTGAATCCGCACACCTTTTAATCTTCTCCGCCACATTGTAAACCGGCACGATAACAGAAACCTTTGGATTATCCATCATATCTCCCTTTTCAAACATCGAAGGCTCCTTGCCGTAAAGTGGCACTTACTAAATGTCCGTAGACAGTGCTCCGGCCGTCCTCTGTTTGTTTTTTTAATTCCTTTTCGTAATAATTCAGTTTAAAAATGCTTGTAGTTTCCTTTGCCCTCTCAAACTCCTCACTGGGATAAACCTCATTCAATACACTCTGCAGTAAAAATGCTGCAGGTTGTTCGGGAGGAAGTTCATCGATGACTTTTTGTACTTCATCGGAATAGTTGTAGATCATTCTGGCAAAGTAATCCACCATGAAATAATCAAACAGTTCATCATATGCGGCATAGTAATAATAAAAGGCATTCAACACAAACCGCGGAAACAAATGGCCTTTGGTAGTATACAGAAAATTCATGGTCCATCTGCCCTGGCTGATATGGATCCCTTCGAACCCCGCCAAATGTAAAGTATGCAAAGGTCTGTCTTTAAGATTCTCCACAGGAAAAGACTTCGTCAGAAAGTAGGTGGCATCCATCCATAAGCCGCCATGATAATAAAGAAGCCCACAACGCAACAGATCGGAAAGCTGAGTTTTTGTAATGATCCCCGCATTGTACTTATCCCATATCCATGATGGGAAATCCATATACTCCCTTAGATTGTCAAAAGTGATCTCTATGATACGAAAATCTCTTTCATTAAATTGGGTATATGCATTTTTCCGGCACATCCGCACAAGCTCCGGCGCCTGTTCAAACCCCTGCCACCAACAGATCCACACAGGAATGCGATGATCCGTATCCATTTGCGGAGGCTGATAGGGGAAAACATCTGTCGGGATCCCCTGCCGATATAAAGTCAAAAGGTCACCAATCCTTTTTTCCAGTTCATAGTATCTGTAATGGATCAGTCGGACCGCTTCATCGATCATCTCCTGCGATGCATACTCCGGTTGTTTTTCAGCCATAGATTATCCTCATATGATTACTTATCGGAACAGCCGCATAACATCCTGCACAAAGGCTTCTTTTTCGGATCGGATCATGTTGCGGTATTCTTCAAAATCTTTACTTCTTTCCTCGTAATGATCAAAAATATCCAGTATTGTCCGGCGCACCAGATCCACATCCACATCCTGCTCATCATCAATCTTGTAGCGAGATGGAATGGGTACATCTTTGTCATATGCAGCCGCACCCTGCATCCCGGTGATCACGCAGCATCCGCTGATGGCTGCTTCTCTGGGTATACGGTCTTTTCCGGGATGATTGCCGAAATCCACATACACCTTTGCGATCAACATATGAAGCCGCATTTTTTCCTTTGTGAGATTCTCCAAGGGCACCCACAGGATCTCATCCCGGGTCCCATCGATGATCTTTTTTAATCTCCAGCCTCCTTTTTTCGGATTAAAGATCACCATATTTTTCTTTTCGATCTGCAGATCCTCCGGATCTGTCTGAAGATAGACGTCATTGATATAATCCGAAAGGTAATCCGTCCGCTCCGATGCGATCCCGATCTTGGTTTTCAAAAAATCCCAGGCGTAATAGGACTGCACCAGATGAAATACATCTTCCCTTTCCCGAAACCGATAGTAGTCCAGGCAGGAATGGTCCTTTAGATCATCGTCCGTGAAACTGTATTTATCTTTCAGTATATCCTTATATCCGTCAACGCTTAACCACCAGGCCACCTTAGTGGCGCAATGAATGTCCTCCAATATCTCAAAAAGGATCTCCGGTACCACCACCATATTCTCCGGGCGGTCGATCACCTCCAGGCGGAACTCTGTTTGACTGCAGTATGCTCCGTACTCATCGATCACATTGGCTTTGACGATCCTTAGCGGAAACGCATTGGCCACATACACCATCTGCGCCTGCTTGCCAATGGCATTTAAAACATATGCAAGCTGGTGCAAAAGCTCCGGCCCACCGCTTTTTCTGTTTTCAACCGCAACGATATAAATCATATTCTTTGGATCATCCGCCTTCTTTGCCCAGTTTTAACAATTCGTTATAGATATGCTCCATGGCATGACGTAATTCATATGCATCCACTGATGCCCTGCAAACAGTAGGATCCGGGATCGGTAGTTTCTCCTCTGCGATCATATCCAGGATCTGCGACAGCATGGTAGCATCATCAATATTTACCAAGTATCCGTTTTCTCCGGGCTTGATCACTTCAGTCGCACATCCCACCGGTGTTGTGATCACCGGGATCCCCCTGGATAAAGCCTCCGGTATCACCATACAAAACCCCTCATAGTTAGATGGCATGATCACAAAAGAGATCTCTTCCGCATCTGCATAAGGGTCATTTAAGAAACCGCAAAACTCTACTCTGTCCGAAACGCCGAAAATGGCAGCCTGCTCCTTGGTCTTTTCCAATTCTCCCTGTCCCGCGATCTGAAGAGACCAGGGTTCCTTTGTATAAGCCATAGCCCGAAACACCATGGGCAGGTTTTTTCCTTCCACCAGGCGTCCCACATACAAAAGCTTATGCGTGCATCCGGGTTTTCCTCTGTCAGTCAAGCTTTTTGGCATCCGGATCCCATTGTTGACGCGCAGGGTTCTGAGAGAGAGCCCGCCATTTCGAATCTCGGTCTCTACCTGAGGACTGATGGCAAAAGCCACATCCGCATCTTTGATACATGCCACTCCGCCGACTCCTTTTTCCTCCCCCTCTTGTAAGGTCATATGAGGATATGCAACTAAAACGGTTCGTATGCCCGCCTGTCGGATCGCTTCTCTTGCGATGGTAACGGTAATTGGCCAACCCGTCGCCATGATCACATCCGGTGCCCTTTCCAAGCCCTGCAGATAGGCTGCGTAGGCATGGGCTGTATCCATAAAGGAAGGGTCATCCTGTGCTTTAAAAAGGTTTGTGGGCAAGGCATGGTCGTTCCACCACTTTAGTCCCGTATCTACCAATTGTACCACATGGAATTCCAGATCCGCCTTATGGCTCAGATGCTCGGCAAGATCGTTTATGATCCGGTCCAATCCACCTTTTTCTGCCAGCTGGGGGATCACCATTTCCACGTACAAAGATTTTATCTCACTCATTGCGTCCTCTATAAGTGACTCATTATAGAATCCAGAAGATCCTCATCACAAGTATAAACATGCTCGGTAATACCCGGTCGATCAAAGAGGGTGTGCAATCCGGTACTTTCCATGTATTTTAGAGCATAGTCTCCCTCCACCGGTTCCGTCCAAGTGTATTCCTTACAGATCTCCCAGGAGGGGTGCGTATCATCCGGATAGATGGCCTGCACCGGAATCGATGTAAATGCTGCTACCAGATCCATGAACCCGGTTCGGGCTCCGATGACATAGCCACACTTTTCCGCCAATCGAAGGGAAGGAATGATATCAAAGTAAGCGAAGGGGACGCCGGGTACCGACTCCTGGGGCAGATTAAATAACGCCGTGTATCCGGCTTTTTTTAATCTGCTTACTAACTTCACCCAAAAGCTGTCGTCAACAACCTTTCCCAAAAAAAGAGCGTGGGGCACTAAAAAGACTGTCTTTCCCTTGTGAAGTCCCTTTGTAGCAAAGTATTCCTCCCAGTTCGCATCCACCACCGGAATTTGGTACGGACCATAGGGCGTATCCTTTGAGATTCCCAGATACTCGCACACTTCCTTCTTCATCGTAGAACGATCCAAGTCATATTTGTGCATAGTCAAAAAATCCTTAATGTCACATTCCATACGAAAAGGGACATCCTTGCATAAGGCAAGATATAACTCCTCCGGCACTTCAAACACTTCATCGATGACATCCGATGCCTTCAAGAGTTCCGTTCTGGAGGAAACATAAGTTATCACAAAGAGTTTTTTTCGCCGCATCTCTTTGTATTTATACAGTACTTGAAGGAAGATGGCTGTTTCTCCGAACCCCTGATGAAACAGCATCACCTCATATCCGTTCTGGATCAGTTCACGAATGGTCTGGCAGATCGCTGCGTATTCTTTTTCTTCCATCGAAAATACCTATTTTTCTCGTAATATTTGATCTATCTGTGTCCAAGGAATACTATAATTCATCTCCGGTTCCGGGAGTTGTTCCTTTGATCGTGCTCCGGTTGCATAGCACTGCAATTCAAGCAAACTCTCGTTTTCCGTTACTCCGATATCAATCTTTTCTACATCTGTCGGTATCGATTCACCTTTTACATATCCTTCTAACTGCAATACATCACTCAACACCGGAGAATATAATTTCCCTTCATGCCAATAATACACTCCCGAATACAAGCATGACGAAATAAAATCTGTTGAGTAGTGAATAAACCGAAGATGTTCCAAGTAGAAAGTAGAAATACCTTCTGTCACAGGATATTTTCTTAGATACGTATAATAACTATCTATATTGACAAGACCATTGGTATTTTGAAGATATTGTCTCACCTGCTGCCATTTTTCATTATCGCTGTATTTTTCCATGAGACTGAGCCAGTCCACCGTATTGTCGGTATATGTGATCCCAAAGGACCAGTGTCCTCCTCCTGTACGAGTTGTATGCATATCCAAAGAGAAAATCTTAATATCATTGTCCTTTGCATACTCTCTAGCCTCACTTAAGGCTTCCCGGGTTCGCTCTACGGAAAGGCAGATCACGGTATCATCCGCATCAATATTCCAAAATTCCTCTTCTCCACGCTTATTCGCATCGAAAAATGTAGTCAGATGGGCATATCCTGCCTTTCTCCAACGATCATTTGTGATCCGCTCACACAATGCTTTCAGTCGCTCGTCTTCCCGTTCACTGGAAATGAATTCCATCCCCGGCTCCATACGGATATTGCTGATCACGTTCTGCAACAAGGCGGGATTATCGCAAACCACGATCATCTTTCCTTCCATGCCGGACAAAACATCGATCCACCTTTGCAGATTTCTGAT
>JAIKZU010000139.1 GCA_024681985.1 Lachnospiraceae bacterium | reverse complement strand
AACAAAAGGGTAAAGGACCGCTCCTGCAGGGATTTTGAGTCATCCAAAATGCTTTTTAACAGTTTTTTCATGACGCATCACCCCCTTCCGGTGCAAATTCCAGAACCTCATCCTCCTCCGGTCCGAATTCCAGGATCTCATACTCGGATCCTTCCTCCGACGTCTTTAGCTCCAAGCCGAACAGATCCATGATGGCTTTTGCAACAGAGGTGTATTCCTCCAGCATGGCCGAATGATCCTTTTGGATCACAGCCTCCTTCTGTTCCTTTGCCGCATCTTCCAGCGCCTTCGCTGCATCGGACAGATGCATGGCCCCGATCATTTTTGAGGTGCTCTTTACAGCGTGCACCGTCACCTCATAGGTCCGAAGATCCTTTTCCTCCACAGCTTTCGTCAGTGTCTTTTCCTTTTGCGGAAATTCCTGCGCATACTGGATCAAAAGCTGATCATAAAACTCCGGATCGTTCTGGCAGTAGAAAAGTCCCTGGGTAGAGTCCACAGACAGTTTCTCCAGCAGACTGTACTTTCCGGCTGCTTTTTGTTCTTCCGGCTCATTTAATGTGACTTCTTCTGCTTTGGCTTCTCTTTCTTTTTTCTTTTTTGTGTCATCCTGATCCACCGGCACAGCGCCGATCATGGATTTGGGAAGTACCTTTCTTAAAACGCGCTCCAATTCCATCAATTCAATGGGCTTTGAGACAAAGCCGTCAAATCCCACACTTAAGAACATCTCTTTTGCGGAACTTACCGCGTTGGCCGTCAGTGCCACAATGGGAATATCCTTTCTGGCTCTGGAGAAATCACTCCGCAGCGCCTGCATAGCCTCCACGCCGTCCATACCCGGCATCATGTGGTCCATGAACACGATATCCACATCCTTTTCTCTGCAGAAAGCGATGGACTCTTCACCGGAATTAACAGAAAAGACTTCCATACCATATCGAGCCAGGATTCCTTTTGCCACCACATGGTTCATGGGCTCGTCATCCACGATGAGAGCCTTCACTCCGCCCAGCCATAGTTTTTCTTCCTCCATATCATCCAGGTCATGGACATTGGTATTTAATACAGCGATAACAGGGAAACAGTAAAAGGGCTTCGGGATGATCCGGGCATGGGAGCCCTCCGGCAGCACAAAGTCGTCGTTTGCCACGATAGTAACCAACGTATCTTTGGTCAGGGATTCCACAAACGCAGGGTCCTCTTCGTACTCCTCTTTTCCCACAAACAAATGGGTGTAGGTGGTATCCTTTGTCAAAGCCTTCAGCCCGTCCATGTGATCGGTCCGCTGCATGGTGACGCGAAGTCCCAGCACAAGGTCTTTCATCATGGCATTGTAATAATCCCGGACATGCGGATTGTTGAATTTGTCGAAATGATAATATGCGCCCAGGTTTAATGCGCCCGGATCGTTAACCCCCATACAGCCCTTTTGGTCGACGACCTTTTGAGGCAGGCTGAAACGGACCCAGGTCCCCTCTCCGGGGGCAGAATCAATCGTCATAAAGCCCTTTAAAGCCCTGACAAAGCCATTTACGATGGATAGTCCCAGACCTAAACCACTGGAAGAGCGGGTCCTGCCGGAGTTCACCTGATAGAAACGCTCAAATACTCTTTCCAGTTCTTCCCGACTCATACCGATCCCCGTATCCCGGATATCGATCTGCAGATTGATACCGTATTCTCTTTCCTCGGAGGTGATCCGCACGTACACACCGCCCTCTTTGGTATACTTCAATCCGTTTTCGATAAGATGCCGAAGGATCTTTTTTAACTTCACCACATCCGTCTGCATCACGGAGGGCACGGAAGGATCCACATCGATGACCAGTTCCAGTTCCTTCGGTTTCCGGGGATTGATCTCCATTACCACGTCATTTAACAAGGAGGAAAGCATGTAATCCTCTGTATTGACTGCCAGAGAATTCATATCGATCTCCGAATAGTCCAAAACGTCCCCGATCTGGTCTCCTACCCTGCGTCCGGCTTCCGTCACCAGAAGCATATCTCTTTTGATCTCCGGATCCGTTTCCTTTTCCACGCACACACCCGTCAGTCCGATGACGGCATTGATGGGGGTACGGATCTCGTGGGAAATATTTGCCAAAAAGTCATTCAGCCGGGTGGTGTTCTCCGTCAGGATCGCCTTTTCCTCTTCGTTCTTATCCAGGATCTCCTTCCACTTTAGGATGATCCTGCGGGCGAGAATGGAAAACAAGGTGATGACAACAACATGCAGCATGGTACGGGTGATCAAAAGACCGTCAAATTTCTCTCCGCTTAAGATCAGGGTGACGATGTCATAGAACATGGCCAGATAATAAGTCACCTGTGCCAGCGTGATGAGTCCCGGATTTCCGGTGGATACGTAGATCAGGATGATGACAGACATCACCAGGCCAAAATCGTAAGTGCTGGTGACATGAGAACCGTAGAAAAAGGCAGTGGCCATCATTAAAAACGCAAAGAGCCACAATCTGGTCTCCGGCGGCATCTGCTGTCGGATATGGATGATCCAGCTTGCCGCAAGGGCTGCACCGATCAAAAAGAGCGCCCAGGTTTCCCAACCCAAGAGCAGGGACTCTCCGATCAATATGACAGAAAAGATCGTATAAACGATGAGGATCGTCAGATGTGACGTTCCGAAATAGTCTTTATTATGGTGTTTTTGTTCCATTTCCCCTTCTCCGCTTTATCCGAAAGTAAAAAAACATTCCCAAAAATTATCGGATGCTCTATAGATGATTGATCAGGCTTGCCTGATACGCCGCGCCAAAACCGTTGTCGATGTTTACCACAGAAACGCCGCTGGCACAGGAATTCAGCATGGCCAAAAGTGCCGAAATACCGCCGAAGCTGGCACCATATCCCACACTGGTGGGCACCGCGATCACCGGGACAGAGACCAGGCCTCCCACCACGCTGGCCAGCGCACCTTCCATGCCTGCCACGGCAATGACTACTCTCGCCTGCAACAGTTCATCTTTCCTGGCCAAAAGCCGGTGTAATCCGGCCACCCCCACATCATAGAGGCGCAGCACCTCATTCCCCAGATACTCTGCGGTAAGCGCCGCTTCTTCCGCCACCTTAAGATCACTGGTACCGGCAGCCAACACGGCGATCTTGCCCACGCCGTCCGGCTTTTTTACGGTACCGAGGATGCCGATGGCAGCATCCTCGTGGTAAATAAAATCATGGTGAAATTCATTTTTTATCAGTGCAGCCTTCTCGGCATCCACCCGGGTGGCCAGCACACTTTCGATGCCGTTTTGACGCATGGCATGCAAAATACCGATGATCTGCGCAGCGGTCTTTCCGGCGCCGTAGATCACCTCCGGAGCTCCGCTTCGCTTTTCTCTGGACAGATCGATATTGGCATAGCCGATATCCACGGAAGACTCTCCCTTTTGAATGCTTTCATACAGTTCGTCCCTATCTTTCATGAGGCTTCCTCCAAAAGCTTACACTTCCTCCATAAAGTACATGCGTGCCTCGAAATCTCCCATTACACGAACAGAGCCGTCCATATCGAATCCCGTACTGGAAAAAGCAGGTTTTAAACCGATACCGCCATTCATCAGCGCATCACCGTATGCCGTATAGTCCTCATTGTCCCCCTTGGGCTGTACGAACTTGGAGATCACGTTGTGCAAAAGACTTCCCTGCTTCACATGGATGGGTACGGCAGCATTGATCAGATCCCCAAAAGTACGGATATCCAGGGCTGACTCCCGCCCGTAGAACCGATACTTTTTCTTTGGATCCAATCCCACAGGATGCACACTTAAAAACTGGGAATTGGGATGTACCTGCTTCTGGAACACCATGCATACCGCCTGCTTTTGATCCTTTGAGACCACGGACCACTCCACCACATTGTCATAACGCTTTCGATAGAAGGCGCCGTACTGCATGGTTTCCCGAAACCTCTTATATAAGGTGATCTGCTCCTTGATGGCAGACAGATCCTCTTTTTTCATGTCCGAAAGATTGCACTCATATCCCAGCACACCGAAGGCAGCCACCGCAAAACGAGTGTCGATCTTCGTCTTTCGCAGGGTCTGGTGGTTCGGCACATTGGAAACATGGGCCGACACCGTGGACATGGGATATCCGTAACTATACCCATTCTGGATGGCAAGCCGTGCCACTGCATCCGTGTCGTCTGATGCCCAGATCTGCGGGAAATAGCAAAGTGCTCCTAAGTCAAAGCGGTTCCCGCCGGAGGCGCATCCTTCAAAGAGTACCTTTGGGAAAGCCTCGGTCAACGTCCGGGCCAGACGATAGAATCCCAAGATATAACGATGGAAGACCTCACCCTGATGCTCCGCATCCAGGCTTTGGGAATACACATCCGAAAAGATCCGGTTCATGTCCCACTTCACATAAGCGATATTCCCGGAGGAGATCACGTTTTTCATGCTCTCGATCATGTGATCCACCACCTGGGGATTGGCAAAATCCAGGATCCTTTGGTTACGCCCTTCGGAGTGACGTTTGCCGGGGATCTCTATGGACCACTCGGGATGATTTCTGTAGAGATCAGAGTCAACGTTTACCATTTCCGGCTCGATCCAGATACCGAAGTCCAGCCCGATGGCATTGATCTTTTCCGCCAGGCCTTTTACACCGTGAGGAAGCTTTTTTGTATTGACATACCAGTCCCCTAAGGCGCGCTTATCATCGGATCTCTGACCGAACCAGCCATCATCCATTACAAAAAGCTCAACGCCTGCTTCCTTTCCCTTTTTCGCCAGAGCCACAAGCTTTCCTTCGTTGATATCGAAGTAGTTTGCTTCCCAGCTGTTCAAGAGGACTGGTCTAGCTTTTTTTGACCATTCACCTGCCACGATATGTTCGTTAACAAAAGCGTGCATGTTTTGGGACATGCCGTTATGTCCCTCCCTGGAAAATGTCAGCACCGCCTCCGGCGCCTGGAATTCCTCACCTGGGTTGATGATAAACCGAAACTGGGTGGGGTTGATACCGGATACGATCCGGGTCTTGTCATACGCATTTACTTCCGCTGCTTCGTAATGATTCCCGGAGTACACTAAGTTAAATCCAAAGCAGTCTCCCTGATACTCCGTGGTGCCGGGACGGGAAACCATGATAAAGGGATTGGCACGGTTGGAAGAAGATCCCGTAAAGGAGGAATTGACAAATTTTCCTGCCTTTAATACCGTATCCGTCATCTGCATTTCCTTGATCCACGCCCCTCTGAAACAGGAGATGGTAAGTCCAGCCTCATTAAGATCCAGTTGGTTGGACATCAGACGCGTCAGGATCACGCGCTCTGCAGTGGCGTTTACGAACCTGGCTGTCTTTGTGATCACATTTTCCTTTTCGAAAACATAATAGGACAGCACCAGTTCATAGCCGTGGTTATTATCTTTTAAGGTCACATGGAGGCCCTCGACCGATCCGGTGTCATCATGAGAAGAAGGCAGATCCTTTAACGCTTCTTTTCCTTTTTTGATCTCATCCGATGCATAGACAAAATCCGTGGTGGCACTGCCGTCCGCCGCAATGATCTCGATAAAAGGCTCCCGGATATCCCCTTTTCCATACCCGGACATCTCCAGGCAAACGTCTTCCAATGTAAAGGATAAGTGCTCCTGATCATAGGCGATGGAGTTTCCTTGCTGAAACGCACGCTTCTCCGTCAAAGCCACAAGATCTTCCGGCTTTTCCACCGTGATCTTCGCGCCGTAATACAGATGCTCCAACTGTCCCGTTTCCATAACGGAAAAGGCATAGGTGGTGCTATCGGTATCCAACACGAAAACGGGACGTTCGCCGCTTAATTTTCGTATCATATGATCTACCCCTCTCTTTGTTTTACAGTAATAAAAGAGTCCCGAAGGACCCTTTTATTTTATCTTATCGCATGTGTAAATACAATCTGTTTTCGCCCGTCAAGACTGGTCCAAAAGCTTTAACATACCCTCATAATCATAGCTGTCCGCCAAGGTACGGATCTGTTCAAACAAAGAGCTTTCCTCCGAAGGAATGGTGTATTCAGACATCTCCTTAAAAATATCTTCGATCCTGTCACTGTCCATGGCGTCGGCAGCGCTTTTCAACTCTTCGTATACGCTCTTTAACATATAGGCATCTGCCACGGGCCGCTCATCCTTTTCTCCCTTTTCTTCCGGTTCACCGAACACGGGGGAAAGAACCGATTCAAAATCCCCATATGTGGACATGAACGCGCCATGATTCTGCCGGATATATGCCTCATCACCTTCTTTACCCGCATTTTCCAAAAGCTGCGCCTCATTGGCAAATTCCAGCGCACCGATCAGTTTCGCGGAACTCTTTAATGCATGGACTTTGATGGTGTAATCCGCCCAATCTCCTTCTTCATAGTACTTCTCGATATCCCTTGTCTTTTCCGGGATGGACTCGTAAAAGATCTTCATCACAGATCGTAAAGACTCTTCCGAACCGCAGTTTTTCAATGCCACCTGCGGATCGATGCCTGAAAGGCCTTCATACCAGGCCGGTTCGGCAGAAGCCAGGCTCAAAAGATCCTGATAATCTTCCGTCTCCGGATCCACTTCGTCCTCCTCTGTCTCCTCCCCCCGGATCTCAAATTCATCTTCCACCAGGGATGCGATATTATAGGACTTGCCACCCTTTACAAAGTAGAGGATACCAAAGGCTCCGGGGCCGCAGTTGGAAGTGATGGCCGCGGAAGCCTGTACAAAGATGACCTCTTTAAACTTTGCGATGTGATTGACCTCCTCTTTGATCCAGAGCAGCGTATCTATGGGAACCTCCGCATAGGTGATGAACACAACCTCCGGATCGTAAGCGATGCCCACCGGCAGAGCGCTCTTTATGTACATTTTGTAGGTTCTCTTTCGGTCGCCGATCCAAGCACCTGCGATGCCCGCCTTATCATTTCGGATCCGCACGAAGGGATGCAGATTTAAGGCCTTTGCCAGGCGATCCAACGCGGAGGAGATCAATCCCTTTTGCATCATATAATCCGTGGTATCGATCACAAAACTGCACTTTAACTGGGTCTTTACAATCTCCAGTTCCTCAACGATCTCATCTACCGGGATATTCTGCTGTGCCAGTTTGTAGGCGATGAGCACCAAAAGTCCTGTGGCACTGGACAAACATCCGGAATTGATCACCGTTACGTTATCAAAAGCGGAAGCTGCTTCTGTTGCGATCTCATAATCTTCACTCATACTGGTCGTCATGGCGATATGGATCAAATGATGGGCTTTTTTAAGATTCTCCGAGAAGAAATCCGTATATGCCTTTTCGCTGGGGGGTGAGGAAATCGCTTTTTTTCCCTCCGACACATAGCGGATCAATTCATCGGTGTCCATCTGTACCCCATCCTTAAACAACGTTTCATCCGTATGGATCAGGAAGGGGATGATGGGAAGCCGCAATTTTTTGATCACTCGATCCGGAAGATCGCACATGGAGGTAGCAGTGATGATCACCGGAGCCTTTCCGGCATATCCCTCCAGTGTATTGATATCCTCCTTCATACTCATGACTCTGGCGGATAAAATAAGCTTATCCCGAGAAATGTATTTCATCAGGATCGATTCCAGCATCTCCCCGGAAACAGGTTTTATCAGATAGCCGTCGAATCCGGCGCTGTTGTACATATCCCTGTTGTCGCTTCCGGCATTTGCCGTAAGCACCACAACGGGGGTCGTCACGTTTAAGCCACCCTCCTGATTTCGGATCTTCTCCAGGCACTCGATCCCGTCCATCTCCGGCATTAGGTGATCCATGAGGATCACATCATAATGGTGGCTTAAGGTTCGCTCCAGGGCATCTCTTCCGCTGATAGAGGTGTCAATGATCATCTCCGTGGTAAGGATCAGTTTCCGTTCCACTTCCAAGTTCATTTCATTGTCGTCCACGATGAGGATCCTGGCGGTAGGCGCTGTAAAGCTACTCTCGTAGGCCTTTCTGCGGAAGTTCTGCTGGTTATGAATGTTTAACTCTCCGATCACATCCGGATTGGAGATTCCCTGCTTTAACACCACCATGAAAACAGAGCCCGATCCGTAAACGCTGTTTACAGAAACGCTCCCCCCCATAAGTTCCACGATCTGCTTTACGATATTGAGTCCCAGGCCGGTTCCTTCGATATGTCGGTTTTTCTCCTCATCCACTCGTTTAAACGCATCAAAGAGGAAGGGAAGGGTTTCTTTTTTTATGCCCATGCCGGAATCGGAAACAGCGATCCGTAAGGATACGGTGTCTTCATCCACCGGTTCACTTTCCACATGAAGCTCCACAAACCCCTCTGCCGTGTACTTAACAGCGTTGTTTAACAGGTTGATGATCACTTGTTGGATCCGCACTTCATCACCGTAGAGAACGGACGGCACCTGTGGATCGATGCTCACATCAAACTTTAAGCCTTTTTCCGACGCCTTCAGCCAGATCATATTCACGATCTCGGAAAGCATATCACCCACATTGTAATCCACGGGAACGATCTCCATGCTTCCAGCTTCCATTTTGGAAAAATCCAGGATGTCATTGATCAGGGCCAAAAGCATACGCCCCGCTCCCTGTATACCGGCAGCGTTTTTGGCGATCTCATCCGGATCCGTGGCGTCCCTTAAGATCAGCTCATTTAACCCCAGAATGGAGTTGATGGGAGTCCGGATCTCATGACTCATACTGGAAAAAAACCGATTTTGAGATCTGGTCAGTTCTTCTGCCTTTTGTGCCTCCATCTTTGCCCGTTGGCTCTCATCCTGATATAAGACATTCTGAAACCAGGTCATGGAGAAGCAGACCACCCCCACCAGGATCAGGGACAAAAAGAAGTCCACGAAATACACCCGTCTGGAGTGATGAATGATGTATTCCGGATAATAGTACTGGATCACGAAAAAGACCGACGTAAGGATCACGATCATGGTCAGCATGGATTTACGCCATCTGCCACTTAACACATGGCCTGCGTACATGAAACCGAATATGATCCAAAGGACTCCTCCGCCCTCCAATCCTCCGCCAAAGAAAAAAACGATGGGCAGGATCACGAAGACAATGCCTGTCACGATGATCCGGCGAACGATATTCAGCATCTTATAGTAAAGGCCTAAGTATGTCAGTCCGGGAACAAAAAACAATACACCAAGCAAAGTGGTGATCTCGTAGATATTCTCTCCCAGAAAAAGATCCCCGATCAAAGCCGCCAACACGGTGATCTCCGAGATCACCGTGTAGACCAAGAATACACGGTCCTCCAACTTCATTTCCGGGTCTTTGATGGCTGCCCGCATATCCGCAAAGAAATTTCGCTGATTCATGCCTTTTCACCTCCTTTTTCGGAAGTGAAGGAAAGAACACGTTTCATGGTCCTTTCAAAATCCTGGGTGAAAATTGGCTTTGCGATAAAACCGTCGAAGCCTTCTTTTATGAACATTTCCTTTGCCCCGGATACGGCGTTTGCGGTCAGTGCGATGACAATGGTATCCTTCCCCTGCTCAGAGGCAATGTTTTTGATCCTCTTCATGGCTTCCACGCCGTCCATTTCGGGCATCATATGATCCATGAACACCACGTCATAGTCATTATCCGTATACTTACTGATACCCTCCTGTCCGCTTTCCGCCGTGTCAACCAGCATCTCATATTCTTTGAACAGGCTGGAGGCTACCACCAGGTTCATGGGTTCGTCGTCGATTACCAGAGCGCGTACATTTGTGAACAGCGGTTTTTCCGTATTGTCGCTGTACTCCAGATCCGTGGCGTCCTTGCCTTCATTCAGGATCTTGATGGCAGGATATGCGTATAACGGTTTCGGCATAACGATGGCCCCGCTTCCCGCATTTGTCCGGAACCCGGAAGCCGCAGACACGGCAACTACCATGTCTTCTTTGCTCATCGCATCAAAGAAAGCCGGGTTTTCTTCGTATTCCTCCTGTCCCATGAAGATATACTTCACGTTCAGTTTCTCCCGCAGACGTTCTACTTCTTCAACCGTCTCCGCCGAGTACAGCGGTACGCCGATGCCCACCGCCAGATTGGTGGCCATGGAACGGTAGAAATCTCTTACCCGAGGTACCTTGTACTTATCGGATCTCACATGGAACAGGATATCTCCGCTGTATCCCTTTGATAATGCCAGACAATTCTTTGCGTCTGCCACAGTCTGCGGCAGGGTCACTCTCACCGTGGTCCCCACTCTCTCTTGGCTCTCAAGCTTTACACTGCCCCCCATGACATGGGCGAATCCGTACACGATAAACAGTCCCAGACCGATCCCCCCGGAACTCCTGTTCCGACGTTTATCCATCTGGTACATCCCTTTCATGACGGAATGTCTCGTCCGACGGTCCATACCGATACCGGTATCTGTCACTTCAATACACAGATTGACACGATTATCCTGCTTTTCCGGTTCTTCCGTATACATTCGGATAAAGATCCCGCCCTGCTTCGTGAATTTTACGGCATTTGACAAAAGATGCCGAAAGATCTTGTGCAGCTTTTTGATATCTCCCCGCAACATGGATGGAGTCTTAGGGTCCAGATCCACCACCAGCTCCAGCCCTTTGCTGTTTTCCAAAAGGCGAAAGGCGGTGACCACATCATTGATGAGGGAGGTACTCATATAGTTGTCCTCTTCCAACAGGACTTTCTTCCGCTTGCATTCCGTGTAATCCTGGATATCTTCGATCTGGTATGCCAGCTTGATACCTGCATCCTTGATGGAATAGGCCTCGCTGCCTGCATTTCGTTTGATCAGGATATCCGTCATCCCGTTGACCACATTGACGGGCGTGCGGAACTCATGGGAGATATTGGACAAAAAGTCCTCCATATCCACTTCGTTAGCTTCCAGCAATCTGTCTTTCTCCGCTTCCGACGCCTTTGCTTCCAGACGGTGATTGATGGTCCGCACATTGATGTAGTACAAAAAGACCACGATCATTACATGCAGCAGGATCCTGGAAACACCCAGACGACTGTATGCCGTGTCCTTTACCACAGACAGTCCGGAAAAATGCACCACCCATATGACCACAAACAAAAACAGGAGGATATTCATCATATAAATGCGATTAAAAATGGAATAGGTCGCCATGCCAAAGGAAATGGTCAAGGCCACGTCAAAGAAACTGGTCTTATGCACACCATGATAGAACAGGATCAGAAGTCCATAGCCAAAATAATAGATCTGTCGGATATCCTCGGGGATCCTTTCCGACAGACATACCGGCCACAAGGTAAGCATTCCGATGAGCACAACAAAAGGAACCCAAAACTCCCAGGAAAGCAGAGTGTTTTCGATCACCACACCGGCGGAAGCCAGATTGGCCACCACCACCACGAATTTCTCGTTATTCCGCTCGTTCATCTTTTTCCTTTCTTTCTATGGAAACGGCATAGTTGATATGCAACCCCCGGGCATGCTCACTCTTTTGCCAGGTGTCCGTGATCCGATGGATGATCTCATCGGCATCTTCTCCCGGATGTCGTAAGCAGACTACGAGATAACTGTTCTGCTGCCAGGGAAGGATCACATCCGATCGGTACAGCGTATCTTTTAACATCTCGCCTAAAGCTTCCACCTGCTGCAACAGATCCTCGTCTTTATCATCCGATGACAGAGAAAACAGGATGCGGACCAAGGTGCCGCCGTTTTCCTTTACCAGTCGCTCCGCAAAGCGGTATGTGGCGGAAAAAGCATCCTGCCCCAACGCCATGGCACCCCTCGCTTCCCCTCGTTCGGTCACAATGCTGATCAAACGATGCAGCTCATTCTCGATGTTTTCCTTTGTATCGGGTCTTCGCATGTCCGGATCGTAGATCTCGAATCCATGTTTGCCGTTTCTTTTTACCTCGAAAAGTGCCGCATCCGCAAAACGGAACAATTTCTCATAATCCCTCCGATCTTCGGAAGCAATGGCAACACCGATGGAGATGCCCAGAGGGATCCCATGTCCCTCTCCCATGAGCATATCCGCTTTATCCATCAATTGTTTGTTCAGCCTTTTTTCCAGGGAGGCCACAGACTCCCGATCCGTCAGTCCCGGGAAAAACGCCATAAACTCATCGCCGCCGATCCGTGATACCACGTCATCGCCACGGATATTAAAACGCACCACATCGGAAAAATCTTCCAGGACCCGGTCTCCCGTATCGTGACCGAAGAGATCGTTGACGAGCTTGAAGTTGTCCAGATCGAACACCATAAGCGCCCCGTCCACACTGCTGCAAAGTTCCCTCACCTTTTGTGTCCCGCTGGTCTTGTTCAAGAAACCGGTGAGCTTGTCCTTCATGGCTTCTTCCGTCAGGGACTCGATGATCCGGTTGTTCTCGATGGCATTTTTGATCCGCTTTATGAGGATCCCTTCGTCAATGGGCTTTTTGATAAAGTCGGAAGCACCGGCTTTTAAACCCCTTCGCTCCGTCTCTTTGCTGTCCTCACCTGTCAAAAATATGATCGGGATCGGATTCTTATTCTCTTTTTCTTCCCAGATGCGAAGGGCCCGATAGGTTTCAAATCCATCCATATCCGGCATCATGATATCCAAAAGCACCAGGTCAGGGGTATGGGACTGCATGAACTTTAACAGCTCCCTTCCGCTTCGGATGCAGCTGACACGCATACTGTATTTTCCTAGCAATGTTTTGGCATTTGTCAAAGAAAGGGGCTCGTCATCCACTACCACGATCCAATAATCCACTTTTTTTCTCCTTCTACTTCTTCTCCTGCGATAGCATCTTTATGATCCCTTCATAGTCAAATTGATCCGATGCCGATCTGAGCCGCGTATAGAGTTCTTCCGATTCCTTCGGAATGCTGAAAGCATCCAGTTCACCAAAGATGACGGACAGCCTGTCACTGTCCATATCATCCGCTGCTGCCCTTATCTCCACAAAGGCCCGCTCCATCATATCCGCTTCCACTATTGGTTTATCCTGCTGTTCATCCCGGTCTTTCGTGATCCCGGCCAATATCTTCTCAAAACCCGTATATGCATCCATGAACTCCTCATGGTGCGCACGGATATAAGCTTCGTCTCCGGCTTTCCCTGCTGTCTCCAGATTCTGGGCCATGTCCCCTAAAGAAGTGGCACCTATGATCCTGGCGGAACTCTTTAAGGAATGTACCCGGATGGTGTAATCCTTGAGATTGCCTTCTCGAAAGAGCCGATCCAAAACCTCTGCTTTCCCGCTGATATCCTTACGAAAAATCTCCAACAAAGAAACATAGGCCTCCTGGGAGCCGGCATTTTTGATCCCTGCTAAGGCATCGATGCCCTTATGATCCAATATTTTAAGATCTTCCGGAAGGAAAAGTGTCAGTTCTTCCCGCTTTTTCTCCTGCTGCCGGATCTCCACCAGATTCTCGGGCAAAAAACGGATCATCAGGTTTTCTAACTCATCCGGATCGATGGGCTTTGTGATATAGTCGCTAAAACCCACGTTTAAGTACTCTTCTCTGGCTCCGGCAATAGCGTTGGCCGTGAGGCAGATGATAGGGGTATCCCTGTTGGGATTGGAGACATCCCCCCTGATCTCCCGCAAGGCCTCGATCCCGTCCTTCCCCGGCATCATATGATCCATAAAGATCATATCATACTTATTCTTTTGAGACAGTTCGATCCCTTCATCGGCACTTTCTGCGGTGTCGGTCCGGATCTGTGTCTGCTTCACGAGGTTTAAGAATACGGAAAGGTTTAAGGGATTGTCATCCACCGCAAGAATATGGGCATTCTCTGCCGTAAACTGCCCTTTCTGCCTTCCCAGATCTGCAGGCCGATAACGGAAGAGGGCTTCGTAATCCACCGGGCTTTTTACGCCGTCGCCGGATCCCATCTTTGTAAAATCCAAAATGCCGTCCACATATTCCAAAAGCTGCCCGGAAGCTGCTTTGATATTCTGTGCATAATCGCGGATGGTCTGCTCGGTAGTCTCCCGCAGGATCATCTCATTCATCCCCAGCATGGCATTGATCGGTGTTCTGATATCGTGAGAGATATTGGATAAAAATGCACTTTTCGCATCACTTTGCGCCTTCGCCCGAACCGACATATGCAGATACCGGTTGGAGCGGGTGGTAAAGATGCCGATGGTGAGGACGATGGCTACCACGAAGAGGATGGTCAGGACAAATATCATTCGTAAGTTATCAAACACATCGGTGGCATCCGTTACGGAAATGCAGGACCATCCGTTTTGCATACTCTCCACATAGACAATGTATTTAAATCCTTCATAGTCTAAACTGAAGTTTTCCGCCTTGGTCTCTTTTAGTCTGTGATAGATCTCACTTCCCAAGGTGTCGCTCTTTTGCCCGTAATCTTTGGAGACCTCATTTATATCGGAGTGAGCCACCACCATCCCCTGATCGTTTAAGATCATCTGGATGTCCGTGTCGTTTTTTTGCACCGCTTCTTCCGTCAGTATCTGGATCTGTTCTAAAGATACATCTACGGAAAGGACACTATATCCGTCGCAAAGAGTTTTTCCCAAAGCCAGCATGGTGTTGCCGGATTGCACATCCACATAAGGATCCAATAAGGTGATCTCACCGGGGTCCTCCATGGGTCTTGTATACCAAGGACGCTCCGTTGCCTCATAACCAGCCGGCGGTACCCATCCGGTGCCGCTCATGAACTTCCCGTCTATATAGCCGTAAAGTCCGGTCATGTTTTCATTCACGGAATTCCTCACAGCTGTGGACTCTCCCACGAGATAATCCCGGATCTCCTCATCCGACCTTCCTGCCAAAAGCATTCCGTCCAAGGAATATGCCGCCAGTTTCAGGGAATCGATACTGGTGGTCAGATAATTATGGATCCTTTCTGCCGACTCCTTGGCAGAGATCTCTCCGCTTTTTATGATATTGCTCTTTTTTTCGACGTAGAGCATGTTATAGTACATCATCACAATGAACGAAAAGATGATGATCACCGCAACGGCTATCATCGCATTTCGAAAAGTCAGTCTTTTCTCATGTTTGTTCTGATCGTCTGTATACATCTATGCCCCTCTCTTCCACTCTATGAATCATGGAAGTATCTTGTGAATGTATTCGATGAGCTCTTCTCTGGGAGTTGATTTTAATACGTAGCCGTCCGGGATCATCTGCATCACGCGGTTGACCGCTTCTTTGGTCCCGTTCCCCGTTAAAAAGATCACGGGGATCTCCTTGGTCTCCTCTTTCTGCCGCAGCATATGCAAAACCTGGGGGCCGTCCATTTCCGGCATCTCGTAATCTAAAAGGATGAGATCCACGGGATCCATTTTCGCAGCCCTTTCCAAAAAGGTCATGGCCTGCATCCCGGCAGTCACTACATCCACTTTGTAGATGTCTTTTAAGAACTCCTTCATCATCTTTGCATAGGAAGGATCATCATCTATGATCAGGATCCGATTCTTTCTGTTGGGATCCAAAGACGGACGGGCAATGGTCTCGTCCACCTTTTTCTTTAGTATATCCGCATCCACCGGTCGATCCATCCAGACAAATGCGGAAAGAGCGGGAACGGCTTGTAAGAAGTCCGACTTTGATTTATGCTCTCCGATGAGGATGGCTTTCATTTTTTTTCGCTGGAAGATCTCTGCGATATTTTTCAGGCAATGCAGCTTGTACTCATCCATGATGTCCGCCTGGAGATAGAGGATGAACAGCGATGCATCCTCCGTATACCCCGCTACCGTCTCCGGCTTGGGTTCTATAGTTGCCACCATATATCCACCGTCAGCAAGCTGGCCTTCGATGCTTTTCATGACAACCGAAAACTGGAATGATACGATGATGATCCTCTTTACTTTTGACTCGGCCATAGTTTTAATTCCTTTCTTGGGCTTCCTTAAATTTTATCTGAACCAAGCGGATCCATCAAGAAAAAACTCCTTTTTAAGGACCTGCCCTATAATCACACCCGTTCACCCGAAATACCCTGTAGAAATGATCAAACTTTCAAACGATCCCGAAAATGCTTTCTGCATCCCCATACAGGCAAGAGAGACAACAGTACAAAAAGCCCTCCCACCAAAAAGATATTGCCGTTGGGAATATACTCTGTCTGGAGACTTTCGGCGTTTACAAAGGTCTCCCCGGAGGTCTTTACCACCGTCTGTCCCAAAAGGGAGCCTCCCACCATGGGGATCAGTACGAAAAACAGGATCCATATTCCTTCAAACTGTCCGCGGCTGTCTGCAGGATAGAGTTGTTTTGCCCACACCTTCATGGTCTGTAAAAAAGCGATATACCCTACTCCAAGAACAAAGATTCCAAGAAAAAGCCGAATATTGGAAGGTGCAAAGATAGCGGACGCATCCACCTGCGCCGCCTTTACCGGATACAGGATCATCAATCCCGCAAAATTGGTAAGTACGGCACCAAATGCCACCGACACATGATGGTTTTTGTTCAACAATCCGGAAACGGGAATGGAGAAAAGCATGGCCAAAACCAAGGGAATGGCCTCGATGATGCCGATCTGATCCGCCGTAAAGCCCAGATAATAGATCAGATAGTTTCCGATGTAGGCAAAATAGGTATTGAATCCCACAAAGAATATGGCCAGCGCCACATGCACCAGAAAAAGCTCCCGGTTTTTTACAAGACTCCGAAAATCGAATACGGATAAAAACTGCTCCCAAAAACTGCCCCTTACGGAGGGCTCGATGGACCCGTTCTCTCCCATGGCAAAGAATGAAAGGATCCCAAAGAGGATGATGGCACCGCCGATGACCAAAAAGAGCCGCATATAATTATCATCGGAGCCGATCAGCATTCCTCCCACTACGGTACCCAATATGGTGCCGATCACCGGCTGGGTAGCCAAAGATGCACCGATCTGTCCCCGATTGTCGTCTGTCATGATGTCGTTACACCAGGCATTGTACCCGGCATCATTGGCCATGGATCCAAAGAAGCTCATGACCGTATCCGCCAGCACTACACTGACGGCTGTAAATAAAAACAGATCTCGGCTGATAAACTCCGTCAGGCCGAAGGCAATGGTAAAGATCCCCCACAGCACATACCCTGCCGAGATAAAGATCTTTCGCTTTCCGATGCGGTCCGACCAGGTACCAAAGAAAAAAGTGGAAAAGGTGGTGGCCGCCGCAGAACAGATCAGCATGCCGGTGATGATCTCCGGATACTTTCCGATCTTTGCATAGACAAAGGTGTTAAACCAGGAATTCTCTATATTCCAGCAGATCTGCGCTGCCAGTCCCAGTCCCCAGATCAGCGTCCACATCTTTACTCCCGACATCTTTTCTTTCATAAGTTCTCCCCCATTATCCTCTGTGATTCAAAGTCTTCGTGATACACCTTTTTCCTCTTGAAGTGCGTCGCATCTCGTATCAGATATATTATAACACGTTACGCATGAAACTTATGCATTTGTGTTTTTTCACACGAAAAAAGACCCTGCTCCGTCATGGAACAGGATCTTTTTTGTAATCTTTTTATTATCCTCTCTTGGACTTTAATTCCGTAGAGATCTCTTCGATCTTTTCATCCGTCAGGATATATTTCTTCTTAAACCAGAATACCGCAAAGAGCAATACGGCAATGGGGATCAATGTCATGGTCAGACGAAGTCCCATCTTGGAAGAAGCCGCTACGTTTGCCGCAAAATCAACGGTCTGATCCGCTTCCGATGTGGCCGCATCACTTAAGTGGAATGCGGACAGGGCAAGGGAGGCGATAAAGGCTGCCACACCGCTGGCCAGTTTTACCACAAAGGTCTGCATGGAAAAGATCACGGATTCGTCTCTTCGATTATTCTTCAGTTCTCCGTAATCCACTGTGTTTGCCAAAAATACCGTGACGATGACATTGTTCATACCTGCATTTGCCATAATGAGCACGCCGGGGATCATAAGAGGCGCGATGCTGGTGGAACCTGCGGTCGCCAGTCCCAAAAGAACCAGATATCCGATGACGGACATGGCGGCTCCCACGAAAAAGATCTTGATGTTGTTCAGCTTGAATACATTTCTCATGATAGGATAAAGAACCATCATGGAAAGGATCTGCACACCGCCACCCACGGTGTTGAACAGGGTGTAGTTATTGTACCAGGCAGTACCGCCCAGGTCATACTTGAAGAAGTAAAGTACCAGGTTGGACGTGATGTAAAGAGCCGTATTGATGCAGACGATGGTGATCACCACAGTCATGGCCTGATCGTTCTGGATCAGTGCCTTAAACATCTCTCCTACGGTAGCCGTCTTCATATCTACGGAAGACTTCTCTTTTACGGTGATACAGGTGATCACGATGAATACCACAAAGAGGATCGCTACGATCAGCGCCAGGTACTTAAAGCCGGTGATCTCAACCATCTTTGCGGTGGCATCAGCTCCACCGATGGATTTTCCTAAGGCCTGCACAATGAGGATCGCAAAGATGGAGATGAGTGCGGAGCCCACACCGGCACAGGAACGTGCCAGGGTAGTCAAACCTTCTCTTTCCTTTCCGCCCTCTGTAAAAGCGGGGATCATGGACCAGTAAGGGATGTCCATCATGGTATAGGTCACACCCCAGATGATGTAGAAAGCTGCCGCATAAGCTACCAGGCCGCTGCCCTGCAGAGTCGGCGGGCAGGCGAACATCAGATATAAGATGATGGCGTTTGTAATGGTACCGATCAAAAGC
>JAIKZU010000066.1 GCA_024681985.1 Lachnospiraceae bacterium | reverse complement strand
AATTCCTCGATGACCATACGGTTTCCCGCATCGCCGAACTTCTTGTCCTGCATGATCTCCCGGACTCCGGCCTTCGCTTCCTCTAAAGTGTTGCAGATCAAAACTCCCTTCCCCAAGGCCAGGCCGTCTGCCTTTAGGACGATGGGCATCTTTGCGCTCTCCAGATAGGAAAGAGCCGCTTCCGCATCATCAAAGGTCTCGTAGGCAGCTGTGGGGATATCGTACTTTTTCATCAGTTCCTTGGAAAACGCCTTGCTGCCCTCCAAGATAGCTGCATTCTGTCGGGGGCCGAAGACCTTTAAGCCCTCTTTTTCAAAGGCGTCCACGATGCCTCCCACCAAGGGATCATCCATTCCCACGATGGTAAAATCCACACGGTTATCTTTTGCAAATGCTACCAGTTTGTCAAATGCCATGGCCGGTATATTTTCACAGGAGATCCGCTTCCCGGGTACCTCCATGGATGCGATGCCGGCATTTCCCGGTGCACAGATGATCTCCGTTACCTTTTTGCTTTTTGCCACTGCCATACAGATGGCATGTTCTCTTCCGCCGCTTCCGACTACCAAAACCTTCATTTTCTGCTATCTCCTCTAAATACTTTTTTATGACTCCCTGCTCTGATGTGCCAGCAACTGGATGGCCTGTGGCAAAAGGATCCACTCCGCCTCCTCCATGATGCGCCGCTGCAGGATCTCCGGGGTGTCGTCCTCTTTCACCTCTACTGCTTTCTGCAGCAGGATGGGGCCGGTGTCTGTGCCCTCATCCACGAAATGCACCGTGGCACCGGAAACCTTTACACCCCGCTTTAGCGCCGCTTCGTGCACCTTTAATCCATAGTAGCCCGTTCCGCAGAAAGAAGGGATCAGGGAAGGATGGATATTGATGATCCGGTTCCGATAGGCCCGGATCATGGCTTCGGGTATGACCACCAAAAATCCGGCCAAGACCACCAGATCCACCTTTGCCTCATCCACTGCGGACAGAAGCGCCGCGTCATAGGCATCCCTGTCAGGGATCTCCTTTCGGGACACACACTTGGTAGCGATCCCCGCATTTTTCGCACGGGTCAGTGCATAGGCATCCGCGTTGTTGGAGATCACAACTGCGATCTCGGTGTCCGTTATCTTTTTTTGCTCTATGGCATCCATGATGGCCTGCAGATTCGTACCGCCACCGGAAACTAAAACCGCTATACGAAACATCTGTCTCCCCCGTCTTTCTAAACCAGATCCACGCCTTTTTCGCCGCTTACGATCTCTCCCACGAGATAGGGGGTATCGCCGGTCGAACGGATGGCATCCATGGCTTTTTCCACGTCCTTTTTATCCACTGCCAGGATCATGCCCAGTCCGCAGTTAAAGGTGTTAAACATCATCTCTTCCGCGATATCTCCCGTCTTTTGGATCATGTCAAAGATGGGCGGCTTTTCGTAACTGTCTTTTTTGATGACTGCCCGGGTATCCTCCGGCAACATACGGGGAACGTTCTCATAAAATCCACCACCGGTGATATGGCTGCAGCCGTGCACACGGATCCCTGCTTCCTTTATAGCCCGCAGAGCTTTTACATAAATGCGGGTGGGACGGAGCAAAGCCTCTCCCAAAGTCTCCCCCAACTCATCGTAATAGGTATCCAAGGATTCCTTTGTCATCTCAAATACTTTTCTTACCAGAGAAAAGCCGTTGGAATGCACACCGGTGGACGCCATGCCGATGAGGGCGTCGCCGGGGCGTATCTCGTTTCCGGTAATAAGGTCCTTTTTATCCACCACACCGACGGCAAATCCCGCCAGGTCGTACTCCTCTTCCGGCATCAATCCCGGATGCTCCGCCGTCTCACCGCCGATCAAGGCAGCATCTGACTGCTTGCAGCCTTCCGCTACTCCCTTTACGATGGTAGCAATCTTTTCCGGGTAGTTTTTGCCGCAGGCGATATAATCTAAAAAGAACAAAGGCTCGCCGCCGGCGCAGGCCACGTCGTTTACGCACATGGCCACCGCATCGATCCCGATGGTGTCATGCTTGTCCATTAAAAACGCAAGTTTGACCTTGGTGCCGCAGCCGTCGGTGCCGGACAGCAGAATAGGGTCCTCCATGTCTTTGATCTTTTCCAAAGAAAATGCGCCGGAGAATCCTCCCAGGCCTCCCAGTACTTCCGGACGCATGGTCTCCTTTACGTATGCTTTCATCATTTCTACTGAGGCGTAGCCGGCTTCAATGTCCACGCCGGATGACTTGTAATCCAATCCCATATGATTTCCTTTCATTATCTAGAATTATCTATTCACGCTTTTCCGAAATGATACTTTTTATGCCTATCCGCTTTACACTAAGGTCCTCCGTTCGCCTCGCTTAACGGTCGCTGCGCGCGTCTCCTCGATACTTCGTATCTGCGGTGCGTGCTCGACTGACCTACTCGGTTCCGGACGACCTAAGTGTACGCTAAAAAGGCATTAAAAAGTATCATTCCGGTAAAAAGCTGATCTACAAAAAATCTTTATACCCATCTCGCTGTAATTTTTCGTCTTTGGTTACAACACTGTCCTTCTGGCGGGCAGCGTAATCCTTGACTTTGCCAAGTAATTCCGGCTCCGAGGTGGCCAGGATCTTGGCTGCCAGGATGCCGGCATTTAGACCGCCGTTGATGGCTACCGTGGCCACGGGAACGCCCCCGGGCATCTGTACGATGGAATAAAGGGAATCTACCCCTCCCAAATCCGATGTCTTCATGGGGAT
>JAIKZU010000055.1 GCA_024681985.1 Lachnospiraceae bacterium | reverse complement strand
CATGAATACCACGACGCTTTCCACCCGAAGCACGATGACCACACCTGCGATCAAAAGGGAGATTCCAATGGAAAAGTCGTAGTTGGCGATGTTCCTATACTCTTCTTTAAGGAAATACCGGGTGATCTCCCAGGCGCCTCCCGCCAGGAAAAACCCGCCAGTCACATAAGCGAAGTTCTTAAGCTCCAGATTCGGAAACACCAGCATCACGATCCCGATCAGGAGAAAGAGAACGGAAAGCATGACCACCGCCATCATCATGGTAAAATTGGAATTGTTAAGTGCCGTCTTTGACTCATTTTTTTTCATAAATGACTCCTTTCCCACAGTACATCCACTGCCCAGATCTAACGTTTAACGCCTTTCGTATCGCGATTTCCGATATGAAGATTCTTTAACGCGATCTTCTTTCCGCGAACTTCCGCTTCCGTATTGTCACCGGCATGCAAAAGGTAGATCGCCTTCATCTCATCCTTCGGGGACAGCCGCATGCCGCGAACTCCCACTGCAGGTTTTTTCTTTTCGGGAATGGTGTCTGCAAGGATCCGCAGGAAATAATGATCCTTTGACTGCATCACCAGGGTATCCTCCGGCTCGATCATGCCGCAGCATAAGACCTCATCCCCATCATTTAACTTGGTCGCCTGGGACTGACGACGGGTAACATCGAATTCTTCCCCTGCAACCGTCTTTATCATACCCGATTTCGTACCGAAGACCAGTTTTCTGCCCATCATATTTGCCATGGCTTCCACAAACAAAATATGATCCAAAGATGCATCAAACTTGGATACATTATCCACCGGAAGACCCTTGTCCCGGAATTTGCCGAAGGGCAGATCCAGTACCTTTATCATAAACTGCTGGCCGTGGGCAGTAAAAGCGAAGAGGCGATCCGTGTTCTTGCAGAAAATGATCTTTTTGCACTCTGCTTCCGCTGCGTCCTTGTTCCGCTCGTAGGTCGGCATATCCACCACCCGGGCATAAGCAAACCGATCCAAAAGAACTGCCACGTCGATCTCTTCGATGGGCTTTTCCTCCACGACGGCTTCGGCGATATTGTCAATGGCTGTCTTCCGCTCAACGGCGTAATTCTTTTTATAATTCTTAAGGTCTTTGATGATGACCTTTGCCATGGCGGATTTCTTTTCCAAGATCTCGGTATAATCGGAGATATTCTGCATGGTCTCTTCGTACTGCTTGCGTAAAGCCTCGATCTCCAGACCGATCAGGCGGTACAGCCGCATATCCAAAATGGCTTTTGCCTGACGCTCCGTGAAACGAAGAAGAGCCGCATCCTTTTTGGACTGCTCCGATTTAAAACGAATGGGATCTGTGACGCCGTTGATCAGGCACTCTCTGGCATCGTTTATGTTCTTGGATCCCCGAAGGATCTCGATGATCAGGTCGATGACGTCACAGGCTTTGATGAGACCTTCCTGTACTTCTTTCTTTTCCCGTTCCTTTGCCAAAAGCGTGGTATATTTACGGGTGGCCAGCTCATACTGGAAGTTTACATGATGCCGGATCATGGGAACCAGCCCCAGAGTCTCCGGCTTCCCGTCACAAACGGAAAGCATGTTGACACCGAAGGTATCCTCCAGTCTGGTCTTCTTATATAGAAGGTTTAGGAAATATTCCAGATCCGCTCCTTTCTTAAGCTCGATGACAATGCGGATCCCCTCTTTGGAAGACTGGTTGGAGATATCCACGATATCCGTAGTCAGTTTGTTCTCTGCCAAAGCAAAGATATCATTTAAAAACTTTCCGATATTGGCGCCGATCATGGTATAGGGGATCTCCGTGATCACCACCGCCGTATGACCGCCCTTTAACTTTTCGATCTCAACCTTTCCTCGAAGCTTGATCTTTCCCACGCCGGTGGAATAGATGGCATGAAGTTCGTCCTTATTGGTGACAATGCCCCCGGTAGGAAAATCCGGTCCGGGAATATACTCCATCATCTGTTCCGTATTGATATCCGGGTTTTTCATGTAGGCGATGACACCGTCGATGACCTCCCCCAGATTATGGGTGGGGATGGATGTGGCCATACCTACGGCAATACCCTCTGCTCCGTTGATCAAGATATTGGGCACACGAACAGGAAGTACCACAGGTTCCTTTTCCGTCTCGTCAAAGTTGGGCATGAAATCCACCACATTTTTGTCGAGATCCGAAAGGAAGGCTTCCTCCGTGATCTTTTGTAATCTGGCCTCCGTATAACGCATGGCTGCGGCGCCGTCTCCTTCGATGGAACCGAAG
>JAIKZU010000050.1 GCA_024681985.1 Lachnospiraceae bacterium | reverse complement strand
CCTGCTCCTCGCCTAAAATGGATCCCATCTTATCCAAAAGATCCGCGATCATTGTGTAGATCTGGCCGTACTCCTGGGCTTTGACCTGCTCCTTGTTCTCTATATACTCTTCCGCGGCATGGGTACATTTTTCTTCCACGGAAAAATGCTCCATGATCCGAAGTAATCCTTCGGATTTTTCAAAAACGGTAGAGTCCTTTTTAAAAATACCCGTCACCGGTGCAAAGGCTTCATACAGCATACTTCGGATCTCATTGATCTGCGACAATTCCTCTTCCTCAAATTCGGAGGGCCGTACCGTAAAGATATGGGCATATTTTTCAAATCCCCGGATACCGCTCCGATAGAGGTAGCTGTCGAACAGATCCACCTGTTCCGTGGTAAGCCCAGTAAGACCCGTACGCAAAAAATGCAACATGCTCTCATAGGAAAAGTTCCGGGAAAGCACATCCAAAAAACTGAAAATGAATTCAATAGCCGGCTGGTAAGAAAGCTCCAGGGATGCATCCGTAAAAACAGGAATGTCATACTGCAGAAATACTTCCTCAAAATAATTCTTGTAAGTATTTAGATCCCCGCAGACGATGGCCATATCCCCGTAACGATAACCCTCCTTTGCACAAAGGGCGCGGATCCGATTGGCACAGAAAGCCAGTTCCTCCCGGGGGTCGTTCAAGCGATATACTGCGATCTCCTCCCTGTCCGGCTCCAAGAACTCCGCCTTGTCGTTTCGGAAAAGATGCGCTTCCATAAAGCCCAAGGCCTTTGCGTTGGAAAACCTGCTGTGCTCCCCCATGGAAAGCCGGAGAGGCTCTAGGATCTCGGTATGGGTCATATGCGCCATATCCGTAAGCTTTGCCGTCATTTTCTTACTCATGGCAAACAGATCACTCTCTGCATACGCTCCCAAAAGAGGCTCCTTCTCATCAATGGTAACGGTAAAGACCATCTTTTTTGTCATGGGCATAAGCCGTTGGATCACCTCATTCTGCAAAGGTGTAAAGCCGGTGAAACCATCGAATACCATGACAGAGTCTTTGACTTTTTCGCTTTTGTCGATGACATCCATCAAAAGGGACAGCACCTGCTCCGCCGTGATGTAATCCGAGCGGATATAATCCAAAAAGCTTTTGTACAATAAAGAGATCTCTTTGGCCTTTTTTGAAAAGAGGGGCGGCATACCGGCAGTCTCTCCCATGGCATTGAGGTCCTCCGGCAGGATATGATACTGCTCCAATTCGGATATGAAAGACTTCACCTGGTCCACATAGCCGGGACGTTTCATTTTGTTTTTTAAGATGGAAAGATGGTCCTCCTGAAGAGAGGCGATCCGACGCAGCACCAGATTTTTTCCGGTGTCGTCCAGGACACTTTTGGTGTTATACCCCAGCTCCTCAAACACCCGATAGGCCAGCCGGTTAAAGCTTAAGATATCGATGTTCATAATGGCGTGCCGGGGATGCAGCATGACCAGTCGCTTCTGGGTCGACATGGTAAACTGCTCCGGAACGATGACATAGTATCTTCCCTCCGGATGCTGCATACTTTCTTCGATGATCTTTTGATATAAAACGAACGTCTTTCCGCTGCCGGAACTACCCGTAATAAACTGTACTGCCATAACCTTCCCCGTTTGAAAACAAAAAGGCCGTATTTGCTCACACAAACGGCCCAACAGATTTCATCACAATCCTTCTATCTCATTTTTTGATGCGATCCCATAGCGGCGCATAAATTCCTCGATATCCTCATCCTTGGAAATGATCATCACTTCATTGAAGTGTCCCGTCACCAGATCCTTAAAACCGGCCATTCTCTCCCCGTTGGCAATCCTGGTGCGGAGCATGGGTCTTTGGATCTTCGGATTGTACTTCTTCACCGCCGTGTCCGGAAAAAAGGCATTCCTCTCCCGATCCAATTTCTTGTAAGTGGCAATGGCTCTTTCCTTTTCGGAATCCGCATTCTTTTTTTCTTTTTTGATGCTCATGCCGAAAAGCATGCCCGCTACCACACCGATGATCACGCATACCGCACCGGCACTTGCGTGGCCGGTGAGGGCGGAAAAAACAAAAAACACACCGCCTACCATACCGCCGTATGCCATGCCTTCGGACATAAAATCATCCGAGGTGTCTGTCAGCTTTTTCCGGTTTTGTGCCATTAAAAGCCCTCCGTACCCGTAATGCCTGTCTTTCCTTCACGAAGCATCTCCTCCATAGTATGCCAACCCAAGACCGCGCACTTTACTCTGGCGGGCATATGGGATACATCCTGAAGAATGCCTGCTTCCTCCAACTCCTCATGTTCCTCTTCCGTGATCTCTCCTTTGATCATGCGGAGAAAGATATCGGACAGACGAAGGGCTTCCTCCTTTGTCCTTCCGATGACCAGATCCAGCATCATATCCGCAGACGCCTGGGAAACCGCACACCCGTCTCCCACATAAGCGCCGTCCGTGATCACATCATCCTCCACCTTTAAGCTTAAGATGATATCGTCTCCGCAGGAAGGATTGACTCCCTCTAAAGTGAAATTTGCACCCTCGATCTCATGCTTGTGGGTGGGATGGATATTATGCTCCGTTAAGATCTCATTATAAAAAGTGTTATTCGCCATAACCCATTTCCTTTCTCAATCCTTTCAGGACTTCCAAAAAGGCCGTCACGTCTTCTTCGTTATTGTAAAAGCCTAGGCTCATACGGGTGGTGGACATTTTATGCAGATGGGTGTGCAGGGGCTGTACACAGTGATGTCCTGCCCGGACCGCCACGTGGTGGGCGTCAAAGATGGTTGCCACATCATGGGGATGGACACCCTCCACCACAAAGGTGATGATGCCGTGATGCTCTTTATAGTCCTTTGAACCTATAATCTCCACATGGGGGATGGACTGCATTTCCGTAAAGGCCAGCTTCGTCAGTTCGTCTTCTCTTTGGGTAATGATATCAAATCCGTAGGAATTAATAAAGGAGATGGCCTCTGCCAGTCCCACGGCTCCTCCGGCATTTACCGTGCCTGCTTCAAACTTGTGAGGGACCTGCGCATAGGTGGCACCGCAACGGGTCACATACTCGATCATCTCTCCGCCGTATAAGAAGGGAGGCATCTGTTCTAAGAGTTCTTCCTTTCCGTACAATGCACCGATACCCATGGGACCGTACATCTTATGTCCGGAGAACGCTAGGAAATCCACATCCAGATCCTGCACATCCACAGGAATATGGGGAACCGACTGGGCACCGTCACATACAAACACGGCACCATGACGGTGGGCTACCTCAGCAAAAGCTTTGATATCGTTTTCTCTGCCGAAGAGGTTGGAGATCTGGGTAAGACAGACCATACGGGTCCGCTTTGTCATCATCTTTTCCAACTGCTCGGGAAAGATCTCTCCCTCCTCGTTACACTCCAGATACTTTACCACCGCACCGGTGTTTTTCGCTACGATCTGCCAGGGAAGCAGATTGCTGTGGTGCTCCATGATGCTGATGATGATCTCGTCTCCGTTCCGCAGAAAATGCATGCCGTAGGAATAGGCAATGAGGTTCAAGCTCTCGGTGGCATTTCGCGTAAAGACGATCTCTTCTTTCTTTTTGGCATGGATAAAATCCGCCACTGTCTGTCGCGCTTTTTCATAATCCTTTGTGGCATCGATGGAAAGCTCATACAACCCCCGCATGGGATTGGCGTTGTCATACTCATAATAGCGCTTTACGGCGTCGATGACAGACTTGGGCTTTTGCGACGTGGCCGCATTGTCCAGATATACGATATTTCTGTTTTTTAAAACCGGAAATTCATCCTTAATCTTCAGATCCAGTTCCGTCATTATCATTTCCTCGTTTATGATTATTTCTCATCCATATGATCAAAGATCATCTGTCGGGTCTCTTCATCGGCGATCTTTTTGGCGATGACTTCGATCCGAGCCCGGGACATCATGTTATAGATTTCTTCCCGTGTGCTGCCCCGGGACATGAGATAGAACATCAGATCCTCATCCAGTTCTCCGATGGTAGCACCGTGGTTTCCTTCTACATCTTCTTCCGCGCACAGGATCACCGGCAGTGTCTGATTGGTGATATCCTCTCCCATTAAGAGCACGTCTTCCAGTTCGCTTCCAACGGAACCGGCAGCGCCCTTCTTAAAATCAATGGTGCCACGGAACACTTTTTTGGCTGCATCCTTTAAGACACCGTTTACCAAAATGTCACAATTGGTCTTTTTCCCGATGTGATTCACTATGTAGTTAACATCCAAAGCTTCGGATCCCGTCAAGAGATATCCCAGATCCGCTGTGGATGCGCTCCTTTTTCCCAAAAGCTCGGTACGACTTCCCAGATAGGTCTGCTTTCCTCCGAAGACCACCTGGATCAGATGGAACTGCGCATCCTCTTCGCATTCCCCTCCGATATCGTTGATAAAAGAGATCTCGTCGGAGATCATCTGGGTCTGCACCACCGTAAGGGACGCTCCCTTTTGGCATCTGTATTTCAGCTGGGACAGTACATTCCCTTTCGCCTGTGCCTGGGAGGTAAAGTTCATGATAAGCGTCAGTGAAGCATTCTCCTTTACTTCCACAGCATAGATATTGGCATCACTTACATCCTTTTCATAGGAAAAACTCATGCGGATAGGTTCCGTAAATTCCGTATTTGCGGGGACAGTGATGCGATCACAGGATAAGCTCATCTCCCGTATAAAAGCATCCGTCTCATCTCCGGATCCGGTCTTTATCTCTTCCAATGCCAAAGGTCCGTTTTCGATATCCACTCCTTCCGGTATGTGGATATCCACTTCGGATTCATTTAAGATTTCAAATCCCTCTGCAGCCCCGTCATTCATGTGAAGCCAGTTCCATGTGGGAGAGGGGATCTTGTTGATTACCATATGTCTCTCCTTTTTACCCGATGGCGCCTACCATCTCCAGGCGGATCAGATTGTTCATCTCCACCGCGTATTCCAACGGCAGTTCCTTTCCGACATTTTCTGCAAATCCGCTGACAATCAGCGCCCTAGCATCCTCTTCGTTCATACCGCGGCTCATGAGATAGAATACCGTCTCATCACTGATGCGGCCGATCTTCGCTTCATGACCGATATCGCAGTCCTTGGTACGGATATCCATAGCGGGGATCGTATCCGACCGTGATATATCATCCAGCATCAGAGACTGGCAGGAAACAGCGGCTTTGGAGCCCTCTGCCTTCTTTGTCACCACCACGCTGCTCCGGAAAGTGCTGATACCGCCGTCCTTGGAAATGGAACGGGTGTTGATATAGCTGGATGTGTTCTTTGCATTGTGCAAAACCTTCGTACCGGTGTCCAAATTCTGTCCCTTACCGGCAAAAGTCACACCGGAAAACTCCGCTCTGGCACCCTCTCCGTTTAACACGCTCATGGGATACAGATAGGAAACATGGGAACCGAAGGAACCGGATACCCACTCCACTTTTCCGCCTTCTTCCACCTTGGCGCGCTTGGTGTTTAGGTTATACATATTCTTTGACCAGTTCTCGATGGTGGAATACCGAAGGGTGGAATTCTTGCCCACATACAGTTCCACGCAACCTGCATGAAGATTGGCCACGTTATACTTAGGCGCGGAACATCCCTCGATAAAATGCAGATATGCATTTTCATCTACGATGATCAGGGTGTGTTCAAACTGTCCCGCTCCTGCCGCATTCAGTCTGAAATAGGACTGCAGCGGGATCTCCACGGAAACTCCCGGAGGAACATATACAAAAGATCCGCCGGACCATACTGCGCCGTGCAGTGCCGCAAATTTATGATCCGTGGGAGGCACCAGTTTCATAAAGTGGCTTTTGATCATATCCGCATACTCGCCATGGAGCGCGCTTTCCAGATCCGTATAGATGACACCCTGGGCCGCCACTTCTTCCTTTACATTGTGATATACCAGTTCCGAATCGTACTGGGCCCCAACGCCGGCCAAGGATTTATGCTCTGCCTGCGGGATCCCCAGTTTGGTAAAGGTGTCTTTGATCTCCTCCGGAACATCCTCCCAGCTCTGCTGCATCTTATTATCCTTCGGACGCACATAGGTCACGATATGATCCATGTCCAGGCCCTCGATGGAAGGACCCCAATCCGGAACAGGGATCTTGTGATAGGTCTCCAATGATTTCAAACGGAAATCCAGCATCCACTCCGGATCGTTCTTCTCCTTTGAGATCTGGCGAACGATATCCGGGGTCAGTCCCTCTTCCAGCCTGTAAGCGTCTTTATCTTCGTTTCGAAAATCATAAAGACTTCTGTCGATATCCTCGACATATGTTTTTTCTTTCATTCCTTACCTCGCAAAAAGCGCTTTACATAAAACGCTCAAATCCATTTGCATTGATCTCGTCCACCAGAGAAGCATCTCCGTTTTCAACGATCTTTCCGTCCACTAAGATATGGGTTTCATCCACTTTCAGTGATTCCAAGATCCGTGTGGAATGGGTGATGATCAAAAGTGCGCCCCCTACGGTCTTTTTGTAGGCCTCCACGCCTTCGGAAACGGTCCGTACCGCATCCACATCCAAGCCGGAGTCCGTCTCGTCCAAAATAGCCAAAGAAGGCTTTAACATCAAAAGCTGCAGGATCTCTGCCTTTTTCTTTTCTCCGCCGGAAAAGCCCACATTTAAGTCACGCTCCGCATAGGAAGGATCCATCTGCAAAAGCTCCATGGTCTTGTCCAATTCTTTTTTGAAATCCCAGACACGGATATGCTGTCCCGTCCGCTGCTCCAAAGAGGTACGGATAAAGTTGGACAAGGTGATGCCCGGAACCTCAATGGGATTCTGGAAGGATAAGAACATACCCTTTTTAGCGATCTTGTCCGTAGATTCTTCGGTGATATCCTCTCCATCAAAAAGAATGGTGCCACCGGTTTTTTGATAGCGGGGATCCCCCATGATGGTGGATCCAAAGGTGGATTTACCGGCGCCGTTGGGTCCCATGATCACATGGGTGGTTCCCGCATCGACGGTAAGGTCGATCCCACGTAAGATCTCGGTATCCTCTACCTCTGCTTTTAACCCCCGCACTTCCAACAAATGCTCTGACATAATCTATACTCCTTAAAATAACGCATCAAAAATACAGCCTCTTTCGAGGCTGTACCATTATACCACAAATCACCTTTGTTTCAAACGAAAAAGGAGACAGATTCCCGTCTCCTTTTGTTCTATCGTATTATACCGTATACTGTGAAAGATCCGAATTGATCTCATCTGAATAACGGTTCAGGTTTTCGGAAATGGTGGTGATGTTTTCCGTCTCCGTGCGAAGCTTGTTGCTCTCGGAAACGATCACGTCACTTAAACCGAATACATCATTGATATTTGCGGCCTGTTCCCTTGTTGTAACCTCGTTACCGGAGGCCACGTCGTTGATCTTTTCGATGCCGTTGGAGATATCCATGATGCCGTCCACCGCTTTTACAACGTCATCATAAATCAAGTCAAAGGATTCGTTTACTCCGTCTACGCCGTTTAAGCAGGCCTCCATGTCATGTACACAGATATCCGACTTTTTGTTGATCTCTTCGATATTATGAGTTACTTCCTCGATAAGTCTGCGGATATTCTCCGTAGCTTCGGATGACTGGGTAGCCAGCGAACCAACCTCACTTGCCACAACCGCAAAGCCCTTGCCCATCTCACCGGCACGGGCAGCTTCAATGGAAGCATTTAAGGAAAGCAGGTTGGTCTGGGAAGAAAGCTCGTTGATGGTATCGGTAATACCGGTAATCTCATCGATAGACTTCGCCGTAGCATGGATCAGTTCGGACAGCTCACCTATGGTGACATTCAACGTCTGCACGTTTCTGGTCATGCTTTCCATCTCGTCCTTACCCTTTCCGGAAACTTCTAAGGTCTCGTCACAAAGGTTACGTACTTCCTTTGCATTCTCTACCAGCACGCCGGAAGTGGAAGCCAAGTCTGCCGCAGCATTTGCAATATCTTCGATGGAAGAATTCAGATCTCCCAAGGTGGAGTTTAATTTCTCAATGGACTCTCCCTGATTCTGGTTTGCGTCCGAAAGCGTATGGGATATGTCAAAGCACTCCGTCGCACGACTGTTCATGGAACCGGAAATATCGGAAAGACTCTTTAAGGTCGTGCGCATCTTATCGATGTAACCGTTTAGGCTTTCCGCTAAGGTCGTAATCTCGTTATTACCCTCGGGAACGATACTTACGGTAAAATCACCCTTACTGATGTCAGTGATCCGCTCCGTAATGGTAGTCACAGGGTTGATCGCCTTATTGATGATGATGCGCATTACTACAAACAGGATCACGAGGAAGATGATGGCACTTGCAAAAGTAATCATCATAACCTTTATGATGGCATCACTTAAGAGCGTGGAAGGTACGGCACAGACCACTGTCCAAGTGGTATCTTGGATATCCGTGGCAGTTACCATATATTGACCGGCAGAGGTCTTTATGGTCTTAACCTTACTCTCCACCGGATTAAGTCCCGTATCAAAAGACTCAAGGCTCGGTGCGATCCCCTTTGCTACGCCGTCAGTGGATTCACCCATCACCTGACCCACTGAATCCGGCTGATTACTGATGATGACATCCATGGTCTCACGATTTACGATATAATATCTGGCCTCAGGAGATATGGAGGTAAAGTCATTTACCTTTTCTGCGATCATATCAAAATCGATATCGCTGGCAAGCACAGTGTTCTTAGCTGTCATAATGGAACAGGCTACACTGGTAGATCCCGTAGCTGCATCCAGATACGGTTGAGAAGTGTAGATCTCTCCGTTCTTTTCGAGAGCGCCCTGATACCATCCTTTCTCCGTAAACACAAATGTATCGTCCGGGGTCCATCCTGATCCATCGAGAAAAACATTCGTATCTCCAAAAGCCATGTAGATATCATGAGAATCCGGATCCGAAGCCGTAACAGATAAAAGGATATTTAAGATTTCTTTTTCGGAAAGGGAAGGCGAACTCTGGATCACCTTTGCGGTTTGGCTGACACGTTCTTCGATGTTCGACCACCAGGTATGCACCTCATTAGCATACGTAACAGACTCTCTGGCAAGAACCATGTTGGTGAGTGACTGAATGTTGTCCACCGCAAGCTTGATGGTGATCTGTGTAATGATCACAATGATAACAGCCACAAAAATGACGATCTTACTAAGTAAGGATTTCTTAAGTGATTTTCTGACCTTTTGCTTCATTTTACCTTCCTCCAAAAAGATAGCAATATAGGCCGGAAATAACCTTCCCGGCCATTTCATCGGGTATAATACATTAAATAGCTACAAATTATTTACAAATTATACACCACTTGCATACTTTACCGCAATAAAAACCCTATCAAAAACTTTCCGCCTCAGCTCGCCTCATTCATCCTGGATAGTCTCTTTGCCTGATCCGCGGCGATCAATGCATCCAATATCTCCTGGATATCCCCGTTCATCACCTTATCAAGCTTATAAAGCGTCAGGTTGATACGGTGATCCGTCACACGGCCCTGCGGGAAGTTATAGGTACGGATCTTCTCGCTCCTGTCGCCGGTTCCGATCTGGGAAAGACGCTCCGCAGAGGCCTGTGCCTGCTGTTTCTGCAGTTCCATGTCATAAAGTTTGGTCTTTAACAGGGCAAAAGCCTTGTTCTTGTTCTGGAGCTGGGACTTTTCCGTCTGGGAATAGATCACGATACCTGTGGGATAATGTGTCAGACGGACCGCGGAATCCGTGGTATTTACGCACTGTCCGCCGTTTCCGGAAGCACGCATAACGTCGATACGGCAGTCTGCTTCATTGATCTCGATATCCACATCCTCTGCCTCGGGCATTACTGCCACGGTAATGGTGGATGTATGGATACGTCCGCCGGACTCCGTCTCCGGTACACGCTGCACGCGATGTACGCCGGATTCATATTTTAATACGGAGTATGCGCCGGTACCGCTGACCATAAAGTCGATACTCTTCATACCGCCGATCCCGGTCTCTTCGGAATCCAAAACCTCGACTTTCCAGTTTCTGCCTTCCGCATAGTGCACGTACATACGGTAGATCTCTGCCGCAAAAAGTGCCGCTTCGTCTCCGCCGGCACCGCTTCGGATCTCCACCACGACGTTTTTGTCATCATTGGGGTCCTTGGGCAAAAGGAGGATCTTTAACGTGTTTTCCAGTTCTTCCACACGCTGTTTGCTCTCGTTTAACTCTTCCTTTGCGAGTTCCTTCATCTCTTCGTCACTTTCTTCGTCCAAAAGTGCCAGAGAATCCTCGATATTCTGCTTATTCTTTTTATACTCTTCGTACGCTTCCACGATGGGGGTAAGATCCGCCTGTTCCTTCATCAGTTTCTGGAAACGCTTACTGTCATCCGCGATCCCCGGTTCGGAAAGCATATTCATGATCTCCTGATAATGCAGGAGTAAGTCTTCTAATCTATCGAACATTTCATTTACCTCTTATTATTGTTTTATCCTATGCGACAGCAAAATGCACAAAAAGCACTCAGACTACGCTCTCGCCATGTCCTCACGTAACGGTACTAAATTCGCTTCGCTCATTAAGTACCGACGTTGCGGAAGGTCTTTCGTTGCTTTTGTGCATTTGCTTGTCGCAGCGAAAGTTCCTAGCTATTATGACTTCGAGCAGACAGCTATAAGTGCCCTAGAACGATTCGGTCGTTGCCTGCCAGGTCCTTATGTACTTCCACATCCATAAATCCGTTGCTTTTCAGCATCTCACTCACATCTTTCCCTTGATTGAATCCGATCTCGCAGATCAGGTATCCGCGTTCGGTTAAATAAGCCGGCGCCTCCGAAGTGATCCTTCGATAGAAGTAAAGACCGTCCTCTCCTCCGTCCAATGCCCCGTGAGGTTCATGATCCCGCACCTCCGGCATCAAACCCTCGATCACCTTTTTCGGTATATAGGGAGGATTGGAAATGATCATATCATATTTCTCATCACCTGCGGCATCAAAAAGATCACCCTGCAAGAACCGTATATCCGCTTTATGGTGTGATGCGTTTTCCTTTGCCACTGAAAGCGCATCCTCGGAAGCATCCGTAGCCGTGACCGAAAGCGGAAAGCCGTTTTCTTTTGCGTAGAGGTCTAAGCAGATCGCTATACAGCCGCTTCCCGTGCAAAGGTCCAGTGCTTTTCTTCCCGCGGCATTATTTTCACTGCTCCGGCGGATGGGCACGACGTTTTCGAATTTCGAAAAACCGTCTCTTAAGAACATCTCATCTAAGATCTCATAGGCCTTTTCCACAAGGCTTTCCGTATCCTGTCTCGGGCAGAGTACGTTCTCATTGACCTTAAAGCTGTAGCCCATGAAATCCTGATAACCCAAAATATGCTGCAAGGGCACTCTTTCACACCGTCTTTTGATACAGGAGAAATATACCTCCAGTAAATCCTCCGGGACGGTCTCCCGACGGCTCAAAAGATATATGGCCCGACTCATCTTCGTGGCAAAGAGCAAAAGCTCCTCCGCATCAAAATGCGCATTGGGGACCTGCGCCTTTTCCAGTTCGGCGATCCCCGCCTGCAAAGCTTCGTTATATGTCATGCTTTCTCACCCTTTGAAGGATCAAACTCACTTAAAAACTTCTCAACATCAAAAACCGCATTTACGGAAGCCATACCCACTTCGATCATGTCATCATCCGGTTCTTTTGTCGTGATCTTTTGCAGCCACAGACCGGGCTTGGACAAAAGATTTACACAAGCATTGTCGCTGCGTCCCGCCAGACGGATGAACTCATAAGAGATCCCGGCGATCAAAGGTACCAAGACCAGGCGCAGCAAAAGCTTTAAGATCCGCGTATCCACACGGATGAACATAAATACAAAGATACTGATCAAAAGCACCACAAACACAAAGCTGGTACCGCAGCG
>JAIKZU010000015.1 GCA_024681985.1 Lachnospiraceae bacterium | reverse complement strand
CCCGCATTTCCCGGAGGATCTCCTCCACCTGGAATTCTTCGTCATTTTCCAGGATCGCCGCAAACTCATCTCCACCGACACGGGCGACAAAGTCGTCTGCAAACACTTCTTTTAAAACCTCGGAGAAATGAATGAGCAGTCTGTCACCACTCTCATGACCGTATGTATCGTTTACTTTTTTCAGTCCATCCAGGTCCATGCTGATGATACAGTAATCCGTCTTTTTCTTTTCCAGTTCGGAAAGATACTGGGTGTACTTCGCACGATTGGCTATGCCCGTCAGACCGTCACTGTAAGCCAGCCATTCCAGGGAATCGTACTCCTGCCGTTTGGAATACACATCGCTGATGTTTATTAAAAAATCCAACAACAAAAAATATCCAAAGAAGGAAGGCCCGAGGCTGAAGATATTACATTCCATTACTTCCACGAACAAAGTATTTTTGATGAGTCCCGACATGATGAACCCGGAGATCATAAAGGAAAACAGAGTGAGCATTCCCACTACAAAAAGTGCTGCCAGCATCAGTTTCTCGCTTTTCGTGGTCTCAAAATATCGCCACATCCGGAACGTTCGGATGATCAGCATCGTATACATGGCAGTGGCTAAAACGCCAAACTCCCATCCCGCATCATAAATATGGATCCATCCAAAAACATGTGCAAACAACAGGCATACGCTTGCGATAAATACAATGTTCTCCGCCACGATAAGCGGCTTCCACCGATCTTTTTTACAGGTCACCCTGGCACACGCGATCCCCAGTGGGATGATCAAAAACAGGGTGGCGCCGTACATGGCGGACATTTCCTCCGTATCCATGAGCAGATAGGTACAGCAGTATCTGGTATGCAAAAAGATACCCATCACCACACACAACACTGCCATGGGGATATAATCCTTCATGCGTCCGAACCAGGGAGACATGAAAAAAATGATGAACAGATAGATCCCTCCAAAGAGGATCAAGAACACACCGGAAGCAAAGCACATCATATAGGCCTGCAAAAAAGAGGCCTCCAAAAGATCTCTCTGACCATATGAACTTCGCACCATCCCGGTGGGACCGCCTTGGGCATTCGCGTACAACTCTACCCGAAGGACCTTCCCGTCATAATCGTGAGGCAGGGGAACGATGCGCTGCTCCGTGCCGATGAATCGCTTGTTATGGATGTTCTCAATGTAGCGTTCTGCGATCAGTTCATCCCCCAGGTACACCCGGTAGGCACAATAATTCACCCGGAACATAAAACTGGGTTCTTTATTTTTACTCAATCGGCGCAATATGGTACGATATACGATCTCATCACCCTGCTTTAAACTGACTCCCAGGTTCTTGATATATATGCCTTCTTCGGATTTGTTGATCTCTTTTCCGTTTAAAGTGACGTCCCAGGCATCATCCAGGTTTTTCACGCTGCTGCCCGTCAGAAAAGTACCGGCATAGACTACCATGGCGATAGTGGTATAGGCTAAAAACATAACGGTAAGCAGTGCGAGAAAACGTCTTTTGGTCATACCGCCACCCCCTTATGTTCATTCTTCATCCGATACATTTTTTCATCCGCCAGCATATAGCACTTTCTGGCGGAATAATCCGCCTCCTCGCTGATGAAAGCATACCCCCAGGAGGCCTTCAGGTAGTAATCCCGCAGGGTTCGGTTTCGTTTGGTCAGTTCCGACTGAAAGGCAGAAAGTGAGTTTTCGCATTCTCTTTCGTCCTCCCCTTCCAGAACCACCACAAATTCATCACCGCCCATGCGTCCGCAAAGCAGGGCATCGATAAATGTCTTTTTTAATACATCCGCAAAATCCCGGATCATACGATCTCCCGCCTGATGTCCCAGGATATCGTTTGCCTGTTTTAAGCCATCTATATCAAAGCTGATAATGGTGCATTTTCTGCGACTCCTGCTATAGGATTCCATCTGTTGCTGACAATAGGCGCGGTTAGACAAGCCTGTGAGCTCATCCTCATAGGCGATCCCCTCCAATTCCCTTTCGATGGTCTCTTCGTTTTTACCCGCTACCAGATAATAGAAGTAGCTGGCGATCATACATGCTGTCATTAAAAGGGTACCATACATCAGAATGCTTCCTCTGAAGATCCGACTGATGGTGACACCGATAACGGAGGGCAGGTACCAGACAGCGATCTCCAAAAGTGCGGAAATAATGAGTGCTGACAGCCCACCGATCACCGTAAGGGTGGCGATGGTTCCGTTATAAAGATAATAATCCTGTGATGTCTGCCGCAGCTGTTTGGTGACGGTCACCAACCGGTGTATGACGATGAGGCTCTGTATCGCCATCAGGGTATGAGCCACCACCAAAAGATCCGAGATATAGGCGCCCCCTATAAGACTCGACGCCATGGCGCTGATGGGGAAAGCCAGGTCTATAGCCATTAAAACCGTATCGGATTTGTTTGTTCTTTCGGAAGAAAAGCTGATGATGCACTGTATAAAGAAAGGTAACAGATAAAGCGTCATATGCTCAATATAGACGCAGACTGCCGGACTGGGGATCACCAGTCCCATCAGCTGATTGAAACAGAAAAAGTAAAGACCCAGATCCAAAAGTGCCGGGCCGTGGAACAGTATACCCTTATTCTTTGAAGTGATGCCCTCCACAAAGGGTATCGTAACCGTCAGCAAAAAGCCAAAGACGATCAAAAACCCTCCTACCAAAATAGGCAGTCTGCGGTTCTGTATATAGTAGTAATGCAGATCCTCCACGTCTCCGTAGTAGAAGGAACTGCAGTTGAATCGAACGTCAGTAGTGGCATATACATGCATCACTATGGTCTTTCCCCTGCAATCATCCGGTAAGATCACGAAATCCGTCTTCTTCGGAAGCACCTCATCATCTGCCCGCAGGGGATTCCCGTAATAGGCAATCTTTCTCTCGTCGATATACATCTCATAGGCGCAGTAATAGGTATCCATCAGGATGGCTGGAGTACGGATCCCATCGGTTTCCGGCACTTTTAACGTGAGCACCAGCCGGTCGCCGGCCTGCATGCTTTTTTTATCAAAGGGCATGCCTCCCATCTTCCAGTCATCTGCCAGAGATTCCACCGGCGCAGTATACTTTCGATCCATAGGAGAAGATAAAAACACACCCAAAATAACCGGCAGCATCAGCGCCAGGAAGTTAAAAATCATGAGCATTTTTCTGGGAGGTGTTTCTCTCTTCATAGATCCTTTACTCCGAAAAAGTGTACCCTTTTATTATAGATTAAACGTTTTTGATTTGCCATACAGACTTTCACCGGAGTTTTTCCAGAATATCCACGGTGTGCGCCGCCGCTCCCAAAAGATCCTTACGTTCGGCCACAGCCTCCTGATAACTTATAAACTCCTCAAACTCCTCTTCCGACAAGGCGTTTAAAAAAGGGCGCATATAATTGGCCGGTCCGTCGGGAGAAAAAAGGACCTTTCTCTCCAGCCCTGCCGCATCTTTTAATGCATCGATGGTCTCTGTCCGCACATAGTCATAGAGATCCTTCTCGTGGGAAACGCACCGAAAGCTTTCATCCACCCTGTTTTCCTGTTTTACCTCCAGGATATGCCGTTCCTTAAAACCATAGGTCAGGATGCCATACTCATTCATCAGATAGCCAGCAAAAATAAATCCGCCGCTTCTTGCGATGCGCTTTGCCTCTGTTAAGGCGGTAAGTTTATCCTCGAAAGTAAAAAGATGGTACAACGGCCCCAGCAAAAGTACCAGGTCAAAATCCTCGTCCTTTAATTTCTTTAGTTTCCGGGCATCTCCCTTCATACACTTTACCGGACTGTTCTTTTTCTTCATGATGCCCAGATTGTGCTGCACCAGTTCCACCGCCGTTACGTCATAGCCCGCCTTAGCCAAAGGAACGGCATAGCGTCCGGTTCCCGCGCCGATGTCCGCTATGCGGATCTGCTCCGCAGGTTTTTTGATCCGGTCCAGATACTCCCGTACATACTTCATGGTCAGGCGGTACTCCACCTGACCATGTCGTGAATCCAGTCTCTTTTCTTCGTAAAACTTATTATAGTGTTCTTCCAGATAGTTCATAAAGACTACGCCTTAAAATCGATGCTCTGTCCCACCATGCGTTCCGCTTCCGTGGTCACATTGTCGCTTAAGGTCTGATAGGTGTAATCGGAAACCTTTTTAAAGAGCTCTTCCACGCTGTCTGCGCGGATGATCTCATATTCATCCGGATTCCAGATCTCCTCAAGAGCATCTCTTTCCTGCTTGCGCTCTGCGCGTTTTTCTTCCAGCCGCTCCTTTTGTTCTGCTTTTGCGGCTTTCTTCTCTTGGGCTTTTCCCGCCGCTTTCTTCTCGGCGCGCTTTTCTTCGATGCGCTCCTGCTGCAGCTTGTTCGCCTTCTTTACAACAGCAAAATAAGAAGACGTACCATCGCTTCCGGTATCCATGCCATACCCCGCCACTGTGGAAAACTCCGACATCTTTTGGGATAATCCGGACATCTGCTTTTGTCCCATGGCAATGATGCCTTCGTACTTTTTACGGTAACTCTCGTCGGCGGCCATCTTTTCCAACTTTTCCTCGTTGATCAAAACCACCATCTTGTTGGAGTTCCCGTAGCTGGCGGCATTGGCCTGGGCTGCGCCTTTCTGATCTTCACTGACCAAAACGAAATCCAGATCAGAAAACTTGGATTTCAGTTTCTTGTAGTACTCTTTGGCCTTGTCAGAAAGCTTTGCGTCACCGATGGTCTTGCCGTACTCTTCCGTCTCCGTAATGGAAGGACGGGCTGTGGCGGCCTTTTTCAACACTTCCGCCACATCGGACTTTTTGGTCTTTTCCGCAGGCTTTGGACCGGCGCTTTTTGCGACCTGATACGCTTCCGCTGCGTTCGACATTACTTTTCCAATGTCCATATGCTTACCTCCTTGTAAATTTCCACGCAAATCCCTTTGCATGATATCTCAAAGCATCCGAAAAACAGGAGATACCTCTCCATGTATGTTATCGGAGGATCCTACTCACTTCTTAACCTCGGATTCTTTGATTTCTTTTGCCTTTTGTTCCTTTTTTTGTTTGCTCTTGGCACGGATCTTTTTTATGACCTTAAATACCGCAAACAAAAGCAGTCCCAAAACGATGAGCACCGGGATGGCATAGATCAATCCGATGATCAGGTTTTGGACAAAGCTTACGATATTCTCCCAACTGCCCTGAAAAGCTTCGATCAACCGGGTGCCGAATCCGACCTCCTCCACCTTGGTGTACTTGGACACTTCGGTAACCGTGATGTTTACGGAAGAATACTTGATATCCGTATCATAGGTATTCCGTTCGGACAGATACTGGTTCAGCCGGGTCTGCACATCGGTGAGGCGGCTTTCCACCTGGATCATCTCCTCAATGGTGGTGGCTGCATCCATCATATCCAAAAGGCGCTTTTCTTCCTTTTGTAAAGCTTCAATCTCCACCGATACGTTTTGATACTGTCGGGTGATGTTTTCCGCAGAGGAACTCTTTTGGGTCACATGGCCCACATCCCCGACGGCGTTTAAGAATTCTTCAAAGCGATTGGAGGGCACTCGCACCGTATAATAAACTGTGCGGTTCCCGGCATAGCTGTCGCTGTACCAATCATAACTGCTGTTGGATTCGTTCCTGCTTTCGATGACGGCGTTATAGGATTTTAAGAGTTTTTCCAAAGATCCTATCGTATCCTCGTATTCCTGGGTCTCTATGCTTAAGGATCCGGAGTAGATAATCTTGTCTTCGCTAAGGGAAACGTCAGAGCCGCTTGGCACCGCCTGGGTATCATCTGCGGAAATATCTGCCACTTCACGGCTTTCCTCTGCCGCCGCCTCATCGTAGGCAGCCGCTTCTTCGTAGGGCTCTTCATAGGCTCCCGCGTAATCATCGGTGGTGTAGGATTCAAAACCTGCTCCCGTATCTCCATTGCTTGCGGCAAACTCCGTAGTGGCAGCACTCTTTGACAGGGCGCCTCCGGTACTCCCGCAAGCTGCACAGGATAGGGCAAAAATCAGACAGAGCAGTCCGTAAATACTTATTTTTTTCTTCATGATAGTATCCCCGCCTTTCCTTCGTTCTCTAAATGCGGCTTTTTATGCATTTCGTCGAATTTTATTATAGCACATCGGTATATTTATGGTAAAATAACAAAAGTGAGTTAAAAGAAAGGGGATTTTTCACAATGGAAAAAAAAGGAAATGTACTTGTCGGACAGTCCGGCGGACCCACCGCCGTGATCAACTCCAGTTTGGCCGGAGTTTATAAGACTGCTTTAGACAGAGGATTCAGTAAAGTATACGGTATGCGCAACGGTATCCAGGGATTCTTGGACGGTCAGTATGTAGATATGGCTGACTATGTAAAGAACGAACTGGATCTGGAGCTTCTTAAGAGAACTCCCTCCGCATTCCTGGGGACCTGCCGCTACAAGCTGCCGGCCATCCACGAGGACAAGAGTGTTTACGAGCAGATCTTTAAGCTCTTGGATGACATGGAGATCGAAGTATTCATCTACATCGGTGGAAACGACTCCATGGATACCATCAAGCAGCTCTCTGATTACGCCATCCTCACCGGTGCCACCCAGCGTTTCATCGGCTGCCCGAAGACCATCGATAACGACCTGGCTCTGACAGATCATACACCGGGATTCGGAAGTGCCGCCAAATACATCGGTACCTCCACAAAGGAGATCATCCGGGATGCCATGGGCTTCTCTTATCAAAAGAAAAACGTGACCATCATCGAAGTCATGGGACGTAATGCCGGATGGCTTACCGGTGCCACTGCTCTTTCCAAAGGAGAGGATTGCGACGGTCCGGATAAGATCTACCTTCCCGAAGTTCCCTTCGATGTGGAGCAGTTCAAGGGTGAGGTTGAGAAATTATTAAAGAAGAAAGACGTGGTCGTCATCGCCGTTTCCGAAGGTATCAAGAATGCGGAAGGCACATACATCTGCCAGTTCTCTGCAGGCAGCGATTCCGTAGATGCATTCGGACACGTACAGATGACAGGTACCGCTGCTTATCTGGCGAACTACATTCACGATGAATTGGGATGCAAGACCCGTGCCGTGGAATTCTCCACCTTACAGCGTGCAGCTTCCCACTTAGCCAGTCGCGTAGATATCAATGAAGCTTTCATGGTAGGCGGTGCCGCAGTAAAGGCTGCCGACGAAGGCACCAGCGGTGTCATGGTAGTCATCGACCGTCTCTCCGACGATCCTTACCAGAGCAGCACCGGCGTATATGATGTACATCGTATCGCCAATGCAGAGAAGGTGGTTCCGAGAGAATGGATCAACAAGTCCGGTGACTATGTAACGGACGAGTTCATCAATTATGTTAATCCTCTGATCCAGGGCGATTACCAGCCTATGATGGTAGACGGTCTCCCGAGACATCTGACCATGAATACCAAAGGGTATAAGGACGAGTATAAAAACTAACACTTAAAAATGAGCCGCGAGAGCGGCTCATTTTTTATTTCTCATGTTTTTTTATGAATTCCTGTGCTATCTTCTTATACCCTTCCCGGTCAGACATGCAGCTTTCCGCATGGTTGGCGCCGGGGAAGAAATGTATTTCTTTCTCGCAGCTTACAGCTGCGTCGTAATTCATCTGACTGTGCTTTTTGTCGATGAAGTCGTCATCCGCACCGTGGATGAACAGAATGGGCACCTTATTATCCTTTAATGCTTTGTATGGCTTGATGGCGTAAAAGGAAAAGCCGTGGATGATCCGACACCACACATCTCCCAATCTCGCCAAAAACTTCGGCAGGTGCATCTGCACCCCGATGAGATCGTCCACCAGAATCCCCAGATCCGCATATCCACAGTCTGCGATACAGTACATAAAATCCTGGGTCAATGCCAAAGACAAAAGGCTGATGGCACATCCTAAGCTTTCTCCCAGGATACCAATCTTGATATCCGAACCAAAGCGGTCCTGCAGGTAGTTTTTCACCTCGATGAGATCGTGCTGCTCCTTGTATCCCATGGTTGTATAGCAGCGTTTGTTCTCTCCGTGATGGCGGTCGTCGTAAATGCAGATCTGATACCCCAGTTCATAAAAGGTGGGAATATACCGCAGGGAGCCGTAACGATTGGATGTATAACCATGGGTAATAATGGCAAACTTCTTCGGATCGGAGTTGGGCAGGGTGTTTTTCACCAGAGTCCCGTGGAGTACATAATCGTCGAAGGATTTGATGGCAAAATCCTCCTTTTCATAGGAATCGTAGTCTCCCCAGTTGCCCCACTCCGTCTCCCGGATCCGCCCTTCCTCCATGGAACGCACCTTGGGCACCAGAAGGTAATACATGCAATAATAGGATGCTACCAGGATCAAAACCACGACAACAAGCACGATGATCAACAGAATTTTCATTTTATACCCCCCGTTTTATTTCGATATGTCAAAGACCTTCGTTTCTGATCTTACTGCCGCCGACGACACTGATCTCATACTTCGTCTTTGACTCGTATTCCATAAGTGTCTCTGAAGGCATTTTCACTAAAAGAAAATAGCCCCATTGACATGAGGCTATTTTCTTAAGTGATAACTGCCCAGCAAGGATTCGAACCTTGGAAATGACGGAGTCAGAGTCCGTTGCCTTACCGCTTGGCGACTGGGCATCATTATATCATCAACTCCTATTAGTGGAGCAACAATAGATATTATATAGAAGCACCTCAAAGAAATCAAGCATTTTTTTTAAATAATATGAGCTTTCCTTCCGCAAAACCGAAATAGCATTCCTCCCCTCGGGAAATCCCGGCGGATCCGCCGGTGACATCGATGAGTTTCTTTTCCAGGTTTTCCGCCATTTCCATCGGCACCATGGCGTGTACCGTCACTCCTGTATCATATGCCGTGTCCACAATGGGGATATTCTCTTCATTTAATAAATACTGCACTTTTCCCAAAAAAGTGTAGTCCACTGCGATAGCCATGGGTATCCCTAATTGCCGCTCTGCCAATAGAGCGTTTTTGATCCCCTCTTCCGCAGCTTGTGAATAGGCCCGAACCAGACCTCCGGTGCCCAGAAGCACGCCGCCGAAATATCGGCTCACCACCACTACCGCATTACAGAGGCCATGTCCCGTCATCACATCCAGGATCGGTCGCCCTGCCGTGCCGGAGGGCTCCCCGTCATCCGAAGATCGTACAATCCCCTTTTCACCTCCTATGATATAAGCAAAACAGTTGTGACGGGCATCATAATACTGTTTCTTTTTGGCGGTGACGAAAGCCAGGGCCTCTTCCTCCGTATTCACTTTTTCCACTGCGGCGATAAAGACGGACTTCTTTTCCGTGATCTTTCCCTCGCCTGCCTGCAGGATCTCGTACTCTGCCATATGGGACTCGACCTTTTTGTATCTTTTTTTATAATTTGTTATAATATAGCGAGTGTTATCACGTAACGAAAGAATTATACTATACTTCTTGCGAGTCTGACAGGAGTACCTATGAATTACGGTAAGAAAAATCTGAAAAAAAATAAAGCAGCCCTTTCCAATAAGAAGGTAAAGGCAAAAAAGAAGTTTGGTCTTTCTTTTATCCGGACCCTTTTGGCCTGCGCCGCGCTATTGATCGTTGTCGCTTTGGGAGGCATCGCATTTTATGTGAATCAGCTCATCGAATCCGTGCCGGATGTATCCACCATCGACATCTCCCCCACAGGATTTTCCACCACCATTTACGACAGCGAAGGCAGAGAGATCGAGAACCTGGCATCCTCCGGTGCGAACCGTGAGTATGTACACTTAAAGGATATCCCCGAAGATCTCCAGCACGCTTTCGTGGCCATCGAGGACGAGCGTTTCTATGAGCATAACGGTATCGATACCCAGGGTATCCTCCGTGCGGTCTGGGTAGATGCGAAAAACCTCTTTGCAGGAAAGAACGCATCCCAGGGTGCATCCACCATTACCCAGCAGCTTTTAAAGAACAATTACTTCACCACCTGGACTAGTGAATCCACCTTAAAGGAACGGATCGACCGAAAGATCCAGGAGCAGTATCTGGCGGTGCAGTTGGAGAAAGTCACCTCCAAAGACGCCATTATGGAAAACTACTTGAACACCATCAACTTGGGGCAGAACACCTTAGGGGTTCAGGCTGCTTCCGAACGGTACTTTAACAAAACCGTAAACGAACTAACCCTTTCCGAAAGTGCGGTGATCGCAGGTATCACCCAGAACCCCTCCCGGTATAATCCCATTACCAACCCGGATGAGAATACCAAACGCCGCAAAAAGGTGCTGTCAAAAATGCTGGAGCAGGGATACATTACGGATGCGGAATATGAAAAAGCTTTAAAAGATGAAGTCTATGATCGGATCCAGATCATCAACAATGAGCTATCCTCCTCATCCACCTCTTATTTCGTGGACGCTTTAACGGACGAAGTGATCGACGATCTCATCGAACAAAAGGGATATACGGAAACGGAAGCTTATCAAAAGCTTTACTCCGGCGGCTTAAAGATCATGTCCACCCAGGATACCAGGATCCAGAACATCGTGGATGCGCAGCTGAACAATCAGGAAAACTATGCCAACGAACCAAAGGTATCCTTTTCCTACCGACTGACCATCACAAAGGCCGACGGAAGTTACGAAAATTACAGCGAACAGACCATGCTCTCCTACTATCAGAGCATTAATCCTGCTTTTTCCATCAACTTTAATTCCGAGGAAGAAGCCCAGGCTGCCATCGACGCCTATAAGGAAACCCTGATGGAGCCCGGCGACACCATTTCCGATGCCGGCGAATCTGTGGTCTTTACTTTACAGCCTCAGGCAGCTATGACTGTCATCGAGCAATCCACCGGCCGGGTAGTAGCCCTGGTGGGAGGGCGGGGCAGCAAGACTGCCAGCAAGACCTTGAACCGCGCCACCGGTATCACCCGCCAGCCCGGTTCCACCTTTAAAATCATCGCCGCCTACGCACCGGCTCTGGATGCCGGCGGTATGACCCTGGCTTCGGTACAGGACGACTCCCCCATGACCTATGCCAACGGCACATCTCTTTCCAACTACGACGATCACTACAGAGGATTTACCAATATACGTACTGCCATCACCTATTCCATCAATGTGGTGACGGTAAAGACCCTGACCCAGATCGGTACCTCTTTGGGCTATGACTATACACAGAAGTTCGGCATTACCACCCTGGATCCCGGGGACAACAACCAGTCTCTGGCTCTGGGCGGTATCACAAAGGGTGTGACAAATCTGGAGCTTACCGGAGCATATGCCACCATCGCAAACGGCGGAAACTATATGAAGCCGGTCTTCTATACCCAGGTTCTGGATCGGGATGGCAAGGTGCTTTTGGACACCACGGAAAATGCACCCACAGAGGTATTAAAGCCCACCACGGCCTGGCTTTTGACCAGCGCCATGAAGGATGTTATGACCTTAGGTACCGGCGGACGCGCAAATTTCGCCGGCCAGGCGGTTGCCGGTAAATCCGGTACCACCACGAAAGACAGAGATACGGTCTTTGCAGGGTACACTCCCTACTACACGGCAGCCATCTGGGGCGGCTATGATGACAACAGCCCCCAGGGCTCCACCACCTATTCCAAAAATATCTGGCGAGAAGTCATGTCTGCCATTCATGAAGGGATGGAATATAAGGACTTCACACAGCCGGAGGGCATCGTCAGTGCCACCGTCTGCAAAAAGTCCGGTCTGCTTCCGGAAGAGGGTGTTTGCGACGCAGACCCCAGAGGATCCATGTTGTATACGGAATACTTTGCAAAAGGCACGGAGCCCACAGAAAAATGTAATGTCCACGTGGCTTTGGATATATGTGCTTCCTCCGGAAAGATCGCCGGTGAGTACTGTCCCGAGGTCAACCATACCATCTATATCGTGGGAGGCAGCGAAGGGAACGATGATACTCCCTATCTGGCAACCGAAGAGTTCTTAGCCGAGATCTGCCCTGATCATGATGAGGATTCGGTAGCAACGGAAGAAGAAGACGAAACCGAAGATAAAAAGAAAAAAAGTGATGAGGAAGAATTCAATCCCTTCCAACCTTTTGTAGAGGAAAGCGATGAAGAAGACGAAGAACTGGAAGTGGAAGATGTAATGATCCCCTGATAAAAATGGAACATCAGATCATTTCTACAGATCTAAATGTACGTCGCCAAACGCACATTTAAAAAGTCCCTGCCTTATCGGCAGGGACTTTTTATGAAAGGGCAAATGCCCGCTCATTAGATTATCATACTTCAAATATCATATCACCGTAGGACGGCATGGGCCACATGGATTTATCCACCAGCATCTCCAGCTTGTCCACCGGCTTTCGTAAGGCGTCCATGGCAGGCAGTACCACATCTCTGTAATACAACGCCTTTTTCATGAAATCATCCTTCATCCGGATTCCCTTGGCCTCCGCCTCTTCTAAGGCGGTCAGACATTCTTTGGTCTCCTTCAGATAGGAAGAAACCTCACTGAGCATTTCCGTCTGGGTGCTGACATCCGCCGTAGGCACCGCTTGGGATACCTGATTCACAGACGTAGCTAAAACGGTGGTATACCGGATGGTAGCCGGGATGATCTGCTTACGGATGATGTCGATCATGGTCTTCGCTTCGATATTACGCTTTTTCGCGTATACCTCGTATTCAATCTCGGCCCGGGAGGAAAGCTCTGCTTCCGTAAAGACTCCGAACTTGGAGAATACCGCAATGGACTTTTCCGTAGTTAGAGCCGGGATGGCGTCCAGCATATTGGTGATGTTGGGCAGGCCTCTCTTTTCGGCCTCCTCTACCCACTCCTCGGAGTAGCCGTTTCCGTTAAAGATGATCCGCTCGTGCTCTTTTGCCAGCTTTTTGATGAGATCGTGTACCGCCAGGTCAAAATTGTCTGCCTTTTCCAACACATCGCAGGCATCGGAGAATGCCTCCGCCACGATGGTATTGAGGACGGTATTGGGTTCTCCCACGGAATCCTCGGATCCCACCATACGGAATTCGAATTTATTACCCGTAAATGCAAAAGGCGATGTACGGTTTCGATCCGTGGCGTCCTTTAAGAAATCCGGTAAAACCTTTACACCGGTCTCTAAAATCTCTCGAGTGATACTGTGATCTGCCGTTCCCGTACGGATCAGCTGATCGAACACATCCTGCAACTGCTCTCCCAGATAAACGGAGATGATGGAGGGCGGAGCTTCGTCACCGCCCAGACGATGGTCATTTCCAACGTCGGAAGCGGACTCGCGGAGCAGATCCGCATGCTCATCCACAGCTCTTAAGATGCAACAGAGTACCAGTAAAAACTGGATATTCTCGTGGGGTGTCTTTCCGGGATCCAAAATGTTGATCCCGTCATCCGTCACCAGGGACCAGTTGTTATGTTTTCCGGAACCGTTCACGCCGGCGAAGGGCTTTTCATGCAACAGACACTGCAGATCATGACGATACGCCACTTTTTTCAATGTCTCCATGATCAGCTGGTTATGATCCACCGCCACGTTGGCCTCCGCATAGATGGGGGCCAGCTCGTGCTGTGCCGGAGCCACTTCATTATGCTGTGTCTTTGCGGAAACACCCAGCTTCCAGAGTTCGATGTTCACGTCACGCATAAACGATGCGATCCGTTCCCGAATGGCACCGAAGTAATGGTCGTCCATCTCCTGTCCCTTGGGGGGCATGGCACCGATGAGAGTTCGCCCGGTATACACCAGATCCTTTCTCGCCAGAAAATCCTTACGGTCGATGATAAAGTATTCCTGTTCCACTCCCACGGAAGGAACCACACGCTTGGATGTGGTATTCCCGAAGAGCCGGATCAGGCGCAGGGACTGTCGGTTGATCGCCTCCATGGAACGAAGCAGAGGCGTCTTTTGATCCAGTGCCTCTCCCGTATAGGAGCAGAATGCGGTGGGTATGCACAGAGTTGCTCCGGCAGCATCCTGCCGTACAAAGGCCGGTGAGGTACAATCCCAGTTGGTGTACCCTCTGGCTTCGAAGGTAGCCCGAAGTCCTCCGGAGGGGAAGGAGGAGGCGTCCGGTTCTCCCTTGATGAGTTCCTTTCCGGAAAAACTCATAAGAACCTTGCCATCCTTGCGCGGAGCCGTGATAAAAGAGTCATGCTTCTCCGCAGTCATCCCAGTCAAGGGCTGGAACCAATGGGTATAGTGGGTGGCACCCTTCTCAATCGCCCACTCTTTCATCTCGTGGGCGATGATGTCCGCCGTCTCCACATCCAGTTCCTTACCCTGACGGAGTGTTTCCTTCATCTTCTGATAGGCCTTCTTCGGAAGCCGTTCCTGCATGGCCGCATCATTAAATACATTTTCGCCGAATATGTCCGCTACGTTAAAATAGTCTTTTTCCATGTTTTACGCTTTTCCTACAGAACCGAAAAGCTCCATCTTTTCCTTAACCTTTGCCTTGATGGCTTCAAAGCCGGGAGCAAGAAGCTTTCTCGGGTCAAATCCCTTGCCTTCCTTGTCCTTGCCTGCCTCGATGTACTTTCTGGTAGCTTCTGCGAATACCAACTGACACTCTGTATTTACGTTGATCTTGGAAACGCCAAGAGAAATGGCTTTCTTGATCATGTCATCCGGAATACCTGTACCACCGTGAAGTACCAAAGGCATATCGCCGGTCTTCTGCTGGATGGCATCCAATGTCTCAAAGGAAAGGCCTGCCCAGTTTTCAGGGTATACGCCGTGGATATTTCCGATACCTGCAGCCAGCATATCTACGCCAAGATCAGCAACCATCTTGCACTCATCGGGATCTGCACACTCACCCATACCTACGACACCGTCTTCTTCACCGCCGATGGCGCCAACTTCTGCCTCGATGGAGATGCCGTTCTTGTGAGAAAGCTCAACCAACTCCTTGGTCTTTGCAACGTTCTCGTCAATGTCATAATGAGAACCGTCAAACATAACGGAAGTAAATCCTGCTTCGATGCAAGCCTTGGTTCCTTCGTATGAACCGTGATCCAAATGAACCGCTACGGGAACCGTGATCCCCAAAGACTCATCCATAGCCTTTACCATAGCTGCTACGGTCTTGAATCCGCACATATACTTTCCTGCGCCCTCGGAAACACCTAAAATAACAGGAGACTTGCACTCTTCAGCGGTCTGTAAGATCGCCTTGGTCCACTCCAGGTTATTGATGTTGAACTGGCCTACTGCATAATGTCCGGCCTTTGCTTTGTCAAGCATTTCTTTTGCAGATACTAACATTTCTCTTCCTCCGTTCCCCCTCTGGTTATATATAAAGGGTAAATTATTAAAAAAGTCGTGAATGTTCCCCTTGAACATTCACGACAATTATAGCCGAAATCCTATCCTCATTCAACCATGATTTCCACGCTCTCTCTAAGGTTTTTAATGATAACGGAGTCCATTTTTCCGCCAAATTCTCCATCCAGAGTCCAAGGGACTTTATCGGAGGATGTAAGCTTGATCTGCCGGGTCTGGAAGGAGTACACCAACTCCGTATCTTTGATGATCCCGGTCAAAAATCCCAGGATCTCATTAAACTCCACCGGATTACGTGGCGTGCGGATGAGGGTTACCTCAAAAACGCCGTCATTCAATCCGATCTCTCCGGATATGATGCCCTTGAAACCTCCCACGGACAAGGAATTGGTGACCATGCCGAAGATGAACTCGTCGTAAAAGATATTCCCGTCATATTCCACCAGCATCCGGTAGGAAGGAATGTCTCTTAACTGCTTTGCACCCTCTAGAATATAGGCTGCATGTCCCAGCATGTTTTTCATCTTTTGATCCGTGGCATAGGAAACCTCTGTAAAGATCCCGAAGGCTGCTACATAGACAAAGTAATTATCCGAAAAACTGCCCAGATCGCATAAAAAAGAATGCTCACCTGCCGCTATATGCGCGGCACCAAGCATTTCTTTATCGATACCCAGGGAACTGCCAAAGTCGTTGGTGCTGCCGGCCGGAATATACCCCACCGGGATCTTTCTTCCGGACTGCATGAGGCCCGTCACCACCTCATCCAGGGTGCCGTCTCCACCGGAACAGACGATCCTGTCGTATCTTTCAGCATCTTCCCTGCATTTGCGAATGGCATCTCCCACGGATTGGGTCGCATATATAGTGACCTCAAAATCTGCCTTGATCAGGATATCCACGATGTCCGACAGATATTGTTTTATCATTCCTTTACCGGAAAGCGGATTATAAACAAATAGAAGCTTTCTGCTCATACACTTCCACCGAAACGATATTCCTACGTTGTCAGGAAATTCTCCATGGCATGGATCGCCTTGTCTTCGTCTTCGCCCTCTGCATCAATGGTCACCATGGATCCGCCGGATAATACCAGGCTCATCATTCCCATGATACTCTTTGCATTCACACGCTTATTGTCCATTTCAAAATAAACGCGGCTGTCAAACTGGTTCGCCAGCTGCACTAAATGGGCTATGGGTGTTGCTTCCATGGCATTACTCATCTGAATCACAACATCTTTCTTCATGTGACTGATTCCTCCTATTTGTTCGAGATTCGTATTGTATTCGCAATCTCCCCAATACGTCGCAGGCGGTGATTGACACCTGACTTTCCAACCGGTGGATCCAAAAGATTCCCCAAATCTTTCAGCGCCACATCAGGGTGTTCCAACCGCACCTCCGCTATCTCCCGCAAATTGGCCGGTAACGACTTTAAACCTCGTGTCTCGTCGATCAGCCGAATATCCTCCATCTGCCGAACGGCGGCGGAAACAGTCTTTGTGATGTTCGCCGTCTCACAGTTTACCTTCCGGTTGATGGAATTCCGCATTTCCTTCTCAATGCGGATGTTTTCAAACTTCAGATAGGCTACGTTGGCACCCATAATGGCCAGCAAATCTTCGATACATTCGCTTTCCTTTACATATACCACGTAGCAGTTTTTTCTGGGAACGATCTTTGCTTCGATCCCGAAGGATATGATGATATCCCTTATCTGCTTTGCCAGATCCGCCTGTTTTAAAACAATTTCAAAATGATAACCGGTGGCGGGATTGCTAAGAGACCCCGTTGCCAGATAAGCACCCCGGATAAACGCCTTTTTACAGCAGGTCTGCTGCAAAAGGATCCCATCCACATGATCCAGATCCTCCCGGATCTTTAAAACCTTGAACAATTCCTCGGTTTCTTCCAGGGTCAGTGCCGAATCATTCCCACTTATACTAATCGTTTTATTTAATAAAGTAAAGTACTTTCTTTTGATTTCAGCGTTTTCCGTATCCAGCCGGAAAACCCTGTTTTCACCGCATTTTTCGCACCTTCCCAGCAGCAGGCAAAAGGCTGCCAGTTCTGCGATCATACAGTGTCTGGCTTTCGGGAGCAGGGGCAAAAGTTCGTTTTTTACATCATTGGAAAAAGACATATCAAAACCTTCCCATCAGCCGAACCTCCGGCTCTAAGGTCACCCCGAAGGTCTCCTGCACTTTTGCCTGTACGTCCCGGATCACATTGTATACATTTGTCGCCGTGGCGTGACCGCAGTTTACCACAAACCCGCCGTGCTTCTCGGATACACAAGCATCGCCCACGCGATAGCCTAAAAGGCCAGCGTCCTGGATCAGTTTTCCTGCAAAGTATCCCTCCGGACGCTTAAAGGTGCTGCCCGCACTGGGATAGTTCAAAGGCTGCTTTTCCCGACGTCTTTCGTTTAATTCACTCATGCGTGCCAGGATCTCTGACTCATCTCCCGGCGCAAGACGCATCTTCGCGGAAAGGATGATGCCGCCCTCCTCCATCACGCGGCTGTAACGGTAAGAAAACTCCATCTCCTCCGAAGCGTAAGTGCGGATCCCGTCCGTTGTCAAAACAGATACTTCCGTGATCACGTCCTTCATCTCACCACCGTAGGCGCCGGCGTTCATGACCACTGCGCCGCCCAAACTGCCGGGGATACCGGAAGCAAATTCCAATCCCGCAAGTCCCCTCTTCGCAGCAAAACCGGCAAGCTTCGAAAGCAACACACCGGCTTCGGCGGTGATCACTTCTCCCTCCGCTTTGATCTCTTCCATTTTAGATCCGATAGAGATCACGACGCCATGAATCCCCTCATCGGAAACCAAAAGATTACTGCCGTTGCCGATCACGAAAAAGGGGATCTGTTGCGCCGTCAAATGTGTCGTCAAAGGTTCGATCTCATCCGCAGCCGGCTCAACCCACAGTTCTGCCGGACCACCGATGCGAAAGGTGGTGTGCCGTTCCATGGGCTCGTTTTCCAAAACCGTGCCGCTTAAGATGATATTTTGAATTTCTTGAATCTGATCTTTATCCATGTAGTCTTACGCGTTCTTTATGAAAGAGCAGTATCCCCTGTAAGCCTCATAGAGATCCACCTTACTGATGATCTCCCAAGGTGCATGCATGTTCAATACGCCCACGCCGCTGTCGATCACCAGCATGGAGTAGTTACCGAGAATGTATGCGATGGTGCCACCGCCTCCCTGGTCCACCTTGCCCAGTTCCGCAGTATGATAGCTGACACCGTCCTTGTCTAAAATGCCGCGAAGCTCGCCCATGAACTCTGCAGAAGCATCATTGGAACCGGACTTGCCCCGGGACCCGGTATACTTGTTAAATACCAATCCGTGCCCAAAGTAGCAGGCGTTCTTTTTCTCGGATACTTCCGGATAGTTGGGATCAAAAGCCGCGCTGACATCAGAGGACAATGCCTTGGAGTTGGTCAGACACCTGCGTACGAAAAGCTCGGAATACTCACCGGTCATATTTACCAGCTCCGCCACCGTATTCTCAAAGAATCTGGATTCCATACCCGTGGCGCCGACGCTGCCGATCTCTTCCTTATCTACCAAAAGGCAGGCCAAAGTTCTCTTGGGAGCCTTCTCGGACAGCATGGCCATAAAGGAAGGATAGGCACATACTCTGTCGTCATGACCATATCCCATGATCATACTCTCATCAAATCCGTAGTTTCTCGCCTCACCGGCAGGAACCACTTCGATCTCGGCAGAGAGGAAGTCTTCCTCCTCCATTTTGTATTTTTTCTTTAAGATGGCAAGAACGTTTTCCTTTACCGCTTCTTTTTTCTTCTCCGCATCTGCATCCTTACCCTTTACGGCTTTGTCCAAAGGGATACTGCCCACCAGGATATTTAAGGCTTCGCCTTCCACGATCTTATTACCCTTCTTTTCCATCTGCGTAGCAGCCAGATGGGGAAGAAGATCGCTGACACCGAATACCGGATCCTTGGGATCCTCGCCGATGCAAACATCCACCTTGGTACCGTCGGTCTTTACAATGACACCGTGCAGTGCCAAAGGAAGGGTCACCCACTGATATTTTTTGATACCGCCGTAATAGTGGGTATCCAAAAGTGCCATTTCCGTATCCTCATAAAGGGGATTCTGTTTTAAGTCCATACGGGGGGAGTCGATGTGGGCTCCCAAGATGTTCAAACCGTTCTCTAAGGGTTCCTTTCCGATGACGAACATGGCCAGGCCCTTGCCACGGTTTGAAAGGTATACTTTGTCGCCGGCCTTTAACTTTTTGTTTGTGCCGATGAGCTTGCTTAAGTCTTTAAAGCCGTTGGCTTCCGCTTCCTTTGCGAAATATGCGGCGCACTCGCGCTCGGTCTTGCAGGCGGACAAAAACTTGCGGTAGCCCTCCGCAAAGTCCATGACCTCTTTTCTCTTTTTCCCTTCCGGGTATTTCTTCCATGCGTTTTCTCTTTCCATTTTTATGTCCTTTCTACAATTATTGTATTAAATAACGAATTGCTCCGTTTCTTCGAAACTTCCGCAATTCTAAACACTCACTCGGAATCCGTCCTATCGGACTACTTCCTCGTGACTGTTTGGCTCTCAAAGTGAAAATATGATTTTGTGCATGCACAATCATATTTTCACTTTTATCGCTTTATTTACTCATATTATCTTGCACTCTGCGATATAATTCCGCGGCGGCGTTATATCCCATCTTTTTCTGTCGGTGGTTGACGGCTGCAGTCTCGCAGATGACGGCCAGATTTCGGCCGGGGCGGATGGGCAGGGAATGGCAGACCACCTGGTTCCCCAGGATCTCCATATACTCATCTTCCAACCCCAAGCGGTCGTACTCCGTCTCCCGCTTCCAGTCTTCCAGTTTGATGACAAAATCGATGCGCTGGTTTTCCTTGACACACTCTACACCGAAGAGGCTCTTTACATCGATGATGCCGATGCCGCGCAGTTCGATCAAGTGCTTCGTCACTGCGGGAGAGCTTCCCATCAGGGTGTTGCTGGAGGTGCGACGGATCTCCACCACATCATCCGCCACCAGGCGATGGCCTCTGCGGATCAGTTCCAGTGCAGCCTCGCTCTTTCCGATGCCGCTTTCACCGGTGATCAGAAGACCTTCGCCGTAGACATCCACCAGCACACCGTGAATGGAGGTCATGGGTGCCAGTTCGTAATTCAATGTATGGATCAGTTCTGCCATGAACTCGGAAGTTCCCCGCTCTGTTCCCAGCATGGGGATATCCCGCTTTCTGGCGTGACTTAAGAGCTTATCATCGGGAACAAATCCGCGGCAGAATATGATGCAGGGGATATCGTAACTCATGAGTTTGTCGAAACTCTTGATCCGCTCTTCCTTGGACTGCTCGCTTTTTAAATAGGTCCACTCCACCATACCTACCAGTTGGATACGGCCCGCTTCGAAATGATCGAAGAATCCGTTCAGCTGCAGAGCCGGACGGTTTACGTCCGCCAGGTGGACCTCATGCTGACTTAAATCTATCTCTGATGTGAAATTTTTCAGGTTCAGTTTTTCCGCGATGACGGAAAGTTTTGCGCCGTCTCCCATAAAATGTCTCCTCCCAAATAAAACCGATTCCCAATATACCGACGTTCGAAAAAAGTATGATTCAATTCCCAGGCTTTGTCAATGACGCGTCTGACGAAAAACCTATGAAAAACTAGGCCTTTGGGTGTAAAAATGCATAGACGCTCTCCGCAGAACGCCTGTCCATCTCCGGGATCTTTGAGAGTCTCTCCACGGAGGCCTCCCGCAGCTCCTCCGCGCTTTCGAATTCCCGCATCAGTGCCTTTCGTCTGGCTGGTCCGACCCCCGGGATATCGTCCAGAAAGCTTTTCACCTGTGCCTTTCCCCGCAGGGATTTATGGTAGGTAATGGCAAAGCGATGGGCCTCGTCCTGCAGTCGGGTGATGAGTTTAAATCCCTCACTATGCTTATCGATGGGGATCTCCTCATTGTTAAAATAAAGGCCCCTGGTCCGATGGCGGTCGTCCTTTACCATACCGCATACCGGAATGGTAAGATCCAGTTCCTTTAAGACCTCTAAAGCCACATTCACCTGTCCCTTTCCACCATCCATCATGATCACATCGGGAAACTTGGTAAAACCAGAGGGCACATCCTCCTTTTCGGCGGATTCCAATTCCCGCAGGCCGTGGGAAAAGCGACGGGTCAACACCTCCCGCATGGAGCCGTAATCATCCGGCCCTTCGATGGTCTTTAGGCGGAACTTCCGGTAGTCGTTTCGCAGAGGTTTTCCTTTTTCAAAGACCACCATGGATCCCACGGATTGAAAGCCGCCGGTATTGGAGATATCGTATGCCTCCATGCGATGGATGCTCTTTAAACCGATGAGCTCGGCGATCTCCTTCATGGCGCCGATGGTCCTGCCCTCTTCCTTTTTGATGCGTTCCCGATCCGCGTCCAACACCATGCGGGCATTCTTTCCCGCCATCTCCACCAGTTTTTCTTTTTGCCCCCGCTTGGGGGTAAAGAGCGTGACTTTTTTTCCTTTCTTTTCCGACAGCCACCGGCTGATGACCTCCTCGTCTTCGATCTCCTCCTGGAGATAGATCTCTCTGGGGATCATGGGGGTGCCGGCATAAAACTGCTGCACGAAAGCCGTCAGGATCTCCGGATAGGTATCCTGGATGCGCACATTGATAAAATAATGCTCCCGTCCGATCATCTTTCCGCCCCGAATAAAGAACACCTGCACCACCGCATCTTCACCGTCTGCCGCCAGCGCCACAATGTCTTTGTCTTCGCCGTCGGAATAGGTGATCTTTTGGGTCTCCACACAACTTTTTACGCTTTCCAAAAGATCCCGGAAAGTGGCTGCCCGCTCAAACTCCAGTGCCGCAGATGCCTCTTCCATTTTTTCCGTCAACTCCCGGATCACCGGTTTGTAATCCCCGTCCAAAAAAGCCACGGCTTTGTCCACACTCTGCCGGTACTCCTCCTCGGAGATCTTTCCGGTACACACTCCCGGGCACTGGCCCATGTGATAGTTTAAACAGGGGCGCTTTTTTCCGAAGCTTTCCGGGAATTTCTGATTACAGGTCCGCAGATGGTAGAGTTTATTCACCAGGTCGATGGTATCCCGCACTGCACCCGCGCTGGTAAATGGGCCGAAGTATTTAGACCGGTCCTTTTCCGGCCGTCGGGAAAAAAGTACTCTGGGATATTTTTCCGCAACCGTCACCTTAATGTAGGGGTAGGTCTTGTCGTCCCGGAGCATGGTGTTGTACTTTGGCCGGTGCTCCTTGATGAGGTTGCACTCCAATACCAGAGCTTCCAGCTCCGAATCCGTGACGATGTACTCAAAACGGGCAATATGAGACACCATCTGTTTTTTCCGGATCCCTTCGTCGTGAGAAGCCTGAAAATACTGGTGCACACGCTTGGTGAGGCTCAAGGCCTTCCCCACATAGATGATCTCATCCGTTTTGTCGTGCATAATATAAACTCCCGGAAGATCCGGGAGTTTTTTTAATTCTTCTTCGATCTGAAACATAGTCTGTCAGTCTCCGGCTACATAATCCACATGCTGACCTTTTGTATTTGCGGAAATATCTTCTTTTGTCTCGTCCACAAACATCTCCTGCTCTTTTTCTTCTGCTTCCTCTTCTTCGCCGAGGCCCGTCAGTTCTCTGAAGAGCTTCATGAATTCTTTTCCGGTGATGGTCTCCTTCTCATAGAGATAATCGGAGATCTTATCCAAAGCTTCCCGATGACTTTCCAGCATCTGATACGCATCGTCATAGCAGGTGGTGATGAGGTTTAATACTTCCTTGTCGATCTCTGAGGCAGTCTCTTCGCCACAGGTCAATGCGGCACGTCCCTCTAAGTACTGACTCTCGATGGTAGCCAGGCCCATCATACCGAACTTCTCCGACATACCGAAGCGGGTCACCATGTTTCGGGCGATGTTAGTGGCATTTTCGATATCGTTGGCAGCACCGGAGGTATAGGTTCCGAAGACGATCTGCTCCGCTGCGCGGCCACCCATGTAGGTGGTGATCTTTGCGATCAGCTCCTCCCTGGTCTCCAAAAACTTTTCTTCCTCGGGGGTCTGCAGGGTATATCCTAAAGCACCCATGGTACGGGGCACAATGGTGATCTTTTGTACCGGTTCCGAATTCTTTTGCAATGCGGAGACTAAGGCATGTCCCACCTCGTGGTAAGCCACATGCTTTCGCTCCTTGTCACTCATGGCCCGGTCCTTCTTTTCCTTGCCGCCTACGGCCACCAGTTCAAACGCCTCAAAGAGGTCATCCTGCTTTACATATTCTCTGCCGGCCTTTACTGCGATGATGGCGGCCTCGTTGATGATGTTGGCCAGATCACTTCCCACCAGACCCGCACTAGCCAGAGCAATGGCTTCCAGATCCACGGTCTCATCCATCTTTACATCCTTGGAATGTACCTTTAAGGTCTCGGCACGGCCCTTTAAGTCCGGACGGTCGGCGATGATCCGTCGGTCAAAACGCCCGGGACGGAGCAATGCTTTGTCCAGCACCTCCGGACGGTTGGTGGCTGCTAGGATCAGGATACCCTTGGTGGTATCAAATCCGTCCATCTCCGCCAACAGCTGGTTTAAGGTTTGCTCCCGCTCGTCATTTCCGCCGCCGTAACGGGAGTCACGGCTTTTACCGATGGCATCGATCTCATCGATAAAGATGATGCAGGGCGCCTGCCGGGTGGCTTCTTTAAACAGATCCCGGACACGGGATGCACCCACGCCTACAAACATTTCCACAAAGTCGGAACCTGCCAGGGAGAAAAAGGGAACTCCTGCTTCTCCGGCTACTGCCTTTGCCAAAAGGGTCTTTCCGGTTCCGGGAGGGCCCACTAAAAGAGCTCCTTTCGGAAGTCTGGCGCCGATGGATGTATATTTTTTCGGATTCTTAAGGAAATCCACCATTTCCTGCAGGGATTCCTTTGCTTCGTCCTGGCCGGCTACGTCCGCAAAGGTCACGCCGGTGGATTTTTCCACATAGACCTTGGCATTTGACTTTCCTACGCCGAACATGCCGCCGCCTCCGCCGCCCATGTTGCGCATAAACATACCAAAGATCACCCACAGGATCAAAAGGGGCAAAACAAAACTTAAGATGTTGTAGATAATGGCAGCTTTGTTATCGGAAGCGCCGCGTTTGATCTCGACGTTATGCTTCTTCAAAAGAGGAAGCAGCTCATCGTCGTTTAAATACCCGGTATAATAGGTAATGGTCAGTTTCTGTCCGGTACTCTTTTGGAAAGTCTCCTGCAGTTCCTGCTGCGACTCGGAGCCTGCAAAGGTAGCATCTTCCTTTAAAGTGATCTCGATCTTTTCACTGGTGATCTCCACAGACTTTACCTGATCCTCCTCCACCAGTTCCAAAAACTGGGAATAGGTGATCTCCGTCCGGGTAGTGGAACTGGAATTGTTCCAAAACCAAGTGGTCAAAAACAAAGCAATGAGAGAAAACAAAACCAAGAGCATCAATGGCTGATGCCCTTTGTTGTTATTACCTCCGTTCTCATTCCCCTGCCGGTTGTTATTGTTCTCGTTCATTTATTCCTCCGTGTCCGTCTCTATCGCTTCCCCTTCCATATCCCGGCCGGATACGGTGATCAGCGATGTGGTGATGGAATCAATATCTTTGTAGCCGTTTACGACATTATCGATATTTCCGTTTAAGTTCTGAATGCTGGCGGAGATCTCCTCCATAGCAGCGGAAGTGGAGCTTACGTTATCGGAAATATTCTGGGCATTGGTCAGGGTCTTGGACAAAAGTTCTGCCAGGGTCTTGGACTTATTTCCGATGCCCACCGCTTCTTCGTAAACTTCCTTTGTATGTTCGGAGATCTCACCGAAGGAACGGTCCACATCTCCTGCGTGCTCTACGCAGACATCTAGGGACTCCATGCCGTTGGCGATCTCGTTTTTCACTTTTTCCGTCTGGGCATTCACGCCGTCTAAGATCTCGTGGATCTCGGAGGTAAAGCTGGCGGAATTCTCGGAAAGGGTACGGATCTCCGTAGCCACTACCGCAAAGCCTCTGCCGGCATCGCCTGCTCGGGCCGCCTCGATGGAAGCATTTAAGGATAACAGGTTGGTCTGTGAAGTGATCTCATCCAACGTTGCCAAAATGGAGACGATCTGCCCCGTGGCTTCGTTCAACTCTCCCACGGACTGGCTGACTTCCGTCATGCGCTCCCGCAGGGAATCCATCTCACGCATCAGGTCACTGACCTGCTTTCCGCCATTTTCCACTACCTCTTCAGTGGCTCCCGCCACTTCTTCCATCTGGGAAGAGGAAGCGGATACGATATCGATCTGGGATACACCCTCTGCCACCATCTGTCGGATCTCGTCCGCATCATCCACTTCTGCAGCAGTCACCCGGGTGATATCCTCCGTGGCCGTCGCGATCTGTCCGGAGATCTGGGTGGTCACATCCACCGTCTCGGAGATCTTGCTTGAGGTGGTACCCAAAACACCTACAGATTTAGAGATCTCATCCACCAGGGCATTTGCCTTTTTCGATTCTTCCTCACTCTTTTTACTGGTTTCCTGAAGTTGTGCAAACTGCGCCCGGGTCATCCGACAAAGAGAGATGTAAATGATCATGGCACTGGCGATATAGGTAAGGCTGATGACTAATGCATCCAGTCCCCAGGTCTCTGCAAGTCTGTCCTGATAGTTCACATAAGCCCAGATCATACCGATGGCCGAAAGCGCACATTGTAAGACGATAGGCTTGATATCCTCGTACAGCACCACCAGAAAGATGGCCAAAAAGAACATCAAAAAGTTGGTGGTACAGGGGAAAGCCACATTCAGCATCACACACATGGTGGTCATCAAAAGCACCATCATATACATCATGACGATGGGCGAAATGAAGCGCGACAAAAAATCAAGGATGACAGTAAGTACCAATCCCGCCACCACCATGGCCACCATGGATCCGATGGGCACAAAGAACGCATTTGCCACGGACCGCAAGGCGATACATATAAACATGGATACGATAAACGCCCTGTTCTTTTTTCTGATCAATTCCTTATATTCCATAAAACCCCCAAAAACTAAAACAGTGTTTCGAAACCTACGGTTCCGGTCAATCTTTCTTTCATAAATCACTCCCATGAAACACGTAAAAAAGTCCGCATTTCATGGGAGATTATAGCATATCTGTTTACTCGGTAAAAGCAGTTTTTACATGCCGATCAGATCATGTCTTAAAAAGCTGATCTCCACCTTGTAATCGGCTTTCGGTCGAGGATAATAGATCTTTGCCTTATGCTTTTCCGCATCATAGTACCAGGCACTGTTTTTATCATCCCGGGCCTTTTCAAAATCGTTTCCGTCGGTAAAGTATCTGATGATCTCCCCGTCTAAGGATACACACAAAGGGCACACCTCATCGCAGACCATCTCCAGCACCACACCGGCTGTAGAAGAGACATAAGAGCCTTCCCGCTCCACCGTGAGCACCACAGAGGTTTTTTCGTCTCCCGTCATGGTAATACGGCTCTTTTTATAATCTCCGTTCCGATAATTCATGGTCTCCCCGTCATCCTCATAATAGGTAAAGGATGTGTCCTTTCCGGGGAATAAAAGAAGCCGCAGGGTCTTCGGTTCAAAGCGACGCCCCTCCCGGGAAGCATCCCCCTCCGTAAAGAAGCCGATGCTCTTGCCGTCATCTTCGATGATGGGCACGTTTTCCGCCACCGGCAGGATCCCGCCTTCACAAAGAAACATAGGAACATCCTGCAGGGTCACAGGGATCAGTACCGGAGCACCTCCCTCATAGCAAATGCCGGTCTTTATATCATAAAACCTGCCTCCCTTGGGAAAATAAACCTCAATGGCCTCAGCACTTTTGATCACCACGTTGGCCACCAGAAGAGCCTCTCCCAAAAGAAACTCCACACATTCCTCGTAGCAGTTTTCATCCTCCTGATACTTCATGAACAAAGGCCGCAGAATTGGAAGTCCCTTCTCCGAGGCCTCCTCCATCAGGGAGTACATATAGGGAAGCAGACGGTATCGTAAGCGAATGGCCTCCCGGATCTCCCCCGCCACGGAAGGGTACATCCAGGGTTCCGTTACTGTATTGTCCGTGTTGCAGGAATGGATGGAAAACCGGGGCATAAAGATCCCGTTTTGCACCCAGCGCACCAAAAGTTCCGGTTCCGGTACCGGTCCGTGGAATCCGCCGATGTCACAACCCTGGTTCGCCACACCGGAAAGTCCCATTCCCAACACCGTACCGATATTGTACTGCAGGCTCTCCCAACAGGTGAGGTTATCTCCTGCCCAGGTCTGGGCAAAGGACTGGATCCCGGCGGCTCCCGCCCGACAGACCACGTAGGGTCTACGATCCTTATCTGCAGCAAGGAGTCCCTCCGTAGCCAGCTTACACATGATATTTGCGATCGCGGGGCGATAGGATGCCACCCGGCCACCCATGCCTTCCGCATCAACCTTCGCATCATCGTTGATGATGCTGTCCACTTCGCAGTTGTCGTCCCAGACGGAATCAATGCCGTAGTCTAAAAGATTTTCTTTTAACAGCTCACTCCAGATCTGTCTGTTCTTCGGATCGGTAAGATCCGCAAAATATCCGTCACCGCCCCACCAGGAGCCGATCTCGTAATCGTCGCCGGCTTCGTTGCGGATAAAAAATCCCTTTTCCTTTAGCTCTTCTACCTTGGGATGCACCAGGAGAAATCCCGGCTTCACGTTGGCGGAAATATGTACCCCCGCCCGCTTCATCTTTTTCACAAAGTCCTTCGGATCCCGGAACCGATCATGATTCCAGGTGAAGACGCAGCGTTTGTTGTTCTCCTGCGTCGTATAACCGGAGGACAGTTGGAATCCGCTCATGGGCATGCCCATATCCCTTGCTTTTTTTACAAAAGAAAGGATCGCCTCGTCGGAATCCTGTTCCAGTTCAGAATAATACATGGAAGACCCCAGATATCCCAAAGCGTATTTGGGAAGCATGGCAGATCTGCCGGTCAAGAAAGTGTATTCCTCAATGACGTCCGTCACCTTTGGCCCCGCCAAAAGAAACAGGTCCAGCTTTCCGTCATCCGCACAGTAAGTATAGTGTTCGGGGTAGTAGTTGCACTTGCCTCGTCCCATATCAAACTCGGAGGGACTCATATTATGATAGAAGCAGCCGAAGGCTTTTTTTGACACCGCATTCAGCCGGATGAAAAAGGGAATGTGCTTATACAAAGGATCCGTCCGCATGGGGTCATAGCCCATGGCATCACTGGGAGCCATTTTCACCCGATCCCCGTATTTATTCATAGGACCGGTCTTTTCCCCGAAACCGAAAAATGCATCCTTTTCAAAGATCCGGGCCATATGCCATCTGCGGAGATTCCCATCCTTGCGGTAAGCTTTTCCGTAGACATCTGAAAAGGCCACCTCCCCATCTTCGTCCAAAACGGCGATGCCGAAGGGGGATCTTTGTATCTTTATGGTAAGCGGTGCTTTCTCCTCTGCATCGTCGGCCAGCCCGTCATCCTCGGCACGCGGGGTGATCCCGGGCCGGCAGATCAGTTCCTCTTCCCTTTCCGTCACCCGGATCATGCAGGGACGGATCCGTGTTCTTTTTTCTCCGAAATACCGATCCGCTCCGTCCTCCCAGGCTGTGGTCACCAGGTTATAGGACAGCTCCCGGTATTCCTCATCAAAGGAAGTAACGACGCGGGCAATGCGGGGACTCATAAAATACAGCCGCATATCCCCATCATCGAAATGCAGCAGTAGATGATCCTCTTTGTTTTCGTATCCGTTTAATTTGTCGAACAGTTTCATCTGACCACCATTTTTTATAGCAATTTTTCAAATTCTTCCGGCGGCATGGCTTCGTAAAACAGGAACCCCTGTCCTCTGTCACACCCCTTATCCAAAAGGAATTCCACCTGTGCTTCCTTCTCCACGCCTTCCACGGAAACAGGAACTCCTAGGGTCTTTGCCACATTTAAGACCCCTTCGATGATGCCCACCTCTCTCTTTTGCGGTTTTGCATCCATATCCATAAACTTCATGTCGATCTTTAATACATCGATGTTCATATTTCGAAGGGTCTTGATGGAAGAATATCCCCGTCCGAAATCGTCCATCAGGATCTTAAATCCCGCATGATGCAGCTTGTCTACTTCTGCTTCGATGGTCTCACTGTCCCGGATAAAGGTCCCCTCGGCGATCTCGATCTCCAAAAGGTCATTTGGCACTCCGTTTTCATTAAGGAGTTCCGTCAGATAATCCGATACATCCACCGCGTAAAAATCAGCTCGTGCCACATTGATGGAAATGGGCTTTAAGTCCTTCTTCTCCTTTAGGCACTGCCCCATCCAGGCGATGAGCTTCTCCCATAGGATACGATCCAGGGAAGATATAAATGTGCTTTTTTCCAATGTGGGAATGAATCGGCTGGAGGTTAAAAGGCCCTTGTCCTTGTGATTCCAGCGAGCCAGAGATTCCGCCCCCACGATCTCGCGGGTCCGCATATCCACCTTGGGCTGCAGATAGAAGGTGAACTCCTCTGCTTCCACGCCCCGGTGCACATCGGTTAACAGCTCGTATTCGTCCTTGATCCCGCCCTTTAGAGAATCCGAATACCAGGCGCTGTATTTTGTATAGTCATTGGAAATGCTGTTTAAAGCCCGAAGGGCTTTTCCGTAGATCTTTTGAACGGCCTCTGTGGGATTCTCGATGGCATAGATGCCGAATTTCGGCCCAAAGCCCACACCGAAGCCCTCGCTCTTTAGGGCATCCTGCTTTGCCCTAAGTTCCAGTTCCTTGAAAGCCACCGCTTTGTTCGGACAAAGAACAGCAAAATCATCGCCGCCCAAGTAACCCGCCACGCCGCCGTGCTGACGGGTGAACTCTTTTAGGTATTTGCCCATCATATGAAGATAGGCATCCCCCTTATCCCAGCCGTAGAAATTATTGTAAAGCTTGAAGTGATTGATATCGATGGCGATCATGCAAAGGTGATCCCCGCCGCGACTGCGCAACTGGGTATACACATTATTATAGAAAGTTTCCTTGTAATCCAGGCCTGTCAGGGAATCGATGCGCTGGTCGTCCGCTCGGAACTGCCGATCGATCTGATTGATCAGTTTCTTTTGTTTTTCAAAAAGAGAGATGGTGGTCAGTACGCGGCGAAGAACGATGCGCTCGGAAAAAGGACGGCTGATAAAATCAATGGCCCCCAGATCAAATGCGTACTCGATATTTTTCTCCTCGTCATCCGCAGAGATCATGATCACCGGCAGGTACTCCGTCATGTGCTTCTGCTTCATGAATTCCAGCACCTCGAAGCCGTTCATCCCCGGCATGATCAGATCCAAAAGAACGATATCCAGATCATAAAAATGATCCCTAAGATAATCCACCGCGGCCTGCCCGTTATCCACCTCCACGATGTCCGTTTCATCCGCCAGAATGTCCTTTAGGATCTCCCGATTCATAAAAGAATCATCCACCACGAGTGCTTTATGTCTCTTATTTGTTTCCATGATCATTAACCCCAAATACAACTATGATTATTCAAAAGAAGCGTATTCATAATTATACCATAAGAAGTTTTCAATTCCACTTGAAAATACAAATTCTTTCCCGCAAAAACAAAGGGATTTCGGTTTGACACAGCCCCATGTAAAATTTATAATTATCTGCGGTTGTGATCTTGCATATACATTACACAAACCAAAAAAAGAAAAGAGGATGACTATGGAAAAATTTTTTGATTTTCTGGAAAGAAAAGACATCGAGATCTCTGTAAAGCGTTATGCCATCGATGCGTTGGGTGCTATGGCCCAGGGGCTTTTCTGCTCCCTTTTGATCGGCACCATCTTGAACTCGCTGGGTACGCAGTTTCACATTTCATTCTTAACACAGACCGTGGCCACCATCGCGGGTTCGGATTACACCGTAGGCGGCATTGCATCCGCTATGAGCGGACCGGCCATGGCTTTGGCCATCGGGTATGCCCTAAAGTGTCCGCCTCTGGTACTTTTCTCCATGGTGGCTGTAGGATTCTCAGCCAACGCCTTGGGCGGTGCCGGCGGTCCTTTAGCTGTTTTATTCGTAGCTATCATTGCCGCTGAGTTGGGAAAAGCGGTTTCCAAAGAGACAAAGATCGATATCCTAGTTACCCCCCTGGTCACCATCGGCGTGGGCATTTTCCTTTCATGGCTCATCGCTCCTCCCATCGGAGGTGCTGCCATGTGGCTGGGGAATCTCATCATGTGGGCAACGGAACTGCAGCCCTTCTTGATGGGAATCCTGGTATCCGTACTGGTAGGTATCGCCCTTACCCTTCCCATTTCCTCCGCTGCCATCTGTGCAGCCCTGGGGCTGACGGGACTGGCCGGCGGTGCAGCCGTAGCCGGATGCTGTGCACAGATGATCGGCTTTGCCGTGATCTCCTATCGTGAAAATAAAGTTGGGGGACTGATCTCCCAGGGCATCGGAACCTCCATGTTGCAGATGGGAAATATCGTTAAAAATCCCAAGATCTGGATCCCGCCCATTGTGGCATCCGCCATCACCGGACCAATTGCCACCTGCATCTTCCATATGGAAATGAACGGCGCTGCCATTTCTTCCGGAATGGGAACCTGCGGAATGGTAGGTCCCATCGGGGTTTATACCGGTTGGGTGAATGACGTATCCATGGGTATAAAGGATGCCGTCACCGGATTTGACTGGCTGGGGCTCATTCTGATCTGCATCGTTCTTCCCGCCGTGCTTTCTCTCATTATTGATGCGATCTGCCGCAAACTGGGCTGGATCAAAGATGGGGATATGAAGCTGGAGGGCTAAGCGCAGAACGTCGAAGTCGACATAATAGTTTTTAACATTTAAAAAGGACCTGCTGAAGCAGGTCCTTTGTTTACTCTTTTATTTCTATTTTGGTATTATCATTAAAGGTCCAGGTGTTTGTGTTCCCGTCTCCGTAGCTGTCCACGCGAAGAGGCAGCCCGTGTTCATCCAAGGCCGCTTCGATCTTTTCGATATCCCGAAGGGTCGCTTCCACAGTCTTATCTGCTTCCTGTTGATGTCGGCTGTCTTTTCTCGTCCCCATAACTCTCTTCTCCCCCTGCAATGCCTGTAAAAGGGTATATGACAGCATTATACATCAAATCTAGAAAAATGGGGGAGGAAAATTCAAATCTGATCAATGGGGTTTTCTTCCGGAGTCCACCAGTTCTTTTTCAAACGCCTCGGGGTTTTTCAGGTAATAATCCTGGTGATACTCCTCCGCCTCATAAAAGTTCTTATAGGGCAAAACAGCCACCTGCGCTTTTTTACCGGAGGATCCTTCGATCTTTCTGATCCTCTCTGCAGCGGCATCTTTTTCCTCTTCCGACGTATAGAAAATGGCTAGGGTATAAGAGAAACCCTTATCTATAAACTGTCCCTCTGCATCAAAAGGATCCACATTGGCAAAGTAGATATCCAACAGTTTTCCATAGGGCACCCGCTCGGGGTCATATACGATCTTTATGGTTTCCCGATGTCCGGTCTTTTGGTGCTTCACCTGCTCATACGTGGGGTTTTCTTCATCGCCGCCGGCATATCCGCATACCACCGCATCCACTCCGTACATCTTATAGATCGGTGTCACACACCAAAAACAACCACCTGCAAAAAATGCTTCTTTTTTCATTTATCTATTCCTTATAACGCAGCGCCCGCATGGAATTTAATATGGCGATGACAGCCACGCCCACATCTGCGAATACCGCAGCCCACATGGTAGCAACACCCAAGGCACCCAAAAGGAGTACCAGTACCTTTACGCCGATGGCAAAAACGATATTCTGCTTTACGATACCCAGGGTCTTTTTTGCGATGCGGACCACCTTTGCGATCTTTCGGATATCATCATCCATGATGACGATGTCCGCCGCTTCGATGGCAGCGTCACTGCCCAGGCTTCCCATAGCGACACCCACATCCGCCCGCATCAGTACCGGAGCATCGTTGATACCGTCCCCTACGAAGCCGACTTTTCCGCTTTTTTCAGCCAGGAGTTTCTCCACCGCATCCACTTTATCCGCCGG
>JAIKZU010000007.1 GCA_024681985.1 Lachnospiraceae bacterium | reverse complement strand
CACCCATAAAGTCATCGAGGAGATGTTAAAAGAACAGCGCAGCAGTGAATTTAAGACGCAGTAGCGATACCATAGACCTTCGTTAATAGGGAGGACCCCCATGGCACTTTCATCAAGAGAAAAAAATGACCTTTTCTGGGTCAAAAAACGACGATATATGGTCTCTTCCGATTACAAAAATAAAAGCGGAAGAGGTTATTTCAATCCGGATATGGTGGCGGAAGTGAAAAAAGCCTACGAGGAGACCGACCGGGAAGGCCCCTTTCCGGAACTTACGGGGAAAGAGTTTGACGATCATCCCCCTACGGCTTCCGGACAGATCGCTTTTGCTGCATCCATCGCTTCCATGCTGCACTGCCTGGATGCAAAGGAAGCAAAGGGCGCGCCGCCGGAAGAAACGGATGTGATGATCAAACAGATCCTGGAGGACTTTTTTATCGGCTGCGGCGAGGATATGGACGGAAATGTCTGTAGCGATAAAAAGAAACGAGAGACAGCCCAGGAGTCATTTTTCAAAAAGAGGGAGGCCTACGGGAATTTCATTGCGACGAGAAGGGCCGACCCCGCGATAAATGAGGATCCCCAAAAAGAGACGGAGACGATCTTCACCGGGGATCGTACCTACATCGATGAAAAGATAAGGAGGGAAGAACTGGAAAAATACGAGGGCGTGATCCCCGCGAACTATCTGGAACAGCTTAGAGCCAATAAGTTCTATGCCGGCGTGGTCTATGACACGACAAAAGGGGATAGAGAAAAAAAGGTCGTCTATACCACCTATATTATCGATGGTTGGATTGAACTGGTGTGGTTTGCGTTTGCAGAGGAGGTCCTGCCCGAAGAAAAGGCACCTCTTTTGCACTATATCATCGGAACGGAACGAAAGCGCTTCGGCACGGAAACCAGGGGTGTATTCTTTGAGATCTGTGAGGAAGAGATTAAAAGCTTAGAGGAGTTTCGTCGAATTCTTTCGGAATGTGGATTTCAGGTCATCGATACCCGGGGGAACGTATATGAATTCTCTTTTGATATGATCCCGGAAAAACAGAGGAAATTTCTGGCAAAGACCGCAAAAATGCAAAATTGCGTCCTTTTGTCCCAGGCAGATGAGAACCTGAAGCATGCGTTGGAGATCATGATGCAGGTGGACAGCAGACCGGTTCCGGTGGGAATGTATGTAAGGTGGGAAGACTATCTGGAGGAGGACAGCCTGATCTGCCTAAAGGAGGATAAGCCCTGCGGCGCCTTGCTGTTGTCCAAAAAGGATGAGTATATCATCATTGACTGTGCCTACGTGACTGACAAACTCGCTCTTTCGGCCATGGTGGGATGGGCCTATTGTCATTTGGTGGAAAAATACGGCAAAGACCAAAAAGTGCTGGTGCCCATTGTGCTGGAAAGGACTGGACTTATTGTAGAAAACATCGTTTGCAATGCGCAAAGAGGAAACAGGATCGAGTGTATCAAGTTTTTCGAGGATTAGGAGGAGTCCTCCCGCAGTGCGGGGAAATGGGGGAAATATGGGAGATATTTATGCCAAAACCGGGACTTTGGCGGAGCAGTCAAAGACGAAGTCCCTGGCCAAGACCGGTGAAAAAGAAAAGGCGAAAGAGGCTTTATCCTTAAAGGAATATGCGCCTGAAAAGGAAGACACATCTCAGCGCGCCCTGGGAGATCTGCGGCGTAATTACGAACTGCGGGATCGCTTCGGCAATGCTTTAAGGGAGCGCGAGATCACGGATAGCGCGTCGGGGCAGACCTCCCAGATCCTGGATCCCGAGAAATTGAGCTGGAAAGAAAAGCGGGAGATGGAAAAAAGGATCAAGGAAGCCCGTAAGCATATACCCGGGGCGGATCTGTCTGTATATGACGGCGCCCAGGCTCTTCAAAAGTTAAAGGACGAGAGAAAAGAGTCCGGAAGAAATGAATATAATTTCGGTCAGATGCCGGAAGAAGATAGAGATCGTATCATAGAAGGTCTGCTTACAACGAAGTTCGATGAGAGTATGCTCTCGGAAGAATTCGTCATGTCACATGTAGAGGAACTCTGCAGATATTCCCAGGAACTTGTTTCCGTAAGGAACTATTTTATAAGTGAAGAAGGCCGTTTGTCTTTGTACGAAATGGATGAGGTAAAGCGGGGCATCGTCAATACCAGGATCATAAGCCTGGCCATGCCTTTGGAACAGATGCTGTCTGCCGTTCTCTTAAAAAACGGCCTCTCCTTAAAGAACATGACCTACGTGGATCTGAAAGATGACGGGGAAGGTACGGAAGGCCATCGTTATAAGAATACGGATACTGTTGGGGCGGCAAACGAGTGCATTTCCGAAATGGTGGCGGTACTTACGACCTGCAAAGATGCGGAGGAGGTGATCTTTACCGAAGCAAGCCGACAGAAGGAGACGGAAGAAGAGGGGCAGACGAAGCAGGAGACTTTGCAGCCGGTGACCATTGACGAGGCAGCAGAGGAAGTAAGGCGGGAAAAGGAAGATGCCCAGCGGTTTGAAACACGACAAAACTTTATCCGTACCGGAAAAGTAAAGGCGGATGCGGAGGATGACCATGCCGAAAAATGGGTTCTTTCGGAATATGCGGATGTGATCGCAGAGCAGTACAGGAGTAAATGTGACAGCACAAGCGAAGATTTCGAAAGCGACGACAATAAATTCTACGCCGAGATCATGTCCATAAACAGTACAGTGCTGCGGAACCAAAGCACGGTGCATACGTTGATCAAAAGTAAAGAAGGAAGAGAGCTTACCATGGGGCTCCCTCAGTTGGAGGAAAAGCTAAAAATCCAACTGCAATCGGAGAAGCAGCTGATGCTCATGTCCGATGAAAAGGCATTTAAGGAAAGTGCGCAGACCTTTTTGACAGAGCATAAACCCGGATCGGAAGAGGACTACGAAACCTGGGAAGCGCGGTATAAAAAGCTGAAGGATATCCTGCCGGAATCCTGTTTTGAAATCCCCGGGGGCGTGGACCTGGTGGGGAGCCTGGTGTTGGAAGAGGATCCCAAACTCTATGAGAAAAAGGTAAAGGCGCTGGTGGACCGAAAGACAGAATATGCTGCCATCTTGAAGGAGAAGGTGGCGGAACGGATGTCCGTGGCAAGCCGGGACAGGGTGGAGGAAGACCTAAAAAAGGTGCTGGACTACCGGATGATATTTACCGACAGACGGGGTTTCATCTCTGCGGTAAACGGGGAGCTCCGTTATCTGATCTTTGCCTCCCCGGAGGGTGCGCGATTAGAAAGCGAGTATCAAAAATCCCGGGAGCAGACGAAAACGACAGCGGAAAAAACTCTGCCTTCCACACCGACTGCAACAGTAAAAGAAAAAACGGAGAAACCGCCCAAGACCGAAGAAGAAAGAAAACTGGAAAAAACCAGGCTGCAGGCTCTCTTTACGGAGGAGGTTCGGGAAGAGGAATCCCAAAAGGAGATATTCTACCAATATACAAAGGTGGAGGGATCGAAGCCCTGGTTCGGAAACGGCAGATTTGAACTGACGGAGCGGGAGCGCAAACTACGCTATGCCCGAAAAGTCTGGGAAATATTAGAGGATCGTGGCATAGCTGCAGAGTGCGCCGACTTTTATTGCAAGTTGAACCGCCACGGGGAGCTTCCGCCATTAACCGGCAAATCCAGAAAGGATCCTGCTCGGCAGGCTATACGGGAAAAGATACGATCGGCAGTGGAAGAGGCCTTAAAGCAGGGGACGCTGGAGCTCCCGGGCTATATGGAATCCGGGAAACTGAAGCCGGATGATATCGAAAGTGAACTGCGTCTCATGGGTCTGGATGTGCAACTTTTATCCGACGGTTGCGAGGGGGCAGACACCTTTTTGAAATACGAGTCGGATGCATACAAAACCGGGCTGGAAGGCTTAGGCCAGAAGCATGTCAGTCGCTACATCGATCTGGAAAACACCTTAAATGCGCCGGATCTGCGTCTGTCGGAGGAGGAAAAAAAGAATTATCGCCGGCGTATGCATAAGGTGATGTGCAGGATGGAAGACGAGGACTGGGCCCTTGCCATGGCCAGATTGGAAGACCATGTAAAAGCTTCCCATTCGAAAACGGAGGATAAAAAGAAGCCATTTACAGAAGCGCAGGAACTGCATCAGCGGGTGGAGGCGCGCACCCGAGCTATGGAAAACTTTGACGGCGGAAAGTTTAAACCCATTTTGGAGAGATTAAAGCAGGATCCCGGGGTTTGGAAAAAGATCACTTTAGAAGCCGATGAAGATGCCTTTTTGCTCTATCTGGAGAGACTGAATGATACAGCCGGTGTGCTGATGGACGGAGCCAAAAAGAGCAAGGTTCCCGGCTTTGTGGTGGACCAGTATCTGGCGGCCTATTATCAAAGGGAAATGGGGGATCTCATAAAGTGGGACGCAAAGATCGACAAGACCAGGGAAAGCGAAGCCTCCTTAGGAGAGATCCGTGCACAAAAGGTACAGGACATCGCCGACAGATTTCGGAAGTATCTAAAAGATGAATTTCTGGAGTTTAAGATTCAGGGCAGAGGATCCATTTCGGAACACATAGACAGCGTTTTTGATGAGAGTTCTGCGCAGAAAAAAGTCAAAGGAATGGATGCCCTCACCTATGTGGCGGAGTTGTTTGCCGAAGAAGGTGCCTCCTTTAAGATGCTGTACAAGGAAGGCACCTTGAAAAGAGATGTGGATCTCATCAGAGCCAGACAGAAGCAGTACGAAGGGGAGATCGCCGGTGCTTTGGAAAAGGCAAAGCTGCCGGAGGGACTTTCCGGTATCAGCATGACGGATCTGAAGGTGTCTTACGAACACTACGTTTTCGCCCACGCCAGGGAATTGCCGGAGATAAAAATAAAAGATAAGGCAAAAGCCGCGGAGAAACGGCAGGCGGAAGTAGATGAGCTGGTGTCCCGTTTCCTGGAAGAAATGGTGCAAAGGCATGCTGCGGAAGAAATGCAGGAACGGAAGAGTCAACAGCAGATGCAGGAGGAGCGGGAGTATGCCCGTACCATAACTGCAGAAAAGGATCGTGGCGTGGCTCTCCGAAAGGAACTCTTTGGTCCGGAGGGTTCTGTGGATCCTGTCCTGACCGAAAAGAGAAAGGCGCGGCTTTCCTTTTTAGAGGATGTCATGGAGGATCTCTATGACGAGACCCTGAAGGAAAATCCGGAAATAAACGTCTCGCCGGATGCCGACCTGGGTCGGTATATGACGGGCCTGCGGGAATACTTTGCGGCGCAGATCCTGGAGGTCGTCGTAAAGAACGATACGGCGGAAGATTTTGATCTGGCCGCCTTTAAAGAAGAGTTCCGTGGAAAGATCAAAGACATCGTGGATGACGGGGCGAAACGGCAGTATATCTACAACGCCACCACTGCGGTCACCTTCGATGACGCCTATGGGCAGCAAAGAGCCTATGAGGGTCAAAAGACCGCCGCGGATCTGGAGGAGATGATCCTCCAAAAAGAAGGCCCTTGGGATAAGAAATCTTTTGAGAAGATGACACCCCAGGAAAAGAATCTATTTGCGCTGGCCCTTACCGTCACCTCCAAAGGAGGAGTCGCCGTGAACGAGCGGACAACGGCTCTTTTGCAAAGCGGAAAAGAGGAAGAGATCCTTGCTGCCGTGACGGAGGCTGCCGGAAAGTTTGTGGAAGGTGAAGATATCGACGGCTTCATCGATTACGATCTGGCCTTAAGCCACTTGCAAAAGGAAGATTCCAAAGAGAAGGGGGTAAAATACAACAAAGCCGCCTTCGACGAAGCCTTGGAGTTTACAAAGCTTCTCATGGGCCGTAGGGATGAGATCCAAAGATCCAGATCTGTGGATAAAAAGGTATTGAGCGATGGCGCCACCTCCATCGTAGCGGCCAACAAGGCAGCAGGCATGCCGCAGCTCACCTATCTGAAAGAAAAAGACATTTCCACCGTAGAAGATTTCCGACAGGCTCTGGTAAAGGAAATGGAAGATCCGAAAGCCAAAGTCAAAAAGGAGACGAAGGAGCGGTTTCAAAAGCTGGTGGAGGGCGACGAATTATGGAAGCTTGTAGAAGTGCTGCAGGACAGAAATATTCTGGACTTTTCCGACCGGCAGATCTCGGCTGAGGGATCCGAAAAAAAGATCATCGGTCATGTGGATGAGGAAAAGCGGATGGCGGTGCGGGGGTTCTTTTTGGATGAACTCATGGGCCAGGGCATGCAAAGGCGCGCCGAAAAGCCCGGTCACCTTAAAAAGGCCATCCTTTCCGCTTTGAGTTTTCAGCTGCGGGACGATGTCAACTTTTCCGGCAGAGAGATCAAAAAAGAAGATTTTTCCCCGAAAGCTCTGGAGCGAAATACCGTCTTTGACTGGGATCTCATCGGCCGGGGTCTGGATATGCTGGATGAGATCACCAAAGAGCAGAACAGACGAAAGGTCATCCGGCGTGATTTCATAAAAACCGTGGGCAATGAGGAATCGAAAAAAGCCCTAAAGGATCTGGAAGGCTTCGAAAAGAAAAAGGGATCCTACGACAGGGAGATGTTTGAAAACCAGCTGGGTGCCTTTATTAACCAGGATTTCGTAAAGGGAAGTGCCGGTGATGAACGGGCCGCTCTTTTGGCGGGTTACTATGCTTTAGATGATAAGGAGAGAGCCCTGTTCTTTCGGGCACTGGAGCACAGGGACGTGCTGGATATTTCCAAGGTGAACCTGTATTGGAACATTGTGGGCCGGGGTGAAAGAGACTATGTGAATCCCGAAGGCAGAGATGCCCTTATCGACGAGTTTATGGAATCCTCCCGGGGAGGCACTTCGCAAATGACGGTGGGTCGGGCCACAGTCTACAATGCCATGCATTCCCTCCTTTCCACCCAGATGGATGACAGCATGGACTTTTTGCAGCAGGGAAAGGATATAGAGGACTACCGGGCGGGGGAGAAGATGTATCTCTTCCAGAGAAAGACCGCCATTGACTGGAAGCTTTTTGCCAGAGCTCTGCAGCTGGTACATCGTGCAAAAGCGGAGATGGAAATGACTGCGGGAGACATGGAGCTCCACCGGGCCATGGGGGACATCGCCTCTACGGGACGGATGTCCATGGACACTGCGTTTATGCGGCAGAACATCCACCGGACCGGCAGCAGGTTCCTACGGTTTGTGGGAAAAGAGGCAGGAGATAAAGTGGCAGAGACGTTGCAAGTGGATACCCTACAGGGCATCGCCGCAAAAGTGCTTTCCGTAGAAACCATGAACCGGATCAACAGCGTTTTCACCCATCTGGAATATGAGCAGGCAGAAGAAGAAGAGGAAGAGGAGGATGAAGAGGAGACAAAGGAAGAGCAGCAGGACGAGGAAGAGCAGAGCTTTATCAAGGAAATGACAACCCTGTTCTTTACGGCACGGGGTGCTATGAAAGACATAAACGAAGCCGCACAGGAGCCCTTTGAGGAGAAAGAAAAAGAAAAGACTCCTTTGGAGGAGATCCTGGCAAAGCACGAGCTGGAACCGGAACCGGGAATGTGCGATCGAATGCTGTCCCTGTTCAGCGATGCCCTTGATAAGATGGCGGATTATCCAGATGAAAAGGAAAAATGGGATGAAACGATGAAGGGAAGCGAGGCGGATATGGCCAGACTCCTGGGACAGGAAATGTCCTCCTTCATCATGAAGGTATACACCAAGGGAAGCGAGAAACTGGACGCAAGCCTGGACAATATCGCCGGAGATGTGGAGTCTCTCTTTAAGTGGATGTCGGACTCCACGAAGGGCAAGCTGATGAAAGGTGCGGAAAAATTCGGAGACTTCTGGGAGGAGTACGGAGAAGACATCACCGGTTATGTTTCCGACGGTGCCAAGAGCATCTCCGCCATGATGGATATCTATCAGTCGGTACAGGGTATGCGGCAGTTGGATGAGGCGGCGGGAAAGACGGCTGCAGACAGGCAAAAGGACGAAAAAGCCATAGCGAAAAGTCGCCGCAGTGAGACCGAGGAACAGAAAGAGACCTTTGACCGGGCCAGAAAGACAAATGCGGGGCTGACGACCCTTTCCGTTACTTTCTCAAAGGACAGAAAAAAGGAGGAAGTCATCGTCTCCACCGGAGCGATCCTGGGTACCGCTGCAAAGATCTCCGGAGATATCTTTGGCGCCGGTATCAGCGGCGAAGCGTTAGAGGATATCGTAAACGGTGCGGCAAAGATGATCTCCTTTTTCCATCACTGTCTGGCAGACCACAAGGGCATGGAGGATTATTACAGCGGACCCGGCCAAAGGCAGGTGCAGGCTGTTCGTGATAACATGCCAAAGATTACGGGATTAGGTGCCAGAGTAAAGGACATGAGCGACGCTAAACTGATGCGTATTTCCAGAGGCTTCGAGTCCGAAGAGGAACTGGTGAACCACACGGGACTGGAGATGGTACACGCCCTCATGTTCTCTGCCGGGGATTATAATCCCCTAGAGGAGACGAAAAACGTGTCCCGATGTGTTTTGGCGGTTCTTGGGCTGGAAGATCTGATCGGAAAAACGGACAGTGAAAGTGCCATGCAGATCTACGGCAAGCTTACGAGTTAGGAGGATGTAAAATGATTGAAAAAGAAGAAAAAGGAGTTTCCTCCGGCGGTGTATGCCTTGTGACTCCAAAGAACGCGGATCGTTTTGCGCCCTTTCTGCTACCCAATGCCCATACCTTGATAAAAACCGGAGAACCGGTCACTGCCTTGGGCTATGTTGCGGGTACTACAGCTTGTGGAGCCCTTTGCGGATTTTTAAAAGGGAGTGCCTTTGAGATCATTTCTCTGTATGTATCCCCGGAGTACAGGAAAAAAGGGATTGGGAAAAAACTGGTGGATACACTTTTCGAGGGGTTGGGCACTTTTGCTAAATGCGTGTCTTTGGGATTGATCATAAGTGATGAAGAGCACGAGAGCCTTTGTGCCATGTTGGAGGCATATGGCTTTTTGCAGGAGGAATCGGATCGACAGGTATTTCGTACGGATCTGGGACGAATTGCCTCCGGAAGGCTCTTTCAACGAGAGTTCGGCAGGGATCTTTTACCCTCTTTTTCGCAGATGGACAGGGCTCTGTTGGAAAAGGCGCAGAAGCAGGCAAAATTGAAGGGCCTGCCGCTTCCGGAGGATGGGTTTCTCGGTGCTGCCGTCGATCAAAAGTGCAGCACCATCTGTATGAAGGACGAAAAACTATTGGCTTATATCGTCGTTGAAAAAAAAGAAGAGGAGCGACTTTTTGTACCGGGTCTGGCCAATTGCACGGATACCCCCATGGTACTGATGAAACTCCTACATGATGCAGTCCAAAAGGGACTGGAAGATTATTCCGGGGATACCCCCGTGTTTATGCAGACCCTTTCCGGGGGCGGAAGAAAACTGCTGGATACAGTGGAGTGTGATCCGGTACGGGTTGACCGGCGATATACATTACATTTTTAGCGCTTCAACGCTTTGACAAACGAAAGTGATGGTGGTATACTGTTCCTCGGTGTGACCGTGCATTATGCACAGTCATGCGAGAGTGCTTTTTGCACCGCAAAGTGCAAAGGCGAGTAGGAGGTAAAATTTCATCATGGAGCAGAAAGATTTCGACAAGGTGCGGGCATCCGTTCAGCAGCAGTGCGGAAGCGAAGTAATGATTCAGTTGGACAGAGGCCGCAACAAGGTTGATATCCAGAAGGGTGTGATCCAGGAAGCATATCCCAGCGTGTTTACCATCCTGGTGGACGATGAACAGGAAGACCACCCTGCACAGCTTTTATCTTTCAGCTATACGGACATCATCACGAAAGAGATTCGGATGAAGTTGTGCTGATACAACAGAATAGGAGAGGATAAAGAGTACCGTAGTCACAAGGCAGGTACTCTTTTGTTTTCCTTGCTATTTCTTCCCATTTTTACTATATTTATGTTGTATATTTATGGAAATTGGAGAACCACAGATTATGATTCAAACCCACTTTCGGATGAAACATCTGGTCGCGCTGATCCTTTCGGCAGGGATCGTTCTTGCTTCTTTTGACAGCATCTCCTATGCGGCGAAGTCCGTCAGGGAAATTGAAAAAGATATGTCCGATCTGCAAAAGGAGATCAACGCCCTGGATTCGGAGTTGGTGAGTCTCCTTACGGAGATCGACGTGTTGGAAACCGATATTGCCAACTGTGAGGCGGAACTGGAAGACCTGGCAGTGGAACTGGCAGCAGCCCAGGAATCGGAAGAAAAACAATACCAGGCCATGAAGCTACGCATGAAGTACATGTACGAGCGGGGAGAACAGAGCCTTTTGACCATATTGCTGGAGTCTGGCAGTTTAAGTGACTTTATCAACCGCGTGGAGTATGCAAACTCCGTTTATGAATATGACCGAAACCTTTTGGAGACCTTCCGGGCCACCCAGATCGAGATTGAAAATATGCAGTCCGAGATCGAGACCCAAAAGGCATCTTTGGAGAGCCAAAAGGCTTCCCTGGCTGCCAAGCGTACTTCCTTAGACAGCATGATCGCCGCAAAAGAAAACCAGATGGATGACTTCGCGGTGCAGTTGGAAAAAGCAAAGGAAGAAGCTCGCAGAAAGGCAGCAGAGGAAGCAGCTCGAAAGGCAGCGGAGGAAGCACGACGGAATGCCGCCATGGTGACTCCCTCCTCCGGAAGCAGTGAATTCAACGAAGACAATACGGACACCGGAGTGGTGGATGCAAATCCCAGTCCCGTGACCAATGTCAGCGGATCTTCGGTAGTAGCCTACGCCCAGCAGTTTGTGGGGAATCCCTATGTGTGGGGAGGAAACTCTCTGACGGAGGGATGTGATTGCTCCGGTTTCGTGGTAGAAGTGTACAAGCATTTTGGCATCAACCTTTCCGGCAGTCGAAACTCCGGTGCCCTGCGATCCGTAGGACAGGCGGTAAGTTATAACAATATCCAGGCCGGCGACATCGTATGCTACTCCGGTCACGTGGGGATCTACGCCGGCGGTGGCGTCATCGTGGAGGCCCAGAGTACTCGTGCCGGTATCACGGCAAACCGTTCCGTCACCTGCCGGAAGATACTGGCAATACGACGAGTTGTATAGCAGAGAGAATTAAGCCCGAAGGGATGTGTTTTCGTTCAATGAGGGCTGTAAAAAACGTCGGCACTTAACGAACGAAGTGAGTTTAGTACCGCTACGTTTTTTCTCAGAGCGAGAGCGTCCCGAATGAACGAACAACATCATACCGAGGGCTTTTGGGTGAAATAATAATGCGTAAAGAATACATCATCCGCATCATAATAATTGTCTTATTATTCGCCGCATTGCTCCTGGTAGCTTTATTCGGTTTCCGGGGCAGACAGAACATAGACTATAAAGAACATTTAGATGATGTATGTGTTGTGGTGGACGGCGAAGAGATGACCCTCTCCGACCTGGCCTTCTACGTCACCTACGTGGAATGCGCCGTGGAACAGGACGCCCGCATCTACGACAAGGACAACACCAGAGCATTCTGGAACATCCACACCAACCAGACCTTTAACCAGACCATGGCAAAGGAAACCGCCATGAACATGGCCATCCACGACCGGATCTTTTATCGGGCGGCATTGCAGGAAAACATGGTGCTGAACGCAGAGGAAGCGGCAGCTTTGGAAAATCGTCGAACGGATTTCTGGGAAGACCTTTTGGATGTACAGCGGGATCGCTTGCCCACCTCCTTCGAAGTGATGAACGAGACCATGAAGGAGATCGCGCTGGCGGAGAAGTATCAAAGGAAACTGGCCGAGAAAAAAAACACCACCTATGCGGCGTACAATTACGACGGCTATGATTATGAGCAGCTTCTAAAGGAGCACAAGGTAAAGGTCAAAAAGCGGGTCTGGGATCGCGTGAATGTGGGAAATGTTACCCTCGTCCACGACGAAGTGTTAAAGTTTGATAAGTAAAAAGAAATAGAAAGAAGAAAAGATGAAATTAGGAAGAAATGATGCCTGCTGGTGTGGCAGCGGAAAAAAATACAAAATGTGCCATGAGGCTTTTGACAAGCGGATCAAGGCCTTTGCCTTAAAGGGACATACGGTTCCCGGTCACAAGATCATCAAGACACCGGAGCAGGTGGCAAAGATCAAAGAATCTGCTGTCATCAACATGGCCTGTCTGGATGAGGTGGGAAAAGCCATCACCGCCGGTATGAACACCCAGGAGATCGATGATATCGTATATGAGACTACCACGAAGATGGGAGGGATCCCGGCACCTTTAAATTACGAGGGCTTTCCCAAAAGCGTATGCACCTCCGTGAATGATCAGGTCTGCCACGGCATTCCTTCAAAGGATGTGGTGCTTAAGGACGGTGATATCATCAATGTGGACTGCTCTACCATACTGGACGGGTATTTTTCGGATTCATCCCGGATGTTTATGATCGGGAATGTCAGCGAAGAAAAGCGTCGTCTGGTAGAAGTCACAAAGGAGTGCTGCGATCTGGGACTGGCTGCCGTAAAGCCTTGGGGATTTTTGGGGGATATGGCTCAGGTCATCCACGAGCATGCGGAAGAGAATGGCTATTCCGTGGTGCGGGAGATCGGCGGACACGGCGTGGGACTGGAATTCCATGAAGAGCCCTGGGTAGGTTATTGCAGTAATGCCGGAGAGGATATGCTCATCGTCCCCGGTATGATGTTTACCATTGAACCCATGATCAATATGGGTACCGAGCAGATCTATACCGACAGAGAAAATCACTGGGAAGTCTATACCATGGACGGAATGCCTTCCGCCCAGTGGGAGTACCAGATCTACATCACTGAAGACGGTGCAGAGGTGATATCTTACTGACATGAGATTGCTGATGGCAGGCACAAGAGAATTATGTTATTTTTCTGGCTCCTTCTTTTTGAACCGCATACAGGAGGAGGCTGAGAAAAATGGGATTGAAACGGTCCGCCTTGACTTCCCCGGGGAAGAGGCGGATTTTTCTGCTTTGAGTGAGCAGATCGGAAAGCCCTATGATGCCATACTGGATATCAATTCCCGGCTGCCCTACTTGGTGGACGAAAAGGGGGAGAGGATCTTAAATTTGATGGATGCCCCTTTTTTTAACTATATTGTGGATCACCCCCTGTATCATCATCCCGGGCTGGTGTTTCCCATCCGCCGGTACCATGCAATCGGCATTGACCGGCAGCACTGTGCTTATATGAAAAAATACTATCCCAACCTCTCCGGTGTGGAACTTTTGCCCCTGGGAGGATCGAAGGCCCTGGCGCATATTCCCTTCCGGGAAAGAAAAGATGAGATCCTTTTCATGGGCACTTACATCATGGATGACAAACTGGAACATCGGATCATGGGACTTCGGAACCAACTGAACAACGCCACCTATCAGCTGGCTCTGGACGTATATGATCTGTGGGACGATGAAAAAGAAGGGATGGAGGACTGCGTCCTTGGCCTGTTAAAAAGATATGCGGAAAGCGACAGAGAAAGTGACGTAGAGGAATACATTGCGGACGTGTATGAAATGTCCGGCTTTCCGGAATTGTTAAACGCCATGTTTTTGGTGGATCAAAAAAGGCGAAATGCAAACCGCCTGGAGATCCTGTCCCGGATCGCAGAGACGGGAAGCCCCATGCGGGTGGTGGGAGAAGGTTGGAGAGAAACGCCTCTGTCTCGCTATCCAAACGTAGAGATCCTGGATGGGTGCACGATGGAACGAAGCCTGGAGATCATGGCCATGCACAAATTCCTGCTGGATATCAATCCTGCGTTTCAATGCGCTATGCATGATCGGGTCAGTTCCGCTTTTGCCAACGGCTGTGTGACCATATCCAATATGTCCCGAAGTTTTGACGAGGATATCGTCAAAAATAAAGCCCTTTTGTTTTATAAAAAACGAGGCGCTGCCGGGATACCGGAAATGCTTTCTCAGATGAACATGGAGGAAATGGAAGACATGGGGGAGCGGGCTTATAAGATTTGGGAAGATAAATACAGTTTTTCTGCTCTGTTTTTAAAACTGAGAGAGATCATGGAAAAACGGAAATAGACGGAAGCCTTACACCGACTTCCGTCTATCCCTTTGAAAATGATTCTGCTGTGTCCAATGGACCATACCTTCTTTCTCCGACGCCTCGATTCTCACCTGCTCTATATATAAATCATCTATATTCAGATCATTCAATTGTACTGATACGCTTCTCGGGCAAATCCGCGTGCCCCTCAGGTGATCCTCGCCTAGTCGGCTGATCAGTACTCCGTCGATTCTACAGCTAACTCTCTGCCTATTATCCTTCACGGCTAAAACAGCCTACGTCTGAGAGAATGTAATTTGGACTTCGTACCGTGTCCGGAATTCACCGGCCGGACTACCGGCTTAAGGTTAAGCTAATGTTTTCGGTGGAAACCCTCCCTTCTGTAATTTATTTCCGTTTTTTAAGGTGAGTTTATAATAACTGATAAAGAATCATTTGTCAATAAGTATTTTGAAAAAAGATAGAAAAACGATTTTAAATCTGTTAAAATGTATAAAAATCATTAAAAAATCAGACAATTATAATATTACATACAGATCTGCAAATTGCCGAAAATACAGGATTATTACGAGGTTTGACGTCCTCCGGTCTCCTTGAAAGTAAGGACAAATAGTGTTAGAATTTAAGCTGGTTATATAGTTATAGGAAAGGAGATCGATCCGTTCCAAAAGGAGGGACGGACAGAACATAAGATATGGGACTGGTTTCTGCCATTTTTGGCACACATTCACAGAGAGAATTAAAAAGAATAGAACCTATTGTAGATCAGATCGAGTCTTTGCGGGACGGGATGATGGCCCTGTCCGATGAGGAGCTTCGGGCAAAGACGACGGAATTCAAAGAGAGACTGTCACAAGGGCAGACCCTGGATAATCTTTTGCCGGAGGCCTACGCTACCGTACGGGAGGCAGCCAGGAGAACCCTTGGTATGGAGCACTTCAGAGTACAGATCATCGGCGGTATCATCCTCCATCAGGGACGCATCGCAGAGATGAAGACCGGTGAAGGAAAGACCCTTGTATCCACTCTTCCTGCTTACTTAAATGCCTTGGAAGGTCGGGGCGTGCAGATCGTTACGGTAAACGACTACCTGGCAAAGCGTGATGCGGAGTGGATGGGACAGGTACATGAATTCCTGGGATTGAAAGTCGGTTGTGTATTAAACGATATGTCCCGGGAGGAGAGACAGGAAGCTTATAACTGCGACATTACCTACATTACGAACAACGAACTTGGCTTCGATTACCTTCGTGACAATATGGTGGTCCGCAAGGAACATATGGTACAGCGGGAACTGCATTATTGCATCATCGACGAGGTGGACTCGGTGCTGATCGACGAAGCCAGAACGCCCCTTATCATTTCCGGACAGAGCGGAAAGTCCACCAAGCTTTACGAAATGTGCGATATCCTGGCCAGACAGTTGAAGCGTGGCGAGGATCTGCCGGAGTTTTCCAAGGTGGATGCCATCATGGGTATCGAGCAGGAGGAGACCGGAGACTTCATCGTCGGAGAAAAGGACAAAGTCGTTAACCTTACCCAGCAGGGTGTGAAAAAGGTAGAAGACTTCTTCAAGATCGACAACCTGGCGGATCCGGAGAACTTGGAGATCCAGCACAACGTGATCCTGGCCCTGCGGGCACACAATCTGATGCATCGGGATCAGGACTATGTGGTAAAAGAAGACCAGGTGCTCATCGTGGATTCCTTTACCGGACGTATCATGCCCGGGCGCCGTTATTCCGACGGTCTGCATCAGGCCATTGAAGCAAAGGAACACGTGAAGGTGAAGCGGGAAAGTATGACCTTGGCTAATATCACCTTCCAGAATTTCTTTAATAAATACGACAAAAAAGCCGGTATGACCGGTACCGCTTTGACTGAGGAGCAGGAGTTCCGTGACATCTATGGCATGGACGTGGTGGAGATCCCTACCAACAAGCCTGTGGCCAGAGTGGATCACAATGATGCGGTCTATAAGACCAAACGTGAAAAATACAATGCCATCGTAAAGGAAGTAAAGGCGGCTCATGAAAAGGGCCAGCCGGTTCTGGTGGGTACCATCACCATCGACGTATCCGAACTGGTATCCAAGATGCTTTCCAAAGAGGGTATCCCGCATAACGTATTAAATGCAAAATTTCATGAAAAGGAAGCGCAGATCGTAGCGGAGGCCGGTGTCCACGGTGCTGTTACCATCGCCACCAATATGGCCGGCCGTGGTACGGATATCAAGATCGATGATGAAGCCCGGGCAGCGGGTGGCTTAAAGATCATCGGTACAGAGCGACACGAGTCCCGCCGTATCGATAATCAGTTGCGAGGCCGTTCCGGTCGTCAGGGAGATGTAGGTGAATCCAAGTTTTACATTTCTCTGGAAGATGATCTGATGCGTCTCTTCGGATCCGATCGTCTCATCAATACCTTTAATTCACTGGGTATCGAGGAGGGAGAGGAGATCCAGCACAAGATGCTTTCCGACGCCATCGAGCGTGCCCAGAGAAAGATCGAGAGTAATAACTTTGCCATCCGAAAGAACCTGTTGGAGTATGACCGTGTCATGAACGAGCAGAGAGAACTGGTATACTCCCAGCGCCAGAGAGTACTCGAAGGCGAGGATATGAAGAACCAGATCCTGGAGATGATCCGTATCAAGATCGGAGAACTGGTGGATCTTTGTATCAGTGACGCCACCGGACGGGATGCATGGGATTGTGGGGAGCTGACGCGGGTGATCCTGCCGGTGATCCCCCTTCGTCCTATTACGAAGGAACGTATCGAGGACTGCAAAAATGCAGAGCAGTTAAAAGAGAAATTATACAAAGAAGCTCTGGATCTGTATGCTGCCAAGGAAGCGGAGTTCCCGGAACCGGAGACCTTCCGTGAAGTGGAGCGCGTTATCCTGCTTCGGGTGATCGACCGGAAGTGGATGGAAGAGATCGACGATATGGATCAGCTCCGTCAGGGCATCGGTCTCCAGGCATACGGCCAGAGAAATCCGGTGGATGAGTACAAGATGGCCAGCTATGACATGATCGATGCCATGAATGAAGCCATCCGTACCGATACCATCACCATGCTGTATCGTATCCGCATCGAGCGGAAGGTAGAGCGCGAGGAGCAGGCACAGGTGACCGGAACGAATAAGGATGATACTTCGGTGTCCGCACCGAAGAAGCGGAAAGCCGCAAAGATCTATCCCAATGATCCCTGCCCCTGCGGCAGCGGAAAGAAATACAAAAACTGTCATATGAAGCTTGGAGGATTTGAAGGATAAAACATTCGGGCATTGCTCGATGGGCGCGACTTAATGTTGTACGGGGGATTTCACAGGAGAAGATATGAAAAACATCGCATTCTTTCTCGGAGAATTACAACTGGATTCGCAACGCAAGGTTTTGGAGGGAATCACGGAGGCTGCAAAGTCGGACGGTAACAACATCGTCGTTTATGCCCTGACCCTTTCCGCTGATCATGAGTTCAATGAAGGTGAAGCGGCGGCCATGAAGTATGATGATTTTTCCGACTATGACGGATTCATCATCTATGCGGAGAGCATTTATTCCGAAAAGATCCGGAACGTGGTGATCGAAAAGATCAAAAAGATCGGAAGACCCTGTGCCTCCATTGATTGCCATATCGATGGTATGATCAATGTCAGCAGTGACAATGAGGGGGCCATGCGGACCTTGGCAAAGCACCTGATCCGGGAACACGACATAAAGACCATTAACTTTATTGGTGGTCCCGAGGATTCCATCGATGCATCCATCCGCCGCCGGGTGTTTGAGGAAGAACTGGCAAAGGTGGGCCGCAAGTTGGATCGTGAGCGCTATTACGAGGGAGATTATTATGCCAGAAGCGGACGGGCTGCGGTAAAGCATTTTGAGAGTAAGGGCTTATTAAAGGCTGATGCTTATATCTGCGCCAACGACCAGATGGCATTGGGCGCTTATTATGCGCTGTTTGATCGGGGGATCAGCATTCCGGAAGATACTCTTTTGTCCGGTTATGATAATATCTTTGAAGCAGCCAATCACTATCCCCGGATCACTACGGTGAACCGGTTTGAGACCAATATCGGAAAAGCTGCATATAAAAACGTGATCCTGGCCATCGACGGGAAAAAGTATGACGATAATCCGGTGATCGATTCCGAACCGGTCTATGCGGAGAGTTGCGGCTGCCCCGCCAGAAGACCTTTAAACCATCGGCTGGTGGTGAATCAGTACTCCCGTATCAAACTACGGGAAGCCCGGTATGCGGAGATGATCAGTGAACTTACGGTAAAGCTGACCAATGCGAAGATCGTGGAGGATGTGGTTTCGTCTGCCATGCCCTGCATTCCGGAGTTGGGAGGCGATGCCTTTACTCTGGCGGTATTTAATGAAGGAGAAAAACCGGGAAAGCAGGGGAAGTCTTCTGCCAATGTTCTCACCTACGAAAAGGGTGAATATCGGGTAGTCAAAGATACGGATATCATGGAGTGCCATCCCAAATTTGAAGATAATGAAGGCGGGAATCTGTACATCATCTATTCGCTACACTACAGAGAGCGGTTTTTCGGTTTTGCATCCATCCGTAATTCCACTATGCCCTTATTCTCCGAATTCTATCGGGTTTTGATGATGACCTTGTCCTCTGCTTTGGAGCAGGTGTCCAATGTGATCAAGATGCAGGCCATGATCAAAAAACTGGATGAGATGTGGGTGTATGATCCCATGACCCACGTGTACAACCGTGCGGGATTTTTCAAGTTCTCGGAAAAGATCGTGGAGGATGCGGCTCGATCTAAAGAGGATATGTACTTTATCTTTTTGGATATTGACGGCCTAAAGAAAGTAAACGATGCCTACGGTCATGAGACCGGAGATCGCATGATCTGCGATATGGCGGATGTCCTTCGGAAGACCAGGGACAAAGAGGAACTCTTGATGCGCTACGGCGGCGATGAGTTCGTGGTATTCGGCAAAGGCCTTTCCGTGGATGAAGTGGAAGAATATGTGCGACGGATCCGAAGGGCTATGCAGGAGATAAATGAGATCGGCGATAAGGATTACTACCTGGATGCCAGCATAGGATATCACATGGTGCCCTATGACAATGACAAACCTTTAAGTATGCTGATCGAATTGGCGGATCAGGATATGTACAAAGAAAAAAGAGCAAAACACGGGAGGTAGGCCGAGAGCCTGCCTCTTTCCGACAAAGAGGATATATCATGGATTTCGAACTACATTCGGATTACAAACCTACCGGTGATCAGCCCCAGGCCATAGAGGCGCTGGTGCGGGGTTTTAAAGAGGGCAATCAGATGCAGACCCTTTTGGGAGTGACGGGAAGCGGTAAGACTTTTACCATGGCAAACGTCATCGCTGCGCTGAACAAGCCGACACTGATCATATCCCATAACAAGACCCTGGCAGGACAGCTCTACGGAGAGATGAAGGAATACTTTCCCAACAATGCAGTAGAGTACTTTGTGTCTTATTATGACTATTATCAGCCGGAGGCCTATGTGCCCCAGACGGATACGTATATCGCAAAAGACTCTGCCATCAATGACGAGATCGACAAGCTGAGGCTTTCCGCCACCGCATCTTTAGCGGAGCGAAAAGATGTGATCATCGTCTCTTCCGTATCCTGTATCTATGGCATCGGAAGCCCTGACGACTATGAGAATATGATGGTGTCCTTACGGCCTGGTCAGGAGATCGACCGGGATGAGGTGATCCGTCTGCTGATCGATATGCAGTACAATCGAAACGATATGGATTTCACCCGCGGAACCTTTCGGGTACGGGGAGATGTGCTGGAGGTGATCCCAGCCTATGTGTCCGATTTTTCCTATCGGATAGAATTTTTCGGAGACGAGATCGACCGGATCACGGAGACGGATATCGTCACCGGCCGGGCCAAACGGGAGATGAACCATGTGGCTATTTTTCCTGCATCTCACTATGTGGTGCCCCAGGACAAGTTAAAGCATGCCTGCGAGACCATCGAAGAAGAGCTAAAGGAACGGGTAGCTTATTTTAAGTCGGAAGGGAAACTCATCGAAGCCCAGCGGATCTCGGAACGGACGAACTTTGATGTGGAGATGATGCGGGAGACCGGATTTTGCAGCGGCATCGAAAACTACTCCCGACATCTGACGGGTAAGGCGCCGGGGGAGGCCCCCATGACGCTGATGGATTATTTCGGAAACGATTATCTTTTGATCATCGATGAGTCTCACATGACGGTGCCCCAGGTCCGGGGAATGTACGCCGGGGATCGATCGCGAAAAACCACGTTGGTGGAGTATGGTTTCCGTCTGCCTTCGGCATTGGACAACCGGCCTCTTAACTTTACGGAATGGGAGGGGAAACTGGATCAGCTGTTGTTTGTATCCGCCACCCCTGCCGAATATGAAGAAGAGCATGAGATGCTGCGGGTGGAGCAGGTGATCCGTCCCACAGGTCTTTTGGATCCGGAGATCGATGTACGTCCCGTGGAGGGACAGATCGACGATCTGGTCTTTGAGATCAAAAAAGAGACCAAAGAAGGAAACAAGGTGATGATCACCACCTTGACCAAACGCATGGCGGAGGACCTGACGGGATATCTCCAGGAACTCGGCATCAAGGTCAAATACCTTCATTCCGACATCGATACCTTGGAGCGCTCCGAGATCATCCGGGATCTGCGCATGGGCGTCTTTGATGTACTGGTGGGGATCAACTTGCTTAGAGAAGGTCTGGACATTCCGGAGATCACCCTGGTGGCCATTTTGGATGCGGATAAGGAAGGTTTCCTTCGATCGGAGCGATCTTTGATCCAGACCATCGGACGTGCGGCCCGAAATTCCAAGGGTCACGTGATCATGTATGCGGATACCGTTACGGACTCCATGAAGAACGCCATCGAGGAAACCAATCGTAGACGAAAGATCCAAATGGAGTATAATGAGGCTCACGGCATTACGCCAAAGACCATTGAAAAGAAGGTCCGGGAAGTCATCGCCATCTCAAAGGAAGTGGCAAAGGACGAGATGATCTCCGGACGTGCACCGGAGGAAATGTCCTCAGAGGAGCTGAAGAAATCCATCGACAAGCTGAAACAGAAGATGGAACATGCAGCAGCGGACTTAAACTTCGAAGTAGCTGCCCAATACCGGGATCGCATTATCGAATTAAAGAATATGTTACTAGGATACGGAGTAGGAACATGAAAGAAAAAAAGGATGCCCGAAAGTTTATCAAGATCCGCGGAGCAAATGAAAACAACTTAAAAAATATCGACTTGGAGATCCCCAGGGACGAGTTTGTGGTCTTAACCGGTCTGTCCGGATCCGGCAAATCTTCCCTGGCTTTTGATACCATATTTGCGGAAGGACAGAGACGCTATATGGAGTCTTTGTCCAGTTACGCCAGACAGTTTTTGGGACAGATGGAAAAACCGGATGTGGAGGGCATCGAGGGCATGCCGCCCGCCATCTCCATTGATCAGAAATCCACCAACCGGAACCCCCGGTCCACTGTGGGTACCGTGACGGAGATCTATGACTATTTCCGTCTGTTGTATGCCCGTATCGGCATCCCTCATTGCCCCAACTGCGGAAAGGAGATCCGCCGGCAGACGGTGGACCAGATGGTGGATGAGATCCTTTCCATGCCGGAAAAGACGAAGTTCCAGGTGCTGGCACCTGTGGTACGGGGTCGAAAGGGGGCCCAGGAAAAGCTATTTGAACGGGCCCGCAAAAGCGGATACGTCCGGGTAGTGGTGGACGGAGACGTCTACGATCTGGACGAGGAGATTAAACTGGATAAAAACAAAAAGCATAATATCGAAGTGGTCATCGACCGTCTCGTGGTGCGGGAAGGCATGGAAGAACGCCTTACGGGCTCCTTGGAAAATGCCCTGAAGCTGGGAGAGGGTTTAGTGATCGTGGATGTGATCGGAAAGGAGCAAAAACGTTTTTCTGAGAGCTTTTCCTGCCCGGATTGCGGTATCAGTATTGAGGAGATCGAGCCCCGGAGCTTTTCTTTCAACAATCCCTTCGGCGCCTGTCCGGAGTGCTTCGGTATCGGTTATAAGATGGAATTTGATGAGCGGCTGATGATCCCGGATATGTCCCTAAGCTTTAACGAGGGATGTGTGCAGGTTATGGGATGGCAGTCCTCAAACGATCCGAAGAGCTATGCCTATGCGGTTTTGAGCGCCCTGGCCAAAGAATACAAGTTTTCCATGGACACACCCTATGAGGAACTGCCGGAGGAGATCCGCTACCAGTTTATCCACGGCTTTGACCGGGTCATCAAAGTGCCCTATAAGGGGCGTTGGGGAGAAGGGGTCTATGATGTGCAGTTCGAAGGACTCATTGAAAACTGTAAGCGCAGATATCGCGAGACTTCTTCGGAATACTCCAAGCAAAGCTATGAGGAATACATGGAGATCTCTCCCTGCCCTCTTTGCAAGGGACAGCGTTTGAAAAAAGAATCCCTAAGCGTCACGGTGGCGGATAAGAATATCTATGAGATCACCACCATGCCCGTTCGGGAACTGGCGGTCTTTTTGGAGGACATGAAGCTGACGGAGTACCAGAAGAACGTGGGCCGGCTGGTCTTAAAAGAGATCCGCTCCCGGGTAAAGTTTTTAAATGATGTGGGTCTGGATTACCTGTCCCTGTCCCGCTCCACCGGCACCCTTTCCGGAGGCGAGGCACAAAGGATCCGTCTGGCTACCCAGATCGGTTCGGGACTGGTGGGTGTCTGCTACATCCTGGACGAGCCCAGTATCGGTCTGCATCAAAAGGACAACGACAAGTTGTTAAACTCCCTAAAGGGACTGCGGGATCTGGGGAATACCCTCATCGTGGTGGAGCATGACGAGGATACCATGCGTGCGGCGGATTATGTGGTGGATATCGGTCCCGGCGCCGGAGAGCACGGGGGCGAAGTCATCGCCTGCGGTACGGTGGAAGATATCATAAAGGAACCCCGCTCCGTCACGGGACAGTATCTTTCCGGGAAGAAAAAGATCGAGGTGCCGAAAAAACGCAGAAAACCTACGGGGAAGCTGACCATCTTGGGAGCAAAGGAGCACAATCTGAAGGATATCGATGTGGAGATCCCTCTGGGAGTGGTGACATGCGTCACCGGTGTGTCCGGTTCCGGAAAGAGTTCTTTGATCAATGAGATCCTATATAAAACCTTGGCAAAGAAATTGAACCGGGCCCACAAGATCCCGGGTGAACATAAAAAGATCCTGGGGGTGGAGCAGTTGGACAAGGTCATCGATATCGACCAGTCCCCCATCGGCAGAACACCCCGGTCCAACCCGGCTACGTACACCGGGACCTTTGATCTGATCCGTGATCTTTTTGCCGGCACCCAGGATGCCAAGGCCCGAGGTTATAAAAAGGGACGCTTCAGCTTCAACGTAAGGGGCGGCCGCTGCGAGGCTTGTTCCGGAGACGGTATTGTAAAGATCGAGATGCACTTTTTGCCGGACGTGTACGTGCCCTGCGAGGTCTGCCACGGAAAGCGGTACAATCGGGAAACCCTGGAAGTGAAATACAAGGGGAAATCCATTTATGATGTGTTAAATATGACGGTGGAGGAAGCGGTGGAGTTTTTCAAGAACGTGCCCTCCATACGTCGAAAGATCGAGACCCTAAATGACGTGGGTTTAGGCTATATCCGATTGGGGCAGCCCTCCACGGAGCTTTCCGGCGGCGAAGCCCAGCGGATCAAACTGGCCACGGAGCTTTCCCGAAGAAGTACGGGAAAGACCATATACATTTTGGACGAGCCCACCACGGGACTGCACTTTGATGATGTGAACAAACTGGTATCTATCTTGCACAAGCTGTGCGAGGGTGGAAATACAGTGGTGGTCATCGAGCATAACCTGGATGTGATCAAAACGGCGGACTACATCATTGACTTAGGGCCCGACGGCGGCGACCGGGGCGGCACCATCGTGGCTCAAGGCACCCCGGAACAGGTGGCAAAGGTAAAAAATTCCTATACCGGTCAATATGTGAAAAAATACCTATAGGAAAAAAGAAAACATATCCGCTTTCGTTGAAAAAACTGATTGAAAAAGCATATGAGACATTATATTATATAAATGGTGCGATTTCCGAAGGAAGTGGCAGTGTTTTTGCATTGAGATGCGGCCCTTTGGGCTTTTATCATATTTCGAAAGGAGCTTACGGTTATGCCGTTTAATTCAGCAGATATAGGAATCGACCTGGGTACAGCCAGCATCCTTGTGTATGTCAAGGGTAAAGGCGTAGTTTTAAAAGAGCCCTCGGTCGTAGCTTTTGACAGAGATACCAACAAGATCAAGGCCATCGGTGAGGAGGCCCGTCTGATGCTGGGACGTACACCCGGCAATATCGTTGCAGTCCGTCCCCTTCGCCAGGGCGTGATCTCTGATTATACGGTTACGGAAAAGATGATCAAATACTTCATCCAGAAAGCTTTGGGGAAGAGAACCTACCGGAAGCCCCGGATCTCCGTCTGTGTACCCAGTGGGGTCACGGAAGTGGAGAAGCGTGCGGTGGAGGATGCGGCTTATGCAGCCGGCGCCCGCGAGGTATACATCATCGAGGAGCCCATTGCGGCAGCCATCGGTGCGGGGATCGATATTTCCAGACCTTGCGGAAACATGATCGTGGATATCGGCGGCGGTACGGCGGATATCGCAGTGATCTCTCTGGGAGGCAGCGTAGTCAGCACCTCCATTAAGATCGCCGGGGATGATTTTGACGAAGCTATCGTTCGTTTCATGCGAAAGAAACATAACCTTTTGATCGGTGAGCGGACCGCAGAGGATGTGAAGATGAACATCGGGACATGTTATCCTCTTCCCGAACCGGAGACCATGGAGGTTCGCGGTCGAAATCTGGTGACCGGACTTCCGAAAACCATCGAGGTTTCTTCCGAAGAAATGGAAGAGGCTCTTCGTGAGCCCACCGCGAATATCGTGGAAGCGGTACACGGGGTTTTGGAAAAGACTCCTCCGGAATTGGCGGCTGACGTGGCAGACCGTGGCATCATCTTAACCGGCGGCGGCGCTTTGCTTCGGGGCTTGGAGGAACTCATGGAGGACAAGACCGGCATCAACACCATGACGGCGGAGGATCCCATGACATGTGTGGCTATCGGTACCGGCCGCTATGTGGAATTCATGGCGGGAGATACCTCCACGGTAAAGGAGTAAAACAAAGGGCAGTTCATTGCAAAGGCAGTGAGTGCCCTTTTTTATATATTTTTTTAAAAAAGTGTTAAAAAAACTGAGGCCTTGTCCGATAATAGAGATGAGGCATTTCATCCTTTTCGCAATAGGAAGCAAATCTTTATAGGGATGTAAGGGATGAAAGAGTAGGAGGATCAATGGTAAAAGGTCTGTATACCGCTTACACGGGCATGATCAATGAGCAGCGCCGGTTGGATACCATCACCAACAACCTGGCAAATGCGACTACCACAGGATACAAAAAAGAAGGAGCCACGGCCCAGTCCTTTGACGACACCCTGGCTTTAAAGATCAAAGACACATCATCCGGGTTTCTCCCGAAGCGCTTGGGGGACGTGAACTTGGGTGTAGATATCGGAGAGACCTATACGGATTGGAGCCAGGGCAGCTTTAAGATCACGGACAAGCCTGCGGATCTGGCCATATCGGGGCAGGGGTTCTTTGCCATCGAATTTACGGATAAGCAGGGGAACACTTCCATCCGCTACTCCAGAGACGGTGAGTTCACCGTGGACAAGGACGGATACTTCCGGACGGCGGACGGAGATTACCTCTTGAACAGAGACGGAGCCATTAACAGCCAGATGGGAGAAGATTCCTATGTAAAGGTGGACCCGGTGCAGGAATATTCCGTGGATGGTCAGGGTAATGTGTTCCAGAACGGACAGATCGTGGCCCGGATCGGTCTGGTGGATTTTACGAATTATGATTATCTCGCCAAGTATGGCGAAAATATGTATATACCGGTAGAGGGAGCTACATTGGTAGAAAGCGAAGCTTCTTTGGAGCAAGGATGCTTGGAGGCCGCGAACGTCAACGTTGTGGATGAACTGGTGACCATGATCACCATCCAGAGAGCCTATGAGGCAGGACAGAGGATGATCACCACGGAGGATTCCACACTGGAGATGGCAGTCAACCAGGTTGGTAAGGTATAAGCTTACCGTCTTGAAACAAAGGAGGTTTTTCTATGTTAAGATCATTATGGACGGCCGCTTCCGGCATGCGTGCGGAACAGGTAGGCGTCGATACCATTTCAAATAATATCGCAAACGTGAATACCGTGGGTTACAAGACCCAAAATACCCAGTTTAAAACTTTGCTTTACCAGACGCTGCAGTCGGAAACCACCACTGCAAACGGCGAACCGAAGCCGACCACAGCCCAGGTTGGTCTGGGAACCCGTGTGGCTTCCATCAACGCGTCTTTTTCCCAGGGTGCGCTTTTGGCAAACACAAATACCATGGCCTGCGCCATCGAAGGAAAAGGATTCTATTCCGTACAGGGCGTGGATCAGGAAGTGTATTACACCAGAGACGGTGACTTTGGCTGGTCACTGGATGCGGATGGTGCCAGAGTGCTGACCAATTCCAGCGGATTAAAGATCTTAGATACCCAGGGCAATCGGATCACCCTGCCTGCAGGAGCCGGTGCGGATTCCGTATCTGTGGGAAAAAACGGCGCCATCGCCTATCGCCAGGCAGACGGCACCACGGTGCAGACAGGACAGATCCTGGGACTCTATCAGTTCCCCAATCCCGTTGGCCTGGAAAAAACCTCCGGGAATCTCTTCCAGGAATCGGAAGCTTCCGGTGAGCCCATCAACGAAGCCACCACAAACCTTCCCATTACCAGAAGTACGGTAGCCCAGGGTTATCTGGAAGGCTCCAATGTCAATGTGGCAGACGAGATGGTAAACCTCATCATCTCTCAGAGAGCCTACGAGTTAAACTCCAAGGCCATCACCACTTCGGATTCCATGTTAGAAACCGCGAACGGATTGAAGAGATAATGAGCCCTTGCCACCGTCCCCAGGGCTCACTTTGAAAGGAAAATAATTATGAGCGATATTTCTTCCATCGGAGGATTCAATACATCCTATTTGGACACATTGTCCACCCTGTCAAAGGACGCCAACCGGGCGGAGAAGACCGCCGATGCGGTAAAGGGCGTCAGTTCCGACATGACCAAAGAAGAACTGGAAAAAGCGGCCAAGTCCTTTGAGTCCTATTTTGTGGAGCAGATCCTAAAGGAAATGAAGCAGTCTGTGGACAACATCAACGGGCCCACCAATTCCACCGCCGAGAAATATACGGAGTATTTCATGGATTCCACCATCCAGACTTTGGCAGAGGAGATCGTGGATAAATACGGGCAGCAGTTCACCGATACCATGGTGGAGCAGATGGGAAGGAACTACGGGATCAATCTGAAAGAGTAGAACGTCCCGAATGAAGGAGACATATCGCGAATAGTAGATGTAGATATTTAAAAATAACACTTCCATTTTGGAATATATTGATGTATTATATAAGACACCACACAAGATGTTGTGTCTTATTTTTATTTTAATACTATATATCCTATTTTTATATAAAGGAGAATCAAACCATGGATACCAGGGAAGAAAAGGGGCGCATCAACGTCATCAAGCGGAACGGAAGTGAGGTGGACTTCCATCAGGATAAGATCATTTCCGCGATCGAAAAGGCGAATAACGAGGTCAGCGGCATCCACCGCTTAAACGAATATCAGATCCAGGCCATCGCGGACAAGATCACCAAGCAGGTGGAGGAGATGTCCCATGCAGTCAATGTGGAGGATATCCAGGACATGGTGGAGACCGGCATCATGGAGATGCGGTGTTATGAAGTGGCTCAGAAGTATGTCCGCTACCGTTATAAACGGGAACTTTCCAGAAAATCCAATACCACCGATGACGGCATTTTAACCCTGATCAACCAGCTGAACGAAGAGGTGAAGCAGGAGAACTCCAACAAAAACCCTGCCATCAATTCCACCCAGCGTGACTATATGGCCGGTGAGGTTTCCAAGGATCTCACCCATCGTATCCTGCTCCCCCAGGAGATCGTAAAGGCCCACGAGGAGGGCATTATTCATTTCCATGATGCGGATTATTTTGCTCAGAGAGAGCATAACTGTGACCTCATCAACTTAGAGGATATGCTCCAGAACGGCACGGTGATCAGTGAGGCGATGATCGAAAAGCCCCACAGCTTTTTTACCGCCTGTAACGTGACCACCCAGATCGTAGCCCAGGTGGCAAGTAACCAGTACGGCGGACAGTCCTTCTCTTTGGCGCACTTGGCTCCCTTTGTGGATATCAGCCGGAAAAAGATCCGTGACAAGGTGAAAAAAGAAAGAGAAGAGTGCGGCGAGCCTTTGGATGAGGCCATCATCGAAAAGATCACGGAATCCCGCTTAAGGGATGAAGTAAAGAGCGGTATCCAGACCATCCAGTATCAGCTCATCACCCTGATGACCTGTAACGGACAGGCACCTTTTGTCACTGTGTTCATGTATCTGGATGAGGTGCCGGAGGGCAGGACCAGAGACGATCTGGCCATGATCATTCAGGAGGTCATGGAGCAGCGGATGCAGGGTGTAAAGAACGAAAAAGGCGTTTGGGTGACCCCTGCTTTCCCGAAGCTGATCTATGTATTGGATGAGGATAATATCCATGATGACTCTCCGTATTTTTACCTGACGGAGCTGGCGGCGAAGTGTACCGCAAAGCGTATGGTGCCGGATTACATCTCCGCAAAGATCCAGAAGGAACTGAAAAAAGGCAATGTCTATACCTGTATGGGTTGCCGGTCCTTTTTGACGGTGGAAGAAAGCCAGAAGAATCCTGACGGCAGCTATAAATTCTACGGTCGCTTCAACCAGGGCGTGGTGACCATCAACCTGGTAGATGTGGCCTGTTCCTCCGACGGCGATATGGATAAGTTTTGGGAGATCTTGGACGAGCGTCTGGAACTTTGCCACAGAGCTCTTCGCTGCAGACATGAGCGTCTTTTGGGCACGGTGTCCGATGTGGCTCCCATTCTCTGGCAGCACGGCGCACTGGCTCGCCTCCAAAAGGGAGAAAAGATCGACGAATTGTTATATAACGGTTATTCCACTATTTCACTTGGCTATGCCGGGCTATATGAAATGTGCTATCGCATGCTGGGTGTTTCTCATACGGATCCCAAGGGGAAGGAATTTGCTTTAAAGGTGATGCAGCGCTTGAACGACAAGTGCGGCGAGTGGAAGGCTGCGGAGAACATCAGTTATTCCGTATACGGAACTCCCATGGAGTCCACCACCTATAAGTTTGCAAAGGCTTTAAAGAAGCGCTTCGGCGTGATCCCCGGGGTGACGGACAAAAACTACATCACCAACAGTTATCACGTGCATGTGACAGAGGAGATCGATGCCTTCGAGAAATTGAGATTCGAATCCGAATTCCAGAAGCTGTCTCCCGGCGGCGCCATCAGCTACGTGGAGGTGCCCAATATGCAGCAGAACATTCCTGCCGTGATCTCTGTAATGCGTTTCATCTACGACAATATCATGTATGCGGAGTTAAATACCAAGTCGGACTTCTGCGAAGTCTGCGGGTATGACGGAGAGATCCAGATCAAGGAAGACTCTGCCGGCAAGCTGGTCTGGGAATGTCCCAATTGTGGTAATCGCGACCAGGGCAAGATGTCCGTAGCCCGACGTACCTGCGGCTACATCGGCACCCAGTTCTGGAACCAGGGCCGCACCCAGGAGATCAAAGACCGGGTACTGCACCTGTAAATGAGCCCCGGGGACGGTGGCAGGGGATCATTTTCAAATCAAAAACCCAAAAAAAGCACCCTCTACGGGTGCTTTTTTATGTTACATCATTTCTCCGGCAGGAGAGTTACCTCCCCGGAAGATAAGGTCTTTTTCATATCGATCAGTCTCTGGTTCCGGCTGCCCCGGAACAGGAGAGTGATGTCTTTTTGCTCTAAGATAAATTCACCGTCCACCAACACATCGATCATGGACAAAAATTCATCCGTTACATCCGTATGGGCTTTGCCGTTGGCAGGGGCGATATCCGCATCAAAGGTATACCCGCTGAAGCACCAGAGGGTCTTTTGAGGAAAGCGTTCTTTGAACCGCCGGATAAAGGGCACCAAGGCCGCCTGGTTAACGGGTTCCATTGGCTCTCCGCCCAAAAGAGTCAAGCCTTCGATGTACGCGGAGTCCAGGGAGTCTAGGATGACATCTTCTACCTCCCGGGTGAAGGGTTCTCCATGGGCAAAGTCCCAGGTTTCCGGCTGAAAGCAGCCCTTGCAGTGGTGGGTGCAGCCGGAGACGAAGAGCACGGTGCGCACTCCGGGACCGTTTGCGATATCGTTGTATTTGATAGCGGAATAGTTCATACGTATCGTCCTTTCCTGTATGTTCAAGAATCGTATCAATATGGGAAGATAATGTCAAATCATCTTTGAAAAACGCCACATTATTGATAAAATAAAAATATTGGAATTGTAGAACAGTAATGGGAAAGGGTTTACGATGACAAACATATTGGAAGAGTTTAAAAACGAGATCTTAAAAGCAGATGAAGATGCGGAAGTGACCTTCATCAAAAAGGGTGAAAACGGAGCTGCCCGGGACGTTCTCCTTACGGTGGAACACAGTTTTGGCTCTCTGGCCAATACCGCAGAGACGGAATCTTTCTTCGTGGACAAGGAGGAGGCTGGGGTGGAATTCTTTATGTCCCGCATCTATGTCATCAGAGAAGTATCTTCGGAAAAAGGTGCGCTGATCTGTCTGACGGAAAGCCTCATCAACGACAAACTGGTGGGAGGCGCCTTTGGATATGACGCCGAAAGCGGTACAGTAAGCTACACCTACAGTGTGCCCATTGCGGAAACGTGCACCGAGGAACAAAAAAAGATGCTGGCGGAAAGTACCATGGCCACGGCATTGTCCGAGGCACAGAAGTATGCCGGTGATCTCTTGCTGGTGGCAAATGCAGATTAAAAGGGGAAGGTTATGAAATTTAAAAACGTAAAACCAAACGAAACGCTTTTAAAAGCCACAGCCCCGGAGAATGTGACGAGGCTGGTTTTCGACGAAGATAAGGAGACCATGATCCTGGCAGGATTTGACGGGGATCAGGTGATCTGTTACGCCGTTTTCTACCGCGTTCCTGCGGAGGGGCATGAAGTAAAACTGATCTATATCTATACCGTACCGGATCGCAGGGATGAGGGATGCTGCTCTGCTCTTTTGGAAGAAAGCAAGCGGATCCTGGCCACGGTAGACATCGATTACATCACCATGAGGCAGATCGTGGAATATGAGGATGCGGCGGAATACAACAGCTTCTATACGAAACGGGGATTTTTGCCCATGAACCTGACGGGACGTCTTTTGGAGTATCGACTGTCCGATATGATGGACGCCGGCGTTTTCCAGACCATCGTAAAGAACAGAAAAAAACTGCCGCAGGTCTATGATATCAAGACCATCGGGGATATGCGGCTAAAGACCATGCTGACCCACGCTAGGATGAACGGTTTTTCTTTTGCCATGGACGCATCCATTATGCCCTACAGCCGTTTTTATATCGGGAACGACGAGATCGACGGAGCCCTCATCGCCTCCAAGCCGGACGAAGATACCCTCTATATATCTTCGGTTTACCTGGAGAACAAGACGGAAGATAAAAATCTCTTTCTGGTACTGTTTTCCGAATGCGTCTATGCGGCGTTTCGGGACGATCTGGACAAAGAATTCCGCATCCTGATCATCGTGGACAGTGACGAAGTCTATCAGGGCCTTTTGAATATCTATAACCCTCCGGATGAGGAGTGCGCAGTACTTGAGTACATCATGCCCATTGCAGCGAAAGGAGGGAAGAACTAATGTCCAAAGGAAAAAACAGCATCGCTAACGAACCCCTGCTGCAGCCGGAAGCTCAGTTGCAGGAAACACATCGGCAGCAGGAAACGCACCAACAGCTGCACGAACAGGTCAATGTGGAAGATGGCGTCGTTATGGGAGATATCCGCCGGCAGGGTGAGATACAGCAGGATGTTCAGCAGGTAAATCTCCTGGATGGGTTAGAGGCGACCGAACTTCGGGAAGAAAACCTGACGGCAGTGGCAACTGTATTTACCCGGCCGAATGAAATAAACGAGATCACCGCAGCGGAGCAGTTGATCAAGCAGCCCCTAAGCCGGGAGGCCCAACTGCGGAGGAACTCCTTTGTGCATGGCATGAAGGACCTGACAGAGAAGGAAAGAGAAGCGCTTGTCGGTGATGCGTCCATGACATTGCAAAAGATCATCGATAAGTTCGTGAGCGAAAAGGAAAAGAAAGAGTCCGCCAAGAGGGCCAAGGAGCATTTGAAAGAATTCGATGAACTGCGGAAAGCTTTAAGTGATGATCCGGTCATGTCCTATGTGGAAAAGGCAAAGGCCCTCTTTCATTTCGCCAAAACCTTTGATCATGATCTGGCCATCTTTCGGACG
>JAIKZU010000001.1 GCA_024681985.1 Lachnospiraceae bacterium | reverse complement strand
TTTGCAAATCCCATTTCGGAAAAGACCCCGAACCTCTGCCACCTGGCACCGGCAGGTCCCACCTATATGGAGGACTTAAACGAAGCCGGCGGTGTATACGCAGTGATGAAGGAACTGGCAGACATCGGTCTGTTAAATACGGATTGCATGACCGTCACCGGAAAGACCGTGGGAGAAAACATCAAAAATGCGGTTAACTTAAATACTGAGGTGATCCGTCCCGTGGACAATCCCTATTCCAAGACCGGCGGTCTGGCCGTATTAAAAGGTAATTTAGCACCCGACGGCTCTGTTGTAAAACGTTCCGCTGTAGTAGAGGAAATGATGGTGCACGAAGGACCTGCCAGAGTATTTGACTGTGAGGAAGATGCCATCGCTGCCATCAAGGGCGGAAAGATCAAAGAAGGAGACGTGGTGGTGATCCGCTACGAAGGTCCCAAGGGCGGCCCCGGCATGCGGGAGATGTTGAATCCCACCTCCGCCATCGCAGGTATGGGACTTGGTTCCTCCGTGGCACTGATCACCGACGGACGTTTCTCCGGCGCCAGCCGCGGAGCTTCCATCGGCCACGTATCGCCGGAAGCAGCTGTGGGCGGACCCATCGCCCTCGTACAGGAGGGGGACATCATCTCCATCAATATCCCGGAGATGACCCTTGACTTAAAAGTTTCCGACGAGGAACTGGCTTCCAGAAAAGCAGCCTGGCAGCCTCGCGAGCCCAAGGTGACCACCGGTTATCTGGCCCGCTATGCCAGCATGGTAACCTCCGGAAACCGCGGCGCGATCTTGGAGATCCATTGATCGGAATCCAAAGTAACGAAAAGGGAAATCGTGCACAAAAGAAAACGAGCCCGTTATTTTACATCGGCACATAATGAGCGAAGCGAATTTAGTGTCCGCTATGTAAAATAAAGAGCGAGAGCGTGGCTCGTGGTTTTGTGCATCGATTTCACGTATTATATATAGTGAATAAGTACAATAAGGAAAAGAACATGCAGTTAAACGGCTCACAAATCGTAATCGAATGCTTAAAGGAGCAGGGCGTGGATACCGTCTTCGGTTATCCGGGCGGCGCCATCTTAAACCTTTACGACGAACTCTACAGACACCAGGATGAGATCAAGCACGTGCTGACCTCTCATGAGCAGGGGGCATCCCATGCAGCGGACGGCTATGCCCGGTCCACCGGAAAGGTAGGAGTCTGCTTCGCCACCTCCGGGCCCGGCGCCACGAATCTGGTCACCGGCATCGCTACGGCCTATATGGATTCCGTACCCATGGTGGCCATCACCTGTAACGTGGTAGTATCCCTGTTGGGAAAGGACAGTTTCCAGGAGATCGATATCGCAGGCATCACCACTCCCATTACCAAGCATAACTTCATCGTAAAGGATGTGGATCGTCTGGCGGATACCATCCGACGTGCCTTTGATATCGCCCGTACCGGACGTCCCGGACCTGTCTTGGTGGATATCACAAAAGACGTGACAGCGGCAAAGACAAACTACAAGCCCCAGACCATAAATCCTGCGGAGCCGGTGACAAAGAATATCACCGATGAGGATATGGAGCGGGCCGTAAAACTGATCAGCCGATCCAAAAAACCCTATGTGTTCGTTGGAGGCGGAGCTACCATCAGCGGCGCACAAAAAGAGTTAAAGACATTTGTGGATCTCATCGATGCGCCGGTTTGCGACTCCCTCATGGGAAAAGGCGCTTTCTCCGGTGAAGATCCCAGATATACCGGCATGCTAGGTATGCATGGAACAAAGACTTCGAACTTGGGAGTCTCCGGCTGTGATCTGCTGATCGCCATCGGTACCCGGTTTTCCGATCGCGTGCTGGGAAATCCCAAACGGTTTGCTCATCATGCTAAGGTATTACAGATCGATGTGGATCCGGCGGAGATCAATAAGAATATCGTGGTGGATGCCCAGATCATCGGTGATGTGAAGGCAGTGCTCACTCGATTGAATAAAAAACTCACCAATCTTTCCCATAAGGAATGGATGGCAGAGGTAAATGCCAATCAAAAGAAATATCCCCTGACCTATGCCAAGGGATTTAACGGGCCTTATGTCATTGAGAGTATCTACAAAAAGACAAAGGGCAAAGCTATCATCGCCACAGAGGTGGGACAGCACCAGATGTGGGCGGCACAGTATTATAAGTATGAAAAGCCCCGGACGCTGATCACCTCCGGCGGTTTGGGAACCATGGGATACGGACTGGGGGCAGCCATCGGAGCGGCTGTGGGAAACCCCGGCAAACGTGTCATCAATATCGCGGGAGACGGATGCTTCCGAATGAATATGAATGAGATCGCCACGGCGGTGCGGCAGGAACTCCCTTTGATCGAAGTGGTGATGAACAACCACGTTTTGGGGATGGTACGCCAGTGGCAGGATCTTTTTTACGAGAAGCGTTATTCCCAGACCACGTTAAATGATAATGTGGATTTTGTGAAACTGGTAGAAGCCATGGGAGCTACCGGCTTCCGTGCGACCAACGAAAAAGAATTCGAAGCCGCATTGGATAAGGCTTTAAAGCTAAAGACACCGGTGCTGATCGATTGCATCATCGACAGTGATGATAAGGTATGGCCCATGGTGGCACCGGGAGCACCTATCAATGAGTGCTTTGACGGAGATGATATCAAGTCCAAGTAATGGAGTATGCGAGGGAAATAAAAACATTTACAAAAGAAAGGAAAGGGTAAGTAAAATGAGCAGAGTGTACAACTTTTCGGCTGGACCCGCGGTATTACCGGAGGAGGTCTTAAAGCAGGCGGCAGAGGAGATGCTGGATTACAGGGGATGCGGTATGTCCGTTATGGAGATGAGCCATCGTTCCAAGGTATATGATGACATCATCAAGACTGCTGAGGCAGACTTCCGTGAATTGTTAAACATTCCGGACAATTACAAAGTTCTGTTCTTACAGGGCGGCGCTTCCCAGCAGTTTGCGGCGATCCCCATGAACTTGATGCGGAATAAAAAGGCCGGTTATATCCTGACGGGACAGTGGGCAAAGAAGGCTTATCAGGAAGCAAAGCTTTACGGAGAAGCAGTAGAGCTGGCATCCTCTGCAGACAAGACCTTTTCCTATATTCCGGATTGTTCCGATCTTCCCATAACGGAGGATATGGACTATGTGTATATCTGTGAGAACAACACCATTTACGGAACCAAGTACAAGACCCTGCCCAATACAAAAGGCAAGGATCTGGTAGCGGATGTTTCCTCCTGCTTCTTGTCGGAACCCATGGACGTTACAAAGTACGGCATCGTCTACGGCGGTGTGCAGAAGAACGTGGGTCCCGCAGGTATGGTCATCGATATCATCCGTGAAGATCTGATCCGGGACGATGTGCTTCCGGGCACACCTACCATGCTGAAGTTCAAGACCCAGGCAGACAACGACTCTCTGTATAATACCCCTCCCTGCTATACCATCTACATCTGCGGACTGGTGTTCAAGTGGTTAAAGAACATGGGTGGTCTTACGGAAATGCAGAAGCGCAATGAAGAAAAGGCAGCCATCCTTTATGACTTCTTGGATTCTTCCAAGCTCTTCAAGGGAACCGTGGTAAAGGAAGACCGTTCCCTGATGAACGTGCCTTTCATCACCGGGGATGAAGAACTGGATAAAAAGTTCGTCGCCGAGTCAAAGGCGGCAGGCCTTGAGAACTTAAAGGGTCACCGCACCGTTGGTGGTATGCGTGCATCCATCTACAACGCCATGCCCAAAGCCGGCGTCGAAAAACTGGTGGAATTTATGGCAGACTTCGAGAAGAAGAATTTGAAGTAGAAGTATTTTTTATTACGAGGAGAAAAAAATGTTCAATTATCATTGCTTGAACCCCATCAGCCCGAAGGGTCTGGATCTGTTCAACACGAATTACAAGGCAACCGATGACGTAAACGATGCGGAGGCCATCCTGGTCCGCTCCGCAAAGATGCATGACATGGAGCCCTCCGAAAAACTGGTGGCCGTTGCCCGTGCCGGAGCCGGCGTCAACAACATTCCTTTGGAGAAACTGGCGGAAAAAGGTATCGTGGTCTTTAATACCCCCGGTGCCAATGCCAACGGTGTAAAGGAACTGGTCTTCGCCGGAATGCTTTTGGCCAGCCGTGATATCATTGGCGGTTACGAGTGGACCATGGAAAACAAGGATGACGCGGACATCGCAAAGGACATGGAAAAGGCAAAGAAGCAGTTTGCCGGGACCGAGATCGCCGGAAAGAAGCTGGGTATCATCGGTTTGGGCGCCATCGGCGTAAGAGTAGCGAATGCAGCCACCCATCTGGGCATGGAAGTATACGGCTTCGATCCCTACATCTCCGTCAATGCAGCCTGGAACCTTTCCCGCAGCGTAAAGCATATCAATGCAGTGGAGGATATCTACAGAGAGTGCGATTTCATCACTATCCATGTACCTCTTTTGGATTCCACCAAGGAGATGATCAACCGGGATGCCATCGAAAAGATGAAAAAAGGTGTGGTGATCTTAAACTTTGCCAGAGATCTTTTGGTGGATGAAAAGGCTGTTTTAGACGGCATCGCAGCAGGAAAGATCAAAAAGTACGTATCCGACTTCCCGAACCCTGTTACCGCAGGCAAGGAAGGCGTCATCACCTTACCCCATCTGGGGGCTTCTACGGAAGAAGCGGAAGACAACTGCGCGGTAATGGCTGTGCAGCAGGTGATGGATTTCATGGAAAACGGAAACATCAAAAACTCCGTGAACTATCCCAACTGTGATCTGGGCATCTGTCAGACCGCAGGACGTGTGGCGATCCATCACAAGAACACAAAGGGCGTGATCGCAAAGTACACCACGGTCATGGGTGATGCAGGCATCAATATCGCCGACATGAACAATAAGACCAAGGGCGATTGGGCCTATGCACTTTTGGATCTGGATGCACCTATTACGGAAGAGGCCATCAAAAAGTTGGAAGAGATCGAAGAAGTAGTGAAGGTAAGAGTCATTAAATAATACATTTTAAGGAGGAAATGGATATGAAATTCGGAATCAAAGAAGTAGTGGCAGCAGGTATCGGAACCGCACTGTTTGTGGCTTTGACACAGGTGCAGATCCCTCTGGGATTTATCCCCAACACGGCACTGCAACCCAGAGCGGCACTGTTGGTGTTCATCTCTGCAGTATTCGGCCCCATTGTCGGCGGTATCGTTGGCTTTCTGGGACATGCGTTGGGAGATGCATTCTTCTACGGAAGCGTTTGGTGGAGCTGGGTGGTACCGGAAGCGGTAGTCGGCATCCTGGTTGGTATTTTTGCCAATAAGTTTGCCATCAAAGAAGGCGGCTTTTCCGGAAAGAACATCGTATTCTTTAACGTCATCCAGGTGATCGGAAATGCCCTGGCATGGATCCTGTGCGCACCCATCTTAGACATCGTGATCTACGCGGAGCCTGCCAACAAAGTATTCTTACAGGGTATATGGGCTTTCATCGGCAACATCATCATCGCCGGTGTACTTGGTTCCATCCTTGCCTATGCATATTCTGAGATCAGCGGAAAGTCTTCCAGTCTGGAAAAAGAGGACTAAGGGAAAGTGGAACCCATCATTTCGTTTTCAAATTTTACATTTAAATATCGTACACAGGTGGAGCCTACCCTTTACGATATCAATTTAAACATCTATCCCGGAGAAAAGGTCCTGATCATCGGACCTTCCGGGTCGGGAAAATCGACACTGGCCCATTGCATCAATGGGCTGGTGCCTTTTTCTTATAGCGGAGATATCACGGGAGAGTATTCGATCTGTGGCAAGGATCCGAAAAAGATGGACATCTTTGGCTTGTCCCAAATGGTGGGGACAGTGCTGCAGGATACAGACGGACAGTTTATCGGGCTTACGGTGGCGGAGGATATCGCCTTTGCTTTGGAAAATGACTGCGTGCCCGGTGAAGAAATGAAGCGGAAGGTAGACGAGGTGGCAGACACGGTCCACGCAAAGGAACTTCTTTTGAACAGTCCCTTTGCCCTGTCCGGCGGACAGAAGCAGCGGGTATCCATGGCAGGCGTGCTGGTGGATGACGTAGACATACTGCTTTTCGACGAGCCACTGGCAAATCTGGATCCTGCCACGGGAAAGACTGCCATTGCTTTGATCGATGAGATACATAAAACCCAAAAGAAGACCGTACTCATCATCGAACATCGTCTGGAGGATGCCCTCTATCGGGATGTGGATCGGATCATTCTGGTGAGTGAAGGTCGTATCGTCTGTGATGCAAAACCGGATGAACTGTTGGCGGGGGATCTGTTAAGAGAGCATGGCATCCGGGAGCCTTTGTACGTCACCGCTTTAAAGCATGCGGGATGCACCGTGACGGAGGATAGTCATCCGGCCCATATCGAGACTTTGTATACGGATCTCTATAAAGAGAAAGTTAAGGCATGGTTCGAAAGCGTATCCCTTCCGGAAAAGAAACCTTCTTCCGAGGAGATCTTATCCGTTTCCCGTTTGGGCTTTTCCTATGCGCCGGACAAGCCGGTATTAAAGGATGTATCCTTTGCTATCCGGCGGGGGGAGATGACAGCCATCGTCGGAAAAAACGGCGCGGGGAAGACCACGCTATCCAATCTGATCTGCGGATTTTTGAAACCGGATGCCGGCGAGATATTTTTGGAAGGAAAGGACATCACGCCCCTTTCCGTGAAGGAACGGGGAGAAGTGGTGGGACTGGTGATGCAGAATCCCAACCAGATGATCTCTAAGCCCATGATCTACGACGAGGTTGCTCTGGGACTTTCCGTTCGGGGATTTCCGGAGGAGGAGATCAAAGAGCGGGTATACCGGGTCTTAAAGATCTGCGGACTCTATCAGTTCCGGAACTGGCCCGTAGGTGCGTTAAGCTTTGGCCAGAAAAAGCGGGTAACTATCGCGTCCATTCTGGTGATGGATCCGAAGGTCATCATCTTGGATGAGCCTACGGCAGGCCAGGATTACCGCCACTATACGGAGATCATGGAGTTTTTGAAATATCTGAATGAGGGGCAGGGGATCACGATTTTGATGATCACCCACGATATGCACCTGATGCTGGAGTATACGGACCGTGCCATCGTGCTTGCTGACGGAGAACTCCTGTGTGACGACAAGCCGGCCAGGGTTTTGACGGATGAAGCATTGGCACAGCGGGCTTATTTAAAAAAGACATCACTGTATGAACTGGCGGATAAATGCGACATTGCCGATCCCGTTATGTTTACGGAGCGGTTTATTTACTATGAAAGGGAAAACCATCATGGGACGAGTGTTAACCTATGAGGAAAAAGATACATGGATGCACAGACTTTGCGGTGTAACTAAGTTTGTGTTTTTCCTGCTGTGGTCCATGACCAGTATGATGACCTACGACACCCGGATCCTATTGGTGATGGTGGTATTGAGCATCATTTTATATCGAACCAGCCGGACCAGGTGGCGACAGGTGGGAGCGGTCTTTAAGTTCATCCTGTTGTTTTTGACCATTAATCTCATCGCGATCTTTTTTTTCTCACCGGGACAGGGAACAAAGATTTACGGAACCGACACCCCTCTTTTTCATGTGGTGGGTCCCTATGTGATGAACGCGGAGCAGCTGTTTTATGAGTTTAATGTATTTTTGAAATACATGACGGTGGTGCCTGCGGTATTTATTTTTATCGTTACCACCAACCCCAGTGAGTTTGCTGCATCTCTAAACCGGGTGGGTATCAGCTATAAATTCGGTTATGCCTTTGCCATCGCCCTTCGTTACATTCCGGATGTGCAGGATGATTTCCGTACCATTCGAAACGCCCAGGAGGCCAGAGGCATCGAAATGTCGAAAAAAGCAAAGCTGTCTTCCCGGATCAAAAACATGGCGGCCATTATCTTCCCTCTGGTTTTTTCCAGTATGGATCGGATCGACGTGGTGTCCAACGCCATGGAGCTTAGGGGATTTGGGAAGAATAAGAAACGCACCTGGTATATGGCCCGGGAATTAAAACCTCTGGATTATACAGTGATCATTGTGACGGCCCTGGCATCGGCGGTAGCACTGTTTATCACCTATCATGACGGAAACAGGTTTTACAATCCCTTCGTATAAGTTATAATTCTTACCATCACAGTTGAAATAAGGAGAGTAGAAAATGGCGACCATCAAACCTTTCCGGGCGATCCGTCCGGCAAAAGACAAAGCGTCCCGGATCGCGGCGCTGCCCTATGACGTATACAACAGAGCAGAAGCAAAGGAGGAGGTAAAGGACAAACCTTTCTCTTTTTTGCGTATCGACCGGGCAGAGACATCCTTTGATGATTCCGTGGATACCTATGCGGATGAAGTATATCAAAAGGCCCACGACCTCTTGTGGGAGATGGTGGAGCGGGGAGACTTTGTGGAAGAAGAAGCCCCCTGTTACTATATTTACGAACTGACCATGGACGGTCGGGTGCAGACCGGCATCGTGGCCTGTGCTTCCATTGATGACTACGAAAACGCGGTGATCAAAAAGCATGAAAATACCAGAGCGGATAAAGAGGCGGATCGCATCCGTCACGTAGATACCTGTGATGCCCAGACCGGTCCCATTTTTTTGGCATATCGAAACCGTAAGGATATCGATGATGTGGTTTCCCGCGTAAAGAAGGGGGAAGCCCTTTATGATTTTGTGGCGGACGACGGCGTGCGGCATCGGGTATTTGTGATCGACCGGGCATCGGATATCGATACAGTCAGGGACAGCTTTTCGGGATGCAATGAGATCTATATCGCCGACGGACATCACCGCGCTGCTTCTGCCGTAAAGGTGGGATTAAAGAGAAGAACAGAGCATCCGGGATACACGGGAGAAGAGGAGTTTAATTTCTTTTTGTCCGTGCTTTTCCCCGAGCAGGAACTGTCCATCATGGATTACAATCGTGTGGTCATGGACTTAAACGGTTACGATCCCCGGGAATTTTTGGAAGAACTGGAAAACGTAGCGTCCATACTTGAGACATCGGCTCCTGCTGCAGAGGACGGTATCGATGCCCTTCGCCCTTCGAAGAAGGGACAGTTTTCCATGTTTTTGGACGACACCTGGTATCTGTGTGAATTCTTACCGGAACTGTTGAGCGACGATCCCGTGGATGGACTGGATGTGGCACTTTTGCAGAACCTGGTGTTAGAGCCCCTTTTGGGGATCAAAGATCCGAAGACCGACAAGCGGATCGATTTCGTGGGAGGTATTCGCGGATACGGGGAATTGGTACGCCGCTGTCACGCAGATGGTCGCGTTGCTTTTGCAATGTATCCCACACAGATCTCGGAGCTTTTTGCGGTGGCGGATGCAGGCCGCCTTATGCCGCCAAAGTCCACCTGGTTTGAGCCAAAGTTAAGAAGCGGATTGTTCATCCATAAGCTTTCGTAGACCAAAGGAGAACATATGTCGGGTATCATTGTCTTTACTCTGTTATTTGTCATATTTGCCGTATGGTTCATGGCGGTGCGCATTCACGGATACTCCAAAAAGGATGCTCGTTTAAAGACCGTGGCAGCCCTATGCTGCCTGGGTGTGGGCGTTTGCGCCTATATGTTGCATCCGTCCCTTTTGGGAGGCCTTCTGTTGACGGGAGGCGTATGCGGCGCCATAGGGGATATCTGCCTTGGGTTTTCCCATGTCAGCCGTTCCCATCGATACGTATACGGGAAACTGGGGTTTGTATTTTTCGGACTGGGGCACGTGTTTTACATCGTCGGACCGGTAATCGTCTATGCAGACCGGCTGCTTTACTGGGCCATTCCTCTGGTGGTGGGGATCCTTTTGGGATCTGCCTTCGGCGTCTTCGGAAAGAAGATGGGACTTCGTTTCGGACATTACCAGCGTTTTGTGATCTTTTACGCCAGTCTGCTTAC
>JAIKZU010000217.1 GCA_024681985.1 Lachnospiraceae bacterium | reverse complement strand
TATCATCATAATGAAAATTCTCTTTTCCTATGGTTCGGTAAAAGGTTATGGCTCCCAAAAATTTCTTATGTTTTGCCAGCACCATCTGAAGGGCATAATGCCAGTTATTGGGTTTATACACCTTCTGATAATACTCTGTTGCTACTCTTATTTCATCAGATATAATGTCCGTCTCCCGATAAATGAGCATTTTTCCACCTGCTACCAATCCTCTGCTATAATCAATATCTTCATATATATCTGAAAGATCCACATCACAATTATAGGTTACCGGATTTCCAAGCAGTTTTCCCTTTTCCTGTGACGCAAGATAGAAATCACCACTATCAAAATCAATAAGCATCTTTAATTCTTCCAAAAACCGTTCTCTCATTTCATCAAAATTATCCATTGTATATATTTTATAGATAATATTGTTTAACACGATCCAATCGTTCATTTCTAACTTCTTCATAGTTTTCACCTCTTCCTCAAGCACCTTTTTTCTGTTTTTCCTTTCCATAAACAAAAAAACGCCTGCTAAAATTAGCAGACGTCTTTGTCTATCCCGGATATCATATCACAGTTATTCTTTCCCATCAATCTCCCATTGCATGGGCGTTACTCTTTCTTGCGTTTCGTGATCGTTCGTGCTATGATCGTGGTGTAAATAAAGGAAACAAAGGCGTTTCATCCGTAAGTGATGAAGCGCCTTTTTACGTATTTCTATAAGTTTTTTGGGGAGGGGATACTATGGCGGCGTTCGATAAAGTAAAAAGCGGTATACCGGAAATGGATGAGGCACTGGACTATATCCGGCTCGGGGATAATGTGGTCTGGCGCGTATCGGACCTAAAGGAGTTTAAACTCTTTATGGATCCCTACGTAAAGCAAGCTATCGAGGACAAGCGTAACATCATCTACTTTCGTTTTGCCGAGCACGAACCGCTACTCCAAGATCGTCCGGAAATAAAGACGGTGGAGATACAGTTGACGCACCGATTTGAAACCTTTACCGTGGAGATACACAACGTGATCGAAGCGGAGGGGAAAGATGCCTTTTACGTCTTTGACTGTCTCTCCGAACTGCAGACGGCCTGGGCGACGGATCTTATGATGGGAAACTTCTTTCGGGTGACTTGTCCTTTCCTTTTTATATTGGATACGGTAGCCTTTTTCCCAATCATCCGCGGAAAGCACTCCGTACACGCGGTCAATAAGATCTTAAACACCACCCAGCTCTTTTTCGATGTCTATTCCGACAAGAAAAATATCTATGTGCGCCCGGAAAAGGTTTGGAACCGAAATTCGGATACCATGTTTTTACCCCATATCTATGATCCGGAAGGTGGAGCCTTCCGCCCGATCTTAGACGGCGTGCAGTCCAGCCGCTTCTATCAGACCTTAGGACAAGCGCAGCGCTCCGCCGAGGAACAGTATTCCGACTCATGGGACCGCTTCTTTAACCGCGTGAAACTCATGGCGGAAAACGGGATGGATATCACCGAAGACTGTGCAAAGATGTGTAACATCATGATGACACGTGATGAAAAGATGCGTGAGATGGTAAAAAAGCACTTCACCCCGGAGGACTACTTTGCCGTCCGCGATCATATGGTGGGCACCGGCATGGTGGGTGGAAAAGCTTGCGGTATGCTTTTGGCCCGTGCCATCATACGAAATGAAGAACCGGATATCAATGAGATCTTAGAGCCCCACGATTCATTTTATGTGGGAAGTGATCTTTACTACACCTATATCGTGGACAATAACCTTTGGGACACCCGGATCAAACAAAGGACGGAAGACGGCTATTTCGATCTGGCAAATGAATTTGCCGAAAAAATCGTGGCAGGCTCCTTTTCCGATGCGATGCGGGAACAGTTCGTCCGGATCATCGAATATTATGGGCAGGATCCCTATATCATCCGCTCCAGCAGTATTTTAGAGGACGGCTTCGGAAACGCCTTCGCGGGTAAATACGAGTCGGTCTTTTGTATCAACCGGGGAAGCTTGGAGGAGCGGATCGAAGAATTCGAGCACGCCATCAAAGTCGTATACGCAAGCTCCATGAGCTTGTCTGCCTTAGACTATCGGAAGCGCCGCGGATTAGATAAAAAAGACGAGCAGATGGCACTTCTCATACAACGCGTATCCGGCTCTCATTACGGATCCAATTACATGCCCTGTGCGGCGGGTGTCGGCTATTCCTACAGTCCGTATAAGATCATGAAAGACACAGATCCCACGGCGGGGATGCTCCGGCTTGTAATGGGCCTTGGAACATCCGCAGTGGATCGTACAGAGGGTTCCTACCCCCGAATCGTAAATTTAGATATGCCGGAGAAAACCTCCTACTCCTCTTCCGCAGATAAGCACCGCTTCTCACAGGGAAAAGCGGAGGTGATCAGCATGTCGGAAAAGACCTTAAAAAAACTACCCCTGTATCAGCTTGAACCGGACATTCCACCTTATCTCGACCGGATCCTTTTGGAGCATGACTACGATGCGGAATACCGTCTTAGAGAGACCGGGCACGGACGAGATGTCAAATTCATCTCCTGTAAGGGACTGGTGGCAAACCAGACCTTAATGGAACAGATGCGGCGGATGCTTTCCTGCATCCAGCAGGAATATGACTATCCCGTGGATACGGAGTTTACCATCAATCTCTCGGAAAGCGGGGAATACTCCGTCGACCTCTTACAGTGCAGACCTCTGCAGGTGCAAAAGAATACGGGAGTGTCCGTTGCCATCCCTGAGTTGCCGGCAGATCGAATTCTACTGGAGTGTAAAGGAGCTTCCATGGGAATCTCCAAAGCGTCTTCCTTGGATCTCATCGTATATGTGGATGCGGTCAAATACTATAATATGCCCTACAATGAAAAGAGTCTGGTGGCAAAGCTGGTCGGAAAGATCAACTGGCACTATCGTGAAAGCGAAAAGCACATGATGCTCATCGTGCCCGGACGCGTGGGAACAAGTTCTCCGGAGCTCGGAGTACCCACAGCCTTTTCGGAGATCAGCGAGTTCGATATCATCTGCGAGATGCAGGAATCCAAAGCCGGATACAATCCGGAGTTATCCTACGGCAGCCACATCTTCCAGGATCTCGTCGAAGCTGGAATCTTATATGCGGCGATCTTTGAAAATGAAAAAACACTGCACTTCCATCCGGAGGCGCTTTCATCCTCCCCCGATATCGTATCGGAATTTACAAGTTCACCGGAGCTTTCCGATATCGTCCATGTCTATGATGTAAGTGGTCGAGATTGCAATGTTTATCATGATGTGACTGACGAGCATCTTTTGATCAGCTGCTGATAAGCACTAAAAAAGAACGTGCACCGTATGGCGCACGTTCTTTTTGTTTTAAATACGCTTATTCCACGTCCTGAAGAGCTGCTTCGTTTTCTTCGCCGGTGCGGATCTTTACGACGCGGCTGACAGGATATACGAAGATCTTGCCGTCGCCGATCTTTCCGGTGTAAAGAGTCTTCTTTGCCGTCTCGATGACATCGTCCACGGGGATATGGCTGACCACAACCTCCAGCTTGATCTTCGGCAGGAGGGTTAAGTCCATCTCAACTCCACGGTACATCTGGCCTGCGCCCTTCTGGATGCCGCAGCCGGTTACCTGCGTAACTGTGATACCGGTAACACCCAGTTCGTTCAGTGCCTTCTTGATCTTGTCGTAGCGCGAGAGCTTTGTGATGATGACAACCTTATAGATACCGCTGTCCAATCCCACTGCGCTGAAATCCTTGGCATGATTCTCAACCGGGACAGAAGCACGTTTCATGGCATCCGAAGCCTTTTCATACTCACCCACACCCAGGTCGGTGTTTTCGTTTACGCTCATGGTGTTTGCGATATCCATGATGGCAAATCCAGAGTATGCGGAGGGAAGGCCGTGCTCTGTGGCATCCAATCCTTCGATTTCTTCCTCTTCACTGACACGAAGTCCGATGGTCTTTTTAATTACCATGAATGCGATGGTAATGGTCACTACCGTCCAAAGAGCTGTTACCAGTACACCGCCAAACTGTTTTATAAGCTGGCTTACGCCACCGCCGTAGAACAGTCCTTCCTCAATACCTGCCAATGCAAATCCGGGAGCTGTATCGGTGGCAAAAAGACCAACCGCCAAGGTTCCCCAGATACCGTTAAACATATGCACCGCCACTGCACCAACAGGGTCGTCTACGTGGATCACATTGTCATTAAACCATACACCGAATACAACTAAGAGTCCAGCGACCACACCGATGATGGCGGAACCTGTACAATCCGTTACATCGCAGGGCGCCGTGATGGCAACAAGTCCTGCCAAAGATGCGTTTAAGCACATGGAAACATCGGGTTTCCCGAATTTTACCCAGGTAAAGATCATACATACCACTGTTGCTACTGCAGGTGCCACGGTGGTGGTCAAAAAGATGGAACCAAGCGTTGCCACATCCGTTGCTGCAGCTCCGTTGAAGCCGTACCAGCCAAGCCACAGGATGAATACACCAAGTGCTGCAATGACTAAGTTGTGACCGGGGAACGCATTTACTTTTGTTACTTTTCCGCTGCCGTCCTTTTCAAACTTTCCGATACGTGGTCCAAGGAGGGAGGCACCGATCAGTGCACAGATACCACCTACCATATGGATACAGTTAGAACCTGCATAATCGTGGAAGCCCCACTCTGCCAGAAATCCGCCGCCCCAGGTCCAATGGGCTTCGATGGGATAAATGATGGCTGAGATCACTGCTGAATAAATACAATAGCTGGAAAACTTCGTCCGCTCTGCCATGGAACCCGATACGATGGTGGCCGTGGTGGCACAGAATACCAGGTTAAATACAAATGCGGAATAATCAAAGCTTCCGTAACCGGAGAACACGTCAAAGGTCAGTCCGCCCATGAATCCGTTTAAAATATTTTCTCCCAGCATCAAAGATGCACCGCAGATAAACCACATCACCGTACCGATACAAAAATCCATCAGATTCTTCATGATGATATTGCCGGCATTCTTTGCGCGTGTAAATCCGGATTCGCACATGGCAAATCCTGCCTGCATCCAAAATACCAGTGCTGCGCCTGCCAAAAACCAGACGCCAAAGGTCTCGCCTCGGACATAGTCCATCATTTCCTGTGTAATCATACTACTACCTCACTTTCTTTTTTTGTCCCCACATACCTGCTTTATATGAAAAAAGCGACACTCCCCTTTCGGAAATGTCGCCTTTGACATACATATGATCTGTTTTTTTATCTTACGGAATAGAGCATCTGACCATAGGTGGGATAAGGCCAGATATCCAGCGGAACCAGGATCTCCATCTCGTCCACCACCTCACGCACACTGTGCATGGACTCCTCGATGGTCTGTCTGTGGTAGGTAGCAAGCTCCGCCACATCGGACATTTCCTCTTCCTTTTCCATATCTGCTGTCAGCTTCTCCATCCGTTCCGTCAGCTGTGCGATCAGATCTGACATCTTCTTTAACAGCTTTTCCTCCGCCGCGGTGGAAATGCCGGCTGTCTTTTTGGCACATACCAGCTCTGCCAGCTGCTTTTCGTATTTCACCGCTGCTCCCATGATATTTCTACGCGCCATCACCAGCATGGTCTGGGCTTCGATGTTGATGGTCTTATAGTAGTTTTCGTAGAGGATCTCCTGTCGTGCCAGGATCTCTGTTTCCGTATAGACCTGATTCTTTATAAAGACTTCCTTGTTCTTCGGCTCGGTAAACTGAGACAGAGCTTCAGGCGTGCTCTTTAGGTTTAAGAGGCCTCTCTTTTCGGCTTCCTCTACCCATTCCTGACTGTAGCCGTTTCCGTTAAAGAGGATCCGCTTATGAGCGATGACCTCTTTTTTGATCAGCTCGGAAAGGGCGCTGTCGAAGTCACTTGCTTTTTCCAGCTCATCCGCATACTCACGCAGAGCCTCTGCCACGATGGTATTTAAAACGATGTTGCAGCCGGCGATGGAATCCTCGGATCCCACGGAGCGGAACTCGAATTTGTTTCCGGTAAAGGCAAAGGGTGAGGTACGGTTCCGGTCTGTCTTATCCCTGGGGATATGCGGCAGTACCGTAGCTCCGATTGACATCAGCTTCTTTTCTTTGTCGTGATAATCCGTGCCGTTTTCGATGGAATTTAGTACTCCTTCCAATTCCTCTCCCACAAATACGGACATGATGGCCGGCGGTGCTTCATTTGCACCCAACCGGTGATCATTTCCCGCACTTGCAACAGACATACGGAGTAAACCCTGATACTCATCCACTGCCTTGATGACGGCGACAAGGAATAAAAGAAACTGTGCGTTTTGGGAAGGAGTTGCACCCGGTTCCAACAGGTTTACTCCGGTGTCTGTCGATATGGACCAGTTGTTATGTTTGCCGCTTCCGTTCACCCCGGCGAAGGGCTTTTCATGCAGGAGGCAGGCCATGTGGTGACGGGTAGCCACCGTCTTCATCAGCTCCATGGTCAACTGGTTGTGATCCGTGGCGATATTAGTGGTGGTAAACACCGGTGCCAGCTCATGCTGGGCAGGTGCCACTTCATTATGCTCGGTCTTTGCATAGATACCGAGCTTCCAGAGTTCTTCGTCCAGATCTTTCATATAAGCCTGTACGCGGGGCTTGATCTTTCCAAAATAGTGATCATCCAGTTCCTGTCCCTTAGGCGGGCGGGAGCCGAACAATGTGCGTCCTGTATACTGCAGATCCGGTCTCTTCTTATACATATCGAGATCGATCAGGAAGTATTCCTGCTCCGGTCCTACGGTTGTAAGCACTCGTTTGGCATCGGTATTTCCAAAAAGTTTTAAAATACGAAGCGCCTGTTTATCCAGTGCCTGCATGGAACGAAGCAACGGTGTCTTTTTATCCAATGCCTCACCGCTGTAGGAACAGAATGCAGTGGGAATGCACAGGCAGTCGTCCTTGATAAAAGCAAAACTGGTAGGATCCCAGGCGGTATAGCCTCTGGCTTCAAAGGTGGCACGAAGGCCGCCGGACGGGAAAGAAGATGCATCGGGCTCTCCCTTTACCAGTTCCTTTCCTGAAAATTCCATGATCACCCGTCCCCCGGCTTCCGGTGAGATAAAGCAATCATGCTTTTCCGCGGTGACGCCAGTCATGGGCTGGAACCAATGAGTAAAATGGGTGGCGCCGTTTTCCGTGGCCCAGTCCTTCATGGCTTCCGCCACCACATTGGCCAGATCCAGCTGCAGGTGCATGCCTTCCTCCACGGTTTTTTGCAGTGCCTTGTAGATGTCCTTCGGAAGGCGTTTTTTCATCACCTCGTCGTTGAATACTTTGCTTCC
>JAIKZU010000178.1 GCA_024681985.1 Lachnospiraceae bacterium | reverse complement strand
CAAGATCGGCGGCGGTTGCTTTTCTTATCTTCATGGTTCACCTTTCAAACTTTTTCGTTTCTTTTTTTCACATACTTCAAGCGATATTATCTGAAATTGTATATCCGTGCGTAGATATAGGCAAGTATATAGGAGCCTTTAGTCCCTTTTTATGGAGTGGAAGGGCCTATTCCTTGACAACATCGAACATCCGTTCTATAATGAGTTCATGTCGAGGTGTGTGAAGTATGAGTGGGATTTCTTTTGAGAACAAGGCGGTGGAAGTGATCTGCCAGCATACGAAGGAAGGGAAGCTGATCCCTTTAAAGATCCGGCTTACGGATGAAGACGGAGAGTATCAGACCTACAATGTAAAGGAATATAAGGACTTTTCTCAAAAGGGGGCATATCGGATCCCGGAGGGACTTATGGCAACGAATACCATCTTTCCATACGAGCTAAAGATTATGTGTTTCGGTGCTCTTCGCAGGATACGGGTGTTTTACAATTGTTCCAGTTGTGTGTGGTATCTGGCGCCGACAAAGCCCACCCGTTGAAAGGTGTCTGGTTTATAATAACTATGTGGTTGCAACCGATGCGGGAAAATGGCATTCTAGAAAGGCGCAGGCATCTTTTTCAAGTGGCAGAGAAAAAAGTAGGGAGAAACGGAATTGGACAGTGTAAAAGAACTATTGGAAGGATATGAAAAGGCGGACCTTGTGGAATTGGGGCAGGATCTTGGCCTTACGGATCTTAGTCTGAATGAGGAAGAATTAAGAAAGCAGGTAGCAAAAGGACTGATCCAGGGCGACAATCTGTTTTTTCGATTCTCTATATTTGATGGGCTTGAAACCGAACTTTTTCAGCGGGCCATGGAAGACCCTGCAGATTGTAAAGAGATCGATTGGGAAAGTGCCAGTCTTTTATGCGAGTTGCATTATGCCACCTTGGGAGATGGAGAGTTTGTGATCCCCACAGATGTAAAAGAAGCATTTATGGGGATCAATGATGAGGATTTTGCTTTTTATCAGGGAATCGCGTCCTGGATCTGGAAGTGCTTACGCTTTGCCAGGGATTTTTACGGTTATTTTACCGCGGAAGCCCTTTTAAGGATCATCAATCAGACGGATGAGGTAAAGCTTACAAAAGAAGAACTGTTTTCCTTCTTTGAACGGTTCCCCAAAGATGTTCTTTGGGTCTCCCGTACCGAGGATACCTTTGCGGCCACCGTGCTTTTAGCCAACCAGGCTAAGCTTTTAAGCCTTATGAGCGAGCAGCGGGATAAGGCTTACTATGTGCCTACCGTGGAGGAAGTGACGGAATACTACTTTTATCGCTGTTTTAGGACAAAGGCCTTTGAGGATCTTTTATCTTATATTGTAAATGAGACGGATTATCAAACGGACTTAGCATACAAACAGGTGGTGAATCTGTGGCAGGATCTTTCCCGTGCCGAGGATGACCGATCGGTACTGGAGGAGCTGATCGCAGATCTGGAGCTTAATAAGGATAGCGCCAAGGGCCTATCTTCCGTATTTAAGGCCTTTGCCCTGGATGTCAGAAGGCTGGGCAACCGGGGCCATAAGACAAAGGAGAAGATCTCCACCATGGCCTTTGCCAAAAAGGTATACCCAAACGATCTCTGCCCCTGCGGATCCGGACGTAAATATAAGCAGTGCTGTGGGAAAAAGGGATGAGCTCCCGGGACGGAGTCAGGGGATCATTTTTGAGTTAATAAATTTTTAAGAAATTGTTAATGAAAAGTTTATAATTGCCGGAAAACAGACGTGTTATAATTGCCTCAAAGCAACCGAAAACCAGGTATTTTAGGTATGCGGACAGTTCCCGAGTTTAAGGATTTCGAGATATCGGAGATCCTGCAGGAAGGTAATAAGATCTGAAATGGCTGCCATGTTACGGCAGCCATTGATTAGTTTGGTGGAGCCAATAAAGAAATGAGTGACATTCTTCGCGATGCAGATATCCGGGACGACCTTTGTATGTACCTGGAAGAAAAATATGGAAAAGTGAGGTTCTTCGAGGAGCTTACCATGGGAAAATCCCGGGCGGATATCGTGATGGTAACGGGGAACGGGCTTTATGGCATTGAGATCAAAAGCGATGCGGACACATATGAGCGACTTTCCCGGCAGGTGAAGGACTATGCCAGGTATTTTGATTATAATTACGTGGTGGTTGGAAGTACCCATGGAACGCATGTACGTGAGCATGTGCCGGAGGAGTGGGGTGTCATTTCGGTAGAAAGAGCAGGGACAGAGCTTGATTTTTATGGCATGAGAGAGCCAAAGATCAGCCCAAAGGTGAAACTGACCAATCAGATGTCCCTTTTATGGCGGCGGGAGATGGCCTTTTTGCAGGAGAAAAATGATTTGTACAAATATCCCGGGAAGAGCAAAGCATTTGTAAAGAAGTATCTGATGGAAAGCGTCCCGGCAGATAGACTAAAAAGTCAGCTACTCGATGTCTTGTTTGAGCGGGATTATTCCATTTTTGAGGGCGAAGAATGAGTGAAAAAACTCCATCATTAACGAAGAGTGGAACATTACAAAGAAGAACGGACAGCGTGAAAGCGAGAGAGTGGTCGGTAGAGTTTGTCAAATCAGGGTACAAAGGGAGAAGACCAAGTTATTGACTTATGTCACAAACTCGCATATAATTGTTTTCGACATATGTCAGAAAGGAGACATTATGCCAAGACCTATCAGATGCCGCAGAATCGAGCGGTTGCCGGTTTATCGCAGTTTCTCGCCGGACGACATAGCGACTGCAGAGAGTGTGCGGATGACCGTAGATGAGTTTGAGGCTTTACGTCTTCTGGATGATGAGGGACTCACACAGGAAGAATGTGCTTCTAGAATGAACATTGCTCGTACCACAGTTACAGCAATCTATGACAGCGCGAGGAAAAAGGTGGCGGATGCTCTTGTGCATGGGAAACGGCTGCTGATCACAGGAGGATGCTGTGAATTTGAGCCTGTTGAGCTTCATCAGATCATAATTGAGAAAGGAAATAATACAATGAGGATAGCAGTAACATATGAAAGCGGAGAAGTTTTTCAGCACTTCGGACATACCGAACAATTTAAACTGTATGATGTTGCGGATGGCAAGATCATGGGAGAACAGGTAATAGACACCAATGGAAGCGGGCATGGTGCGCTGGCCGGATTCCTGCAGGCGGCACAGGTGGATGTGCTGATCTGTGGTGGCATCGGCATGGGAGCACAGATGGCATTGGCGGATGCAGGGATTAAACTTTATGCCGGTGTGCAGGGGTCAGCGGACGAGGCAGCAAAGGCGCTTGCTGCAGGAACATTGAAATATGACCCGGATGCGCACTGTGATCATCATGGGCACCATCATGATGGTAATTGCGGACACGATCATTGCGCGGACCATTCCTGCCACGGAACTATGCCAGCCGAAGGGTGAGACGCCGTTTTGGAGGAAACCTTATCTGTATAATTGATTTGCTCTGGATCGGGACCCTAAGGGAAGATGCGTACGTTTCCCATGAGAACCCTGATGATTCCGATTACAAACAAATGCGCCGGATAGTAGAGGTAGAAAAACCACTTCATGCCTTTCCATTTCCCCCGCTCACCGTTGTACTGTTTCAAAATCGGTAATGACAACAGCGTACACATCTGAAGGAGACCGTACGCTTTATCCATAAAGATAAAGTATACGGCTGCATAGATGGCAGTCCATAGGAGCATCGTAAGCGATTGTTTCCTAAAATCCCCACGATTCAAGTATAAGTATACCGGGCACATAGCAGCCACAGTTGACCAATCCGATGGGAAGGTAATAAGGCAGATGATAAAGATTAAAACGATCTTTCCCCACTGCGGCAGCTGCTGCGTCGTAAAGATGACCATCAAAACCACGGCCCAGGCAAGGGACCACATTACGCTGGTCATATTAAAGAAGCTGGTTGGAATAAAGGGTATCCCTCCGGCGAAGTTGTATGCAAAATGCGATATTATGGCGAAAATGAACAGCCGGCCAATATATTTTTTTACATTTCGAGTGTAGTGAAAGCCCTCAGCGATAAAGAACCACATGATCGGCGCTGTCAGTCTCCCAATCACATGAAAAAGCATGACCCACCATATCTTTTGACATCCGGGAAATAAAAGCCATGTCATGTGATCGATTGTCATTGCAATAATAGCGATCAGCTTGATTTCATTGGAGTTTAACCCTGTTTTTTTGATCGTATCCATTCCGGCCCTCCTATAAATGTTATTTTCTTTAAAAAATCCACGATCATAAAATCATCTCTTTCCGCTACTTTCTTGTTTCCTTTTATGGCGATTCTATGTTTGAAAGATTCTTTTCTTTCTCAAAGAAGGCTGCTTTTAATTGCTGATATTCTTCCTTTGTACAGACTTCGCGGCATTTGGGCATAAAAGATCTTGTAACCTCAAAGCACTCTTTCATGGTGTCGCAAGGAAATTTTTTGCAATCGGCACAGGTTTTAATACCTTTGTCCGTGCAGCATGCAACAACGCGGTATCTGCACCAGTTTTCCGGCTTACATCCCGTACAGGAAATTTCTTCGTTCGTCACGATATGATCCCAATACCCGATCTTCATCCACAACTCTGCAGTGTGACGGAGTTCTTCGTCTGCCTTTTCATATGGATGTGCAACATACCTTGGGCAGGCAGCACAATCATTTCCGCAAGCCGCTATTATCTTTTCCAATCAGATCAACCCCCGTTCTTTTCCTGCAGCTTCCGCATCAAGTAAATGAACACGTGTTTTATACCAATTTTACCATAATGCGATTGTAAATCACGCCATGCGGCGGACTTACATCAAACCGTAATCTCGATCTGGTTTCCCTCGATCACAAGGACACAACTTTCGTAGTAGCCGTCGCCTGTGGTGCGGGGGCCGCTTACGACCGCATATCCATCTGCCTCCAGTAGTCGTGTCAGCTCATCCACACGGGCTTTACTTCCTACGGAGAAGGCGATATGTGCGTATCCGGTACGGTTTATCGGTTTTTCTGTATCTGTCATTTCCGGCTTATGCATGATCTCAAGTCTAGCACCGTCGTCAAAAGAAATAAAATAAGAACGAAAACCGGTCTTTTTGTTGTGGTAACCATCATTTGATCTGCCGCCAAGATATTTTACGAAGAAATCCTTTGCTTTTTCAATATCTTTGACATACATGGCAACGTGTTCAATTCGCATTTTCATCTCCCGGTGAAATGCCGCATTAGAGCGGCAGCACATCGTTTTTTCTCCTTTTCCCATTGTATCAAAGGAACAGAATTCAAAAAAGATGTATTCATGTTAAAATACAAATGGAACCTCCTTAAGAAAGGTGCGCCTTCAGAGGGGGATTTGTATAGTTGAAAAACATAGGAGAAAGGGTATGCAAAAACAGATCATCGGAGAGAATATGCACATAAGAAGAGCAAAGGAAGCGGATATCGAAGGTATCCTAAAACTGTTGGTACAGGTGGACATGGTCCATCACAACGGCAGACCGGACCTCTTTAAGGGACCGGCGACGAAGTATAATGCCAGGCAGCTACGGGAAATCCTTAAAAATGACGAAACACCGGTGTTTGTTTGCGTTGACGCAGAGGGACAGGTCCTGGGCCATGCCTTTTGCATATGTAAACAGGTCTTAAATGATAATGTCTTAACGGATATCAAAACCCTCTACATCGATGATATCTGTGTGGATGAAAATGCCCGGCGAAAGCACATCGGTGAAGGTTTATATGAGCATGTGGTCGCATATGCGAAAGAGCAGAAGTTTTACAATGTGACACTCAATGTGTGGAGTTGTAATCCGGGGGCAGTTAAATTCTATGAGAGGATGGGAATGTCACCCCAAAAGATCGGGATGGAAAAGATCCTCGCAAAAAGTCCGGCAAAAGACGTACAGGAGTAGAATAAGCGGATCTTCGCATAAAGAAGACGAAACATGCGGAGATGCGGGGTGCCGATACAGTCCCCTTTTTTATGCTATAAGGACAGCGTATTTGTTCGAGCCTTTGATGATTAGCCGCCGCACACTCATGACTTCAGTCGTTTGAGGCTTCACTAGGGAGACATATATATAGAAAGCATAGCTTTTTTTAAGGACAGGGGGTATTCTATGTCAGATTATATGGGCGATCTTCAAAAAGTAAGACAGCTGTCACAGTTTGAAATGCGTCATTCCGATGGAGGAAAAAGACGCGATAGAGGATAAGGTATTTAGAAGGAATTTCAATAATTATTTTAACTGAAGGAAAAGATAGGCCCATCTTTTGACGAATATATAGATGTTGCTTGCGACAGTACACCCTTGGATGTATAATATATACATCCAAGGGTGTATTAGGTTATAGCGATGGTTATATATCACGGTTCTGAAAACAAAATAGAAAAACCCGAATTTCGTGGTAGCAGGCCTCGAAATGATTACGGATACGGGTTTTATTGTACGGAATATCCGGATGTTGCGCGAGAGTGGTCGGTTGGAGATGACCACGATGGCTATATTAATTCCTATGAGTTTTCTATGGAAGGGCTGAGGGTGCTGGATCTGAATGGAGAGCCCATCTTGTCGTGGCTTTATGTATTGTTGGACAATCGGGTTTTTTCGACTGACACACCATTGGCATCGGAAGCGAAAAGATATATTCAAAGGGAATTTGGCCTTGATTATGAGAAGTATGACGTCATTACGGGGTATAGAGCCGATGACAGTTATTTTTCTTATGCGCAGGATTTTATTAATAACGGTATTACCGTAGATCAGTTAAAAACAGCCATGCATCTTGGTGATCTTGGTGATCAGATTGTATTAAAAAGCCGGAAGGCATTTAAGCAGATTGAATTCCTGGGAGCGGAAAAGGTCCTGCGAAATCCGTGGTTGAACAGAAAAAGGATCGTGATGACAAGGCAAGAAAAGCCTACTTCTCGACGGATAGGATGTCTTATGTTCCGGGTGGAATTCATGTAAATAGGATTATTGAAGAGGAGATAAAGAGAGATGATCCACGCTTACGATGAGATATATCTTGGAAGAGCGCAAAAGAACCTGGGCGAAATGTT
>JAIKZU010000149.1 GCA_024681985.1 Lachnospiraceae bacterium | reverse complement strand
GCAAAAGCCGGAAAGTGGGGGCCGGTATATCCTTTCTACTCTTTTGGAGGCTGCGCTTTTGGTGGGGTGGCTTTTGATGCCTTATGTCCGGATCCCGGCCTGGACAGTCTACAGTGCCGGCTGGATGCTCCCCAATGTTTTCCTCCTGACGGTGTTTTTCTTCGGAAAGGGAGCCCTTTCCAAACTCTTTTGCCATAATGGGTTTGTGTATGCGGGAAATCTGGCTTTCTTTTGCTTCTTGATCCACCAGTCCGTCATCCGGTTTGTAGAGAACGCTTTCGGGGAAAGACTGCTCTTTTCACACGGAGCAAAGACGTCCGATTGGGTGACGGCAGGAGCGGTTCTTTTGATCACCCTGCTTTTGTCGGCGGCAGCCCGGGTGGCAGACCGGCGCATACGAAAGGCGTTTTCATGAAGGATCTGATCAAACAATACAAGGTCAATCTCATATTGCTCCTGGGAGTATTGCTATCCTCCCTGCCCCTTGTTTTCCCCGGGATCGAGGGCCATTTCGGGCAGGATCTGGGCTTTCATTTAAACCGGATCGAGGGTATTTACATCGAGCTGAAAAACGGTGTCTTTCCCGTTCGGATGCAGTCCTTTTGGATGGAGGGCTACGGCTATCCGGTTTCCATATACTACGGGGATATCTTTTTGTATTTTCCCGCGCTCCTGCGACTTTTTGGGATGCCGGTGGTGGCAGCCTACAAGCTGTTTTTGCTCAGTGTAAACATTTTTACGGTGTGGGTGGCCTATATCTGCTTCGGGAAGATTCTGGGAGGATCCGAGTCTTATAAAGAGGTGCCCGGCATCGGAGGAGACGATCTGCGCATGGTTGCTGCCATCGGGGCTTTGGTATATGCCACGGCAAACTACCGGCTGTTAAATCTCTATATCCGGGCGGCGGTGGGCGAATACACGGCCATGTTGTTTTTGCCGGTGGTGGCGCTGGCGGTGTATGAGATCTACTATAGGGATCCAGAGGATCCGGACTATCCCCGGGCGGTGGCGCCTTTGGTCATCGGCATGTCGGGGATCTTAGAAAGCCACATGATGACCCTGGAGATGGTCTGCATCCTGCTGGCGGTGATCTGTCTTTTAAACCTGAAAAAAACCTTTCGTCCCGCGACTCTGCGGGTCTGGATCACGGGAGCGGCGCTTACCCTGCTTTTAAACCTGTCTTTCATCCTGCCGTTTTTGGATTATTTCTTGACGGAGAACGTCCGCATCAACAACGTGGTGCAGAACGCCCGGCAGATCCAGGAAAGCGGGGCCTACATCTGGGAATACTTTGCCTTCTTCATGATCCCCTTTTCCAACCTGGAGCCGGGGATCACCAGTGATCGTATGTCCGTCACGCCGGGGGTGATCCTAATCGCAGTGTGCTTTGTGGGGGCATTCCTTTTTGTGACGAAAAAAACAGACGCCCCCATGAAAAAACTACTGGTGGGAAGCGGGATCCTTCTTTTGGTCTCCTCCCATTTTTTCCCCTGGAACTACTTGTCCGCCCACACCCGGGTAGGGAATTTTTTGGCCCAGGTGCAGTTTCCCTGGCGCTATATCGGTATCGCAAGTCTGCTTTTGACCCTGCTTTTACTCCTGCTCCTGCGGCAGATAAAAGCCCCCGGACGGAGGATAGCCTTTTGCCTCATCCTTGGCACATCCCTTTTCATGTGCCTGTGGTTCGCGAGGGTGTATCATAAGTATGCCGAGTTTGATCACTTTGCAAAAACCGAGGATCTGGACACCTACGATATGGGCTTCATCGAGTATCTGCGTCCCGATGCGGTGCGGGAGGAGTTTACCCATCGGATCGAAGTGGTATCCGGTGATGCGGAAGTGGGAGAGACCTTCCGACAGGGAACAGCCGCTGATTATGAAGTGTCTGCCCGGACCGATGCGGTGGTGGAGCTTCCCATCCTGCATTACAAATACTATGCCTTAAGGGATGATGAGGGTCGCGTGTACGAACTAAAGGATGGCGCAAATGATGTGATCGCCTTTAAAGTCCCTGCCGGATTTCGGGGAGATCTGCATCTTAGGTATGAGGAACCCTTGCTCTGGCATGTAGCGGAAGTGGTGTCTTTGTTTACATTTTTGGCCCTTTGTACCCTTTGCCTGCAAAAAAGAAAAGAATGGACAAAGACTAAGGCAGGATCAGCGGCTTAAGATCTTTTTCAAAGGAATGGAAAGGACAAGAGACGGCAGATAAAAGACGGCGCATCCCGTGATGATGTAAAAGATCCCATAGAGGATGCCCTGCCCCGGCAGGTAAAACTTTTCGTAGAAAAAGGGAAAGAACCGATGGGCAGCAGCCACCCGGATCAAAAAGGGGTGGATCAGGTAAATGTAAAAAGTATAACCGCTTAGGAATGGAAGCACCCGGGACAGCACCGGGTGCTCTCCGCGTTGCAGAAGATTTAATCCCAGGATGCAAAGGCACAGGGCATCGATGAGTCCCGGGAGGTTGTGCCAGTTGGCCAGGTAGGCCTCCGGCCCCCGGGTTATATAATACGCTTCCATAGGAAAGCGGATGGCCATGAAAAAAAGAAAGGCTGCGGCGGCAAGCCCCATGGCACCTCTTCCCATGATACGGGGACGGTACTTATGCAGCAGATGCCCCCACAGCACAAAGACGCAGGCGGGAAACAGTACGCCGCCACCGGAAAAGCCGAAGTGAAACAGGCGATTGCCAAGGAGGTCGTTTAAGGCAAACAGACCGAGGGAAATACCCAAAAACCAGGCCTCCCGTTTCGGACCCTTTGCCAAAAAATCTACCAATGGGCAAAGGAGGGGCCACACCAGGATCACCCAGATATAGGCCGACAGATACCAATAGACGGAGGTTTCCTTCAAAAGGATCACATTGCAGACAAAGGATATGGTATCCTGTAAGTTAAAGACACCGCTTTCGGAAAAGGGGACGCCGTTTACGATGAACTCGTAGAAATAGTGCCAGAAGAAGAGCATCAAAACCCCGGGAAGCACCACTCCCTTTAAGGTGCGCTTCCACAGGCCCAATAGGTCCCGGCTTTCAAAGAGATAAAAGCCGGACATCATAAAGAACATGCCGTTACACAGAGGAAACAGATACATAAAAAGCTGGTGCAGTCCCGCTGCCTCCTCCGGAAATGTCCCGGCATAGGTGCAGTGGCCCATCACCACCATGATGCACGCAACCACTTTTATTAAATCTACGGATATATCACGTTTTTTCATGATCAGATTATAGCACAGTAAATGGTATCGTGTGTTTGATCATCCAAAAAGGGCTGTAAAAAACGTCGGTACTTAATGAACGAAGTGAATTTAGTACCGTTACGTTTTTTCTCAGAGCGAGAGCGTCCCGCTTGGATGATACAAACCACACGATACTTTAGAGGAATAGAATGACGTATAAAGACTTCTTAAAATACAGGCATATATGGATGGGCGTAGCCATCGTGTGGATCGTGTTGTTTCATTTGGATCTCCCGGTGGATAACGCGGCGTTACGCACCTTAAGTTCTCTGGGCTACGCCGGAAGCGACCTTTTTTACTTTGCCTCCGGCCTGGGGGTCTGGTTTTCTTTGGGGAAGTGCTCCGGTGCGGCGGAGTTTTATAAGCGACGCGCAATTAAGATCTTTCCCATGTATTGGTGTTTCATTGTCTTGTGGCTGATCTTCCGCTTCG
>JAIKZU010000137.1 GCA_024681985.1 Lachnospiraceae bacterium | reverse complement strand
TGATCATTTCCGTTCAGATGAGAGATCGGAGAGACAGAGTAGAGAGCAAGGGGTTCTCCAGGATCTGTCTTTTTTCGGTGTTGAATGCTTTTGCCGATATTGTCTGTTATGCGACCATGTTCAAAACCGACAAGGTTTCTATCGGGCTGCATATGCTTGCCCTTACCGCACTGCAGATCTCCGTATTTTTAATGATCTATGCCTGGATCATATACGAGGATTACAAACTCTACGGCAGTCGGGACCGTCTGCTTTCCCAGTATAAAAAACCTTTCATTCCGGTGGCAGTATTTATCGCACTTTTGATCATAAATATGTTTACCGGGTTTATGTTTACCATTGATGATCATAGTGTTTATCAGCCCACGATCATGTTTTGGATCATGGTAGGCGTGCAGTATCTGTATATAGCGTATTCTCTGGTGGTACTGCTAAAGTATTACAAGGATTTCGGCCCCCTTCACTTTTTCCATCCCATCACATTGTTCGTGCCGGTGGTGTTTGGAGCCTTGACGGTATTGGTGACCGGTATTTCAGCCAGAGCCATATCCATTGCCACAGGCATCATGTTCTTATATATGTCCTATATCGGACAGTGGAGATATGATGACGTACAGACCGGTTTTTTCAATCACCATTACCTGGAGCATATCAAGTCCATTGTCAATGCCCGGAAGGCGGAATACAACGGAGCTGTCAGTTTTGCACTAAAGGGAGATGTGAGTGCCTTTGTGGAGATCCTTCGAAATGAATTCCCGAAGGACTGCGAGATCATCCGCATGAAAAAAGACCGGTTTTTGCTCTTATCGAAGACCGGTCGGAGAGGAGCTCTGGCTCTCTTTGCCGCTGTCATCGAAGATGCGGTGGAGGAGTATAATCAGGAACATCCCCAGCAGTTGTTACGGGTGGAAAGCGATATCATGATCAAGCGCAGGGTACAGTCCGGCGTTGATTTTTTGGAAGCCATGGAGAACTGATATGATCACCATAGATGAAACAAACAAAGATCTGTACGAGGCCGTCATCGGTGATGCTGCGGAGAATATCGGCAGAGAGAATATCCGTGCCCTGTATGATGAGGATGCTTCCGATGGTATCATGTGGGAGATCTATACGGACGAGGATGAGGACCGGAAGCTTGCCAGTATCGTTTGGTTCTGCCTGCACAGGGACAGCGAAGCGATCTTAAGAGAGTTTCTGGATCGTTGTGAAGAGGACGGGATAGACGAGATCTATGGGGAGACGCCTCTTTCTACAGATGAGGATGTGTTGTCTGCTTTACGGGATGCCGGTTTGGAAGTCACGGAGGGAAATAGCCTGACCGTTACTTTTACGGTGGAAGAACTGACCCATACGCCCTTTATTAAGAATACTAACGTACCGGATCGGATCTCTGCCATCAGTTCTCTGATACCCAGACACTTTCGAAAAGGTATTGCCGGCTGTATGTACTATGGTGCCAGAGGATCCGTATCGGATCTGGCCAGTCTGCCTATGTCCTGGTTTGATGGGCATTATTCATCCTTTGTGACCATGGACGGTAAGCCCACGGGCTTTTTACTGGTTCATAAGTATCCCGATGACCGATACGAAGTGCAGTTGTTTTTTGCTTACGGTGCCGATTTCCAGGCAAATCTGGGATTTATGATCCGTCGGTCCATCCTGGAAGCAAAGCATAACCTGCTTTCGGATACGAAAGTCATCATGCGGCTGCACAGTCAGCAGACCAGAGCATTGTTCTCGAAACTTTTCCCGGATAAAAAGAGGGATAAAGTATTTGTGATCAAAAAAAAATAAACCGCTCGACATTTTAAGGTCGGGCGGTTTTTTTTAGATCACGTAGTTGTAATCACCGGTTCTTTTCGTCAGGTCCGTCAGCTTCTTTCCATATAGAAAGTCGTGGGTGATCTTGTAGAATTCACTCCAGAGGGGAAGGGTCTGACACTCAGATTCCCGGGGACATTTTTCAGCATCTTTAGTAAGACATGCAACAGGTGAGAGGGTTCCCTCCATCAGTTCGATGATCTCTCCGACGGAATAGCTGTCCGCTTCACGGCAGAGGCGATACCCACCGCCTTTTCCACTGACCCCTGTGATCAGACCTCCGCTTACCATTTCTTTTACGATGATCTCCAGATACTTTTTTGATATCTCTTGGCGGGAAGCGATCTCTTTCAGCGGGATATAGCTTCCGTCGTTGTGCTCGGCCAGATCAATCATTACACGAAGTGCGTACCTTCCTTTTGTAGAAATCATAGCTCAGCCTCCTTTTTTGGTGGGAAAGTATTTATCCTATTACATAGTATATAACTATGTGAAAAAAAATTCAATAACCTATTGACATGGTAGGTTAAATGGTTTAATATACGATCATCAAAAATGCAAGGAGGAACAACCAATGAGCGATTACAGATTTGAAACATTACAGTTACATGTAGGACAGGAGCAGGCGGATCCGGCATCCGATGCCAGAGCGGTACCGATCTATCAGACTACTTCTTATGTTTTCCATAACAGCCAGCATGCAGCTGATCGATTCGGATTGGCAGATGCGGGTAATATCTACGGTAGACTGACCAATTCCACCCAGGGTGTTCTCGAGGAGAGGATCGCAGCATTGGAAGGCGGAAGCGCCGCCCTTGCCCTTGCATCCGGAGCAGCAGCCATCACATATACCATTGAGGCACTGGCGGCAAACGGTGGTCATATCGTTGCGCAAAAGACCATCTACGGTGGCTCCTATAACCTTCTGGCACATACCCTTCCCCAGTACGGGATCCGTACCACTTTTGTAGATGCTCACGATCTCTCGGAAGTGGAAGGTGCCATCGAAGAGGATACCAGAGCCATCTATCTGGAAACTCTAGGAAATCCCAACAGTGATATCCCCGACATCGATGCCATAGCAGACATTGCCCATAAGCACGGTCTTCCTTTGGTCATTGACAATACCTTTGGTACACCTTATCTGATCCGTCCCATCGAGCATGGCGCGGATATCGTGGTACATTCCGCTACGAAGTTTATCGGCGGTCATGGAACCACTTTGGGCGGTATCATCGTTGAATCCGGTAAATTTGATTGGAAAGCATCCGGAAAATATGATAATATAGCAGCGCCGAACCCGAGTTATCACGGAGTATCTTTCTATGATGCGGTGGGCCCGGCAGCCTTTGTGACATATATCCGTGCCATCCTGTTGCGGGATACGGGGGCGACCCTTTCACCCTTTAATGCATTTTTGCTCTTGCAGGGTGTGGAGACCCTTTCCCTTCGCTTAGAGCGCCACGTGGAAAACACCCAGAAAGTAGTGGAGTTCTTAAAGAATCATCCCAAGGTGGCAAAGGTGAACCATCCTTCCCTGGCAGAGCATCCGGATCATGGATTATATGAGAAGTATTTCCCTAATGGCGGTGGTTCTATCTTTACCTTTGATATTAAAGGAGGAAAGGAAGAGGCTTGGAAGTTCATCGATGAGTTAAAGATCTTTTCTCTGCTGGCAAACGTGGCAGATGTAAAGTCTCTGGTGATCCATCCCGCATCTACCACCCATTCGCAGCTTTCCGAGGAGGAACTTAAGGATCAGGGAATCTATCAGAGCACCATCCGTTTGTCCATCGGAACGGAGCATATAGATGATATTATTGCAGATCTAGAAAGAGGATTTGCTGCAATCTAAAAAGAAAAGGAGAAAGCTATGTCTAAAATCTATCAGGGGGCCATTGACCTCATCGGAAACACTCCTTTAGTGGAGCTTAAAAATGTACAGAAGGCAGTGGGATATAAAGCCACCGTCCTTGCAAAGCTGGAATACTTTAATCCGGCCGGAAGCGTAAAGGATCGTATTGCGAAAGCGATGATCGAAGAAGCGGAAAAGAGTGGAGAATTAAAAGAGGGTTCCGTAATCATCGAGCCCACCTCCGGAAACACCGGGATCGGTCTGGCATCCATTGCTGCAGCAAAGGGCTATCGCATCATTTTGACCATGCCGGAGACCATGAGCGTGGAGCGTAGAAATATTTTAAAGGCATATGGCGCGGAACTTGTACTCACAGAAGGCGCAAAGGGTATGAAGGGTGCCATTGCAAAAGCAGAGGAATTGAAAAACGAGATTCCCGGTGGATTCATCCCCGGACAGTTTGTAAATCCAGCGAACCCCGCGATTCATAGAGCTACAACCGGCCCTGAGATCTGGGAGGACACGGACGGAAAAGTCGATATCTTTATTGCCGGAGTGGGAACCGGCGGTACAGTTACCGGTGTCGGCGAGTTTTTAAAATCCAAGAATCCGGATGTCAAAGTGGTTGCCTTGGAGCCCGAGGATTCCCCTGTTTTATCCGAGGGTAAGGCCGGTGCGCACAAGATCCAGGGCATCGGTGCCGGATTTGTTCCGGATGTGTTGAACACAGAGGTTTATGACGAGATATTCAAGGCCTCTAACGCAGATGCTTTCGCAACAGCGAAGCTTCTGGCACAAAAGGAGGGTATCTCCGTAGGTATCTCCTCCGGTGCGGCCCTGTACGGAGCGATTGAACTGGCAAAGCGTCCGGAAAACGAAGGAAAAGTCATTGTGGCATTGCTTCCCGACAGCGGAGACAGATATTACTCCACCCCCTTGTTTACGGAGTAAAGATAAAAAAATACAGCAGACGGATCAGAGATTTCCTCTTTCCGCCTGCTGTTTTTTTATACAGGATCCTTTTTATTTGCCATAGTTTTCCATGGTGCTTGTAATGGCACGGGAAGTGGCGGACAAAAGGCTCTGATAGATGGTCTGGGTGTCCGAAGGAGTCTTGTTCATTTCGTTTTCCAACTCCTTTAGAAAGAAATCGTAACTGTCATGGGTGGAAAAACGAGAGATCGCGTCCTTTAGGGAGTTTGCCGTGAGGGTATAGTTGATGACCCCCGGAGTAGCAGAGTTTAATTCATCTGGAACGCTGACGCCTTGGGAATAATATTCCAATACCTTGGGTACGTAGTTTTGGGTTTCCTCAAAAGGGGGGATACCACCGTATTTGTCTACGTTGGTGCTGCCGGCATTGTAGGCGGCAAGAGCCAGAGAAAGATCCCCGTTATATTTGCTTAAGAGTTCGGATAAGAGCCGGGCGCCTCCCATGATATTTTCATAGGGGTCATAGGCATTGGTCAGCCCGAGGTATTCTGCGGTTTTGGGCATGATCTGCATGATCCCCATGGCACCGCTTTTACTGGTGGAATCCTGATGAAAGCCGGATTCCTGTTTGGCTACGGCCTTTAGCAGATTGACATCCACACCGTAGGTCTGGGAAGCCTGTAAAAACAGCTCGTCCAAAGTCTTTACTTCCACGCCTGCGGCTTTCTGCTCTTCGGTTTTGGCAGACGCCAAAGAGTCGATGGCAGAACCTAAAAGGGTGGAAAAGGCATCGGGCTCGTCGGTGCTTTCCGGAACGGCGGTACTTTCCTGTGTGTTACCTGCGGCAACAACGGAGGAGTCCGTGTCGGTTTCGGGTATGGCTGTCAGGTAATCCGTATAGATCCGCTGATCGTTCGTTTCCAAAGTAATTTTCATCTTTATCCTCCGAAATCCCTTTGATTATAGCATTTTTACTATACTTTTTCGAGGTAAAATAATATAATAAGTTATCGGATTTTTGCGAGAAAACTTTAGCATGCGACATAATTTACCGGAGGATCCTTATGGACTTCAGTTCATTTGATATTAGCAGTTATAACGTTGATTATTCCATTGCAGCAGCAGCATTCGGCATCGTTGTGGTGGTGTTCCTGGCTATTCGGTACCCAACAGCGAATCGGACTTTACAGATGTTCCGATGGTTTTCCGTTGCAGTGACTTTTGCGGCGCTTTTTGATGTGGGAGCCACCTTCTCTGAGTATAACTCTTATTTTTTTCCTGCCGCGGTGACGGTGGGCATCAATACGGCAAGCTGCGTGATGACTACAGCGGCTGCTTTTTTCTATTCTCTTTACGTGGATTCCTTTGTGGACAATCGCAGACTGCATTTTATGACAAATATCAACTGGATGATCCTGATGGTACACTACAGTCTGCTGTTTGTGAATCTTTTCCGACGGATGTATTTTTATGTAGACGATAGCGGTACTTTTGTACACGGGCAATTCTATACCCTTGGTCTGTATCTGATCCCTGTTTATTTTGTTGTCTTTGCCACAGTCATGCTCCTGGTGCATCACGATGCCTATCCCAAGCGAACTTTTGTGTATATCAATCTGTCCGTTATCGCAGTGGTGGCGGTGGCCCTGCTGCAGAAGATCGCCGGACAGACACTGGTGATGACCTATTTTGCTTCGATCCTGGCACTGTTTGTGTTGCTGCTGTCCCTAGAGACACCGGATTATTACCGACTCATCGAAGCTAACAAAAAACTGGCGGAATCCCGTAAAGAAGCAGAGAATGCCAGGGCCAGCGCCGAAGAAGCCCGGATGATGGCCGAACAGGCCAAAGAAGAAGCAGAGCGGGCAAATGATGCAAAGAGTACCTTTTTGGCCAGCATGTCTCATGAGATCAGGACCCCTATGAACACGATCCTGGGTATGGATGAGATGATCCTCCGGGAAAGCAAGAGCCAGACGGTGACGGAATATGCCCAGAGCATACAGCATGCCGGAGATACGCTTTTACACATCATCAATGATATCCTTGATTTTTCAAAGATCGAATCCGGAAAGATGGAGCTTGTGAACGAGAATTATCATCTTTCCGAACTCTTGTATGATGTGGTAACCATGATGAAGACCCGGATCAACGGAAAGGGTTTGGATTTTCATTATTCTTCCGATGACAATCTGCCGGACACTCTGGTGGGAGATGCGGTCCGCCTAAAGCAGGTGCTGATTAACATCTTAAACAATGCCATGAAGTATACGGAAGCCGGTGGAGTGACCTTTGAAGTATCGGGACTTCGGGTGATCCGTCAGGATCGGCCCATTTTATCTTTGTGCTTTACTGTCAGTGATACGGGTGTGGGCATCCGGGAGGAGGATCTTTCCACCATTTTTGAATCCTTTAACCGGTTGGACGAAAAAAAATATAAGACCGTAGAGGGTACCGGTTTGGGACTGGCCATTACAAAACGGATCGTCACCCTTATGAACGGAGAGATCTCCGTAGAGAGCAAAGTGGGAGAGGGTACCACCTTTGAGATCTTTGTGGAACAGGAGATCGCCGGCGAAGAGACGGTGAACGAATACGCCCAGGATCATCGGGGAGTGGAAGAAGAGTACGTGCAGAAGTTCGTTGCTCCCGAAGTGGAAATCCTTGCGGTGGATGACAACGACATGAACCTTTTAGTGGTGACATCCCTGCTAAAAGATACCCAGGCCAATATCACCACGGCCCGCAGCGGATTCCAGTGCCTGGAACGGATGAAGGAAAAGCATTTCGACGTGATCCTTTTGGATCATATGATGCCGGGAATGGACGGTATCGAGACCTTGCAGCACGCGAAAGAGATGGACGGAAATCTTTGCGAGGATACGCCCATCATCGCCCTTACGGCGAATGCCATTGCAGGTATGAGAGAAAAATACATACAGGCAGGTTTTACGGATTATCTCTCCAAGCCCGTTAAGGGAGAAAAATTGGAAGAGATGTTGATCAAATATCTGCCGGTGGAAAAGGTGC
>JAIKZU010000106.1 GCA_024681985.1 Lachnospiraceae bacterium | reverse complement strand
GGCAGAAAAAGTGCGAAAACCGGAGGCGGATCCACCGCTTACAACGGAGGAGTCGGCGGAAGCGTGCGATACCGAGGAGGATCTGTTTGCCCGACTTTCTGGCATTCCCGAGATCGATGTGCATGCAGGGATCAAAAACAGCGGTTCAAAAGAAGGGTACGGTTCCGTCCTTTTGGTATTCCACCAGACGGCAGAGGCAAAGGCAAAAGAGATCGAAGATCTTTTACAAGCCGGAGATATAGAAAACTATACCATCAAGGTCTATGCTTTAAAGAGTTCTGCCCGGATCATCGGCGCCATGGAGCTGTCCGAGCAAGCGAAGGCTTTGGAGGATGCGGGAAAGCGTAAGGATATGGATTACATCAGCGGCCACAACCAAAGGCTTTTGGAGATGTACCGCGCATTGGATGAAAAACTGAAGATACTGGATCATAAGGAGGATGGTCTGCCAAAGATCGACGATGCCGCTCTGCAGGAGGCTTACCAGACCATTATAGAGATCGCCGGTTGTATGGACTACGGTATGATGGAAGATATGATCGCCGATGTGCAGGGATATGATCTTCCGGAATCAGACAGGCTAAGGATCTGCCGGATCGAAAAAATGCTGATGGAACTGGATTGGGACGGCATTTTAAGTGTGGCAAAAGAGGGTATCGGATCATGACGGAGACGTTCACGAAAAAGGCAGCTTATATCGCACGGACCATCAAAGCATCTCTGGCCATGGTGATCCCTATCTTGTTCATAGGAAGTATCACTGTACTCTTAAACGGTTTTCCCGTGATGGCTTACCAAAATTTTTTGGATTCCTTTTTGGGCGGTGCCTTTAGAAGCATCATCATAAGCACCCAGTATGGTACGGTGGGGATCCTGGCGATCTACATCACCGTGGCCTTGAGCATCAGCTATGCCAACCAGGCAGGAGGCGGACTGGGAGTCGTTTACAGATTTGGCAGCATCTTAGGCTGCCTCTCCGGATTTTTTATCCTGGTGGGTTTCTTTGCCGGAGAACCGGATCTTTCTCTATTAAGCGGACAGGGTGTGTTTTCCGCCCTTATCGCCGGCGTGGTGGGCTCGGTCCTGTTTCGGAAGTTCGAATCCATGTTCAAGACCCGTAGGATGGTCTTTGTAGACGGGGCGGATTCGGAATTTAACACAGCGATGCATGTGATCCTTCCCTTTTTGTGTGTGACTTTATGCTTTGCTTGTGTGAACTATCTGATCACCGTATGTTTTCAGGTGCAGAGTCTGCAGCATCTTTTTATGAATGCGGTGGATACGCTGTTTTTTAAGATGCAGCGGTCCTATACCAGCGGGCTTTTGCTTACGACCCTGACCAGCGTCATGTGGTGGTTCGGTATCCATGGCAACAATGTTTTAAACCAGGTGGCGGAGGATATGTTCGGCGCCATACTCCCGGGACAGATCGTATCCAAGAGTTTTATCGATACCTTTGTCAATATGGGCGGTACCGGATGCGTCATCGGTCTGCTTTTGGCTTTACCCATTTTCGGGAAGCGCAGCTCCACCAAACGGCTTTTCGGTATGGCATTTCTGCCGGGGATCTTTAACATCGGGGAACTCTTGGTCTTTGGATTTCCCATTATCTACAATCCTTTGATGATCATTCCTTTTATACTTTCGCCGGTGCTTTGTTTTTCCAATGCCTATGTGATGACCAAGGTGGGATTTTTGCCGCCGGTGACAAACTCCGTCATATGGACCACACCGGCTTTGATGAGCGGCTATCTGGCTACGGAGTCTATAAGGGGTGTCCTGGTGCAGTTGATGAATATCCTGCTCTCTGTGGCATGTTATGCGCCTTTTGTACTCCTGTATGAAAGAAAGTCCCTGGATGAGTTTTCTCTGGAAATGGATTCCCTGGAGAGGATATTTAAAAAAGGAGAAGAAACGGGAGAAAAGGCAATACTTACGGAATGCGAAGGAAATGTGGGACGTCTGGCAAAGATTTTGGCGCTGGATCTGGAGGCGGCATTGGCCGCATCTTCTCCGGGAGAAGGCGTGGAGTCTTCGGAAAATCCC
>JAIKZU010000084.1 GCA_024681985.1 Lachnospiraceae bacterium | reverse complement strand
ATCCCGCCGAAATCAATATAAGCCAGTTCCGATAGGATCAGGTTGTCTACTTCATTAAAGGGATCCACGTCAAAGGGAATATCCCCACGCCAGTCCAGATAATCGATTATATTTCCCATACTGATCATCTCCCGCCAAGATCGGCTCTATACTACGTCCTCGTCCTCATCTTCAAAGATGTCTTCATTCATACGATCTTCTTTTTTCTTTTTACGCTCTTTTAAAGAAAGGATCTTGCTTCTTAACCGTTTGGTATCGGTCTTTGGTTCTTCCTCTGCCGTGATGCCTTCATCCACAAAAGGATCCTCATCCTTTTTCTCTGTTTCAATGGCCTTTTTCGGAGTCTCTTTTATATAAGTGCCGACAACCGGTGCCACCGGAAAATCAATATCTTCTTCCAACTCCCGCAGCGTCTGTCTGTGGATCCCCTCTTCAAAATGCTTGACCCGAAGTCCCACGCAGAACAGGGCAATAAGACCTATGGCACCGCTGGCGATCAGCGTAGGATACAGCACCAATCCGTTTCCGGAAAACCAGCCGTTATAATCCAACAGGATCCCCACAGACATCACTACCAGTGCTGCACTGCCGATCAAAGTCGCCCACCAGCCTCCGGAGCCCAAGGCCTTCAGATCCACGGTATACTGCAGCAGGGTAATGGCTTCCAAAAGCACCAGTGCCCCCAATAAAAGGTACATAAATACCACAACGCTCTCCACTCGAAGCACGATGATCACTCCCGCGATCAAAAGGGAGATCCCGATGGAAAAGTCATAATTGGCGATATTCCTATACTCTTCCTTAAGGAAATAGCGTGTGATCTCCCAGGCGCCTCCCGCCAGAAAGAAACCGCCGGTCACATAAGCGAAGTTCTTAAGTTCCAGATGTGGGAACACAAGCATCACGATCCCGATCAAGAGAAAGAGAACGGAAAGCATGACCACCGCCATCATCATGGTAAAGTTAGAATTGTTAAGTGCCGTCTTTGACTCATTTTTTTTCATAAATGACTCCTTTCCCACTGTACACACCGCACAGCTTGCCTAACGCTTTACACCTTTCGTATCGCGATTTCCGATATGGAGATTCTTTAACGCGATCTTCTTTCCGCGAACTTCCGCTTCCGTATTGTCACCGGCATGCAAAAGATAGATCGCCTTCATCTCATCCTTCGGAGACAGCCGCATGCCGCGAACACCTACCGCAGGTTTTTTCTTTTCGGGAATGGTATCTGCAGGGATCCGCAGGAAATAATGATCCTTGGACTGCATCACCAAGGTATCCTCCGGCTCGATCATGCCGCAGCATAAGACTTCATCCCCATCATTTAACTTGGTAGCCTGGGACTGACGACGGGTGACATCGAATTCCTCCCCTGCCACTGTCTTTATCATACCCGATTTTGTACCGAATACCAGTTTTCTGCCCATCATATTTGCCATTGCTTCCACAAACAGAATATGATCCAAAGATGCATCAAACTTGGATACATTATCCACAGGAAGGCCCTTGTCCCGAAATTTACCGAAGGGCAGATCCAGTACCTTTATCATAAACTGCTGGCCATGGGCAGTAAAGGCAAAAAGGCGATCCGTGTTCTTGCAGAAGATGATCTTTTTGCACTCTGCTTCCGCCGCGTCCTTGTTCCGCTCGTAGGTCTGCATATCCACCACCCGGGCATAAGCAAACCGATCCAAAAGAACTGCTACGTCGATCTCTTCGATGGGCTTTTCCTCCACGACAGCTTCGGCGATATTGTCAATGGCCGTTTTTCGTTCGATGGCATAGTTCTTTTTATAATTCTTAAGATCCTTGATGATGACCTTTGCCATGGCGGATCTCTTTTCCAATATCTCGGTATAATCGGAGATATTCTGCATAGTCTCTTCGTACTGCTTGCGTAAAGCTTCGATCTCAAGACCGATCAGGCGATACAGACGCATATCCAAAATAGCTTTTGCCTGACGCTCCGTAAAACGAAGCAGAGCCGCATCCTTTTTGGACTGTTCCGACTTGAAGCGAATGGGGTCTGTGACACCGTTGATCAAACATTCTCTGGCATCGTTTATGTTTTTGGAGCCACGGAGGATCTCGATGATCAGATCGATGACGTCACAGGCTTTGATGAGGCCTTCCTGTACTTCTTTCTTTTCCCGTTCCTTTGACAAAAGCGTGGTATATTTACGGGTGGCCAGTTCATACTGGAAGTTGACATGATGCCGGATCATGGGAACCAGCCCCAGGGTCTCCGGCTTTTCGTCACAAACAGATAGCATGTTGACACCGAAGGTATCCTCCAACCTGGTCTTCTTATACAGAAGGTTTAGGAAATAATCCAGATCCGCCCCCTTCTTAAGTTCAATAACGATACGGATCCCCTCCTTGGAAGACTGGTTGGAGATATCCACGATATCCGTAGTCAGTTTGTTCTCTGCCAAAGCAAAGATATCATTTAAAAACTTTCCGATATTGGCGCCGATCATGGTATAAGGGATCTCCGTGATCACCACCGCCGTATGACCACCCTTTAACTTCTCGATCTCAACCTTTCCACGGAGTTTGATCTTGCCCACGCCGGTGGAATAGATGGCATGAAGTTCGTCCTTATTGGTGACAATGCCCCCTGTAGGAAAATCCGGTCCGGGAATAAACTCCATCATCTGTTCCGTATTGATATCCGGGTTTTTCATGTAGGCGATAACTCCGTCGATAACCTCCCCAAGATTATGGGTGGGGATGGATGTGGCCATACCTACGGCAATACCCTCTGCCCCATTGATCAAAATGTTGGGCACACGAACAGGAAGTACCACCGGCTCTTTTTCCGTCTCGTCAAAGTTGGGCATGAAATCCACCACATTTTTGTCGAGATCCGAAAGGAAGGCTTCCTCCGTGATCTTTTGTAATCTGGCCTCCGTATAACGCATGGCTGCGGCGCCGTCTCCTTCGATGGAACCGAAG
>JAIKZU010000079.1 GCA_024681985.1 Lachnospiraceae bacterium | reverse complement strand
AGATCTGTACCCCGACAACTCCTTTAAATCAATTGTTACAAAAGCAGTGTCGCGGAGAACCCCTATTCTAGCGTTTGAAAAGGGGTTCGACCGTTCGCGCTGTCGTGGACTAGGCGGGAATCGAACCCGCGTCCAAAAACCCATTCCCTGTTCTTCTACGAGTGTAGTCCGTTATTTAAGATTCCCCAAAGGACATGGAAACGAACACCCATTGCCCATTGAGTAGCTTCATGATACGCCTGACAACGCAAAGCTTAGCTGCCATCGTTTCCGGCAAAGATGAAACCCTGCATCCGGAACGCCGGTCATCCGGAGAGGATTGCTGCTATAAATTAAGCAGCGAATGCTAATTCTTTATCAGCGTTTAAATTTAAGTTTGCCCATTTAACGCATCGGCATGCGACTCGCTTCACCAGCTGCAAGATCCCTGTCGAAACCTTTACTAGCCCATATATGGTAAACACTTTTGTCTACCTGATTATATATCGAATGAAAACCGAAGGCAATGAACCCGTGGTTTATATTCCTTTACAAATGATCCTATCGAATACTCTGCTTGAACTCTCTGGCGGCCTCCCGCTTGGCATCCTTCTTGGCGATATCCGCCCGTTTGTCGTACAGTTTTTTACCTCTGGCCAGAGCGATCTTTACCTTCACACGGGAGTCCTTAAAATAAACCTCCACGGGAACTAAGGTAAACCCCTTTTCCTTGATCTTTTGCTGCAGTTTTAAGATCTCACTTTTATGCAGCAAAAGCTTCCGGGGACGAAGGGGATCTCGGTTAAAGATGTTTCCCTTTTCATAGGGAGAAATGTGCATCTGTAAAATGATCACCTCGCCGTTTTCGATACGGATATAGCTTTCTTTGATGGAGCACTTCCCAGTACGGAGGGCTTTTACCTCCGTGCCCTTAAGCTCGATGCCGGCTTCGTAGAGTTCCTCCAGAAAGTACTCATGATATGCTTTTTTATTGTTTGCGATGAGCTTGTGACTTTCTTCTGCCATGCTGCTTCCTTTTTGCTGCCGTCTTTTTCTTTGCAGCCTTCTTTTCTTTTTCTTTTTTTCGGTCCTTTTCCTTGATAGCTTCTTTTTTCTTCAGAGGCTTATTGGACTTTCGCTTCTTATCCGCTTTGGTATAACTATCTTCCGCCAGGGAAAAATCGATGGTCCTGGCCATGACGTCCGCATCCTCTACTATGATACGTAACTCCTGTCCCAGTGTAAAGGTGCGATCTGTCCGCTCCCCTACGAGGCAGTAATGCTCTTCGTCAAAGGTAAAATAGTCACCCTTGATAGAGGAGACTGCGATCATACCCTCCACCGTATTGGGAAGTTCCACATAGATCCCCCACTTGGTGACGCCGGAGATAACGCCTGAAAACTCCTGTCCGATGTAGGAGGAGATATACTGCACCTTTTTCAGCTTGTCCACTTCCCGCTCCGTCTCGTCTGCCCGACGCTCCGTCTTGGAGGTCTCCGTGGCGATCTGGGGCAGGATGCCGTCGTAATAGGCGATCCGTTTCTTTTTCAGTTTGCCCTTTAGCTCCTCCTTTAAGATCCGATGCACCATAAGATCCGGATACCGCCGGATGGGGGAGGTAAAATGGCAGTAGTACTCTGCCGCTAAACCGTAATGACCTTCGCACTCCGTACCGTATCTCGCCTGCTGCATGGAGCGGAGCACCACGGTGGAGATCAACTTCTCCTCCGGTTTTCCTTTGATCTTTTTCAATAACCTTTGCAATTCCTTTGGAGTGATGTCATTCTTATCTCCCTTTATAGTATAACCGAAGCTTCCCAAAAGCCGGGATAAATCCCGGATCTTTTCTCCATCGGGAACACCGTGAACACGGTACATAAAGGGCAGGTCATGGTCAAAAGCAAATCTGGCCACGGTTTCATTAGCCAAAAGCATGAACTCTTCGATGAGACGATTGGAGGTCCGACGATCATAGGGGTGTATGTCTGTGGGGATTCCTTTTTCATCCAGGACGATCACGGTCTCCGGGAAATCAAAATCAATGGCACCCCGTTTCATACGGCGTTTGTTTAAGATCCGAGCCAGTTCTGCCATCATCTTAAGCATAGGCACCAGCTCTTTGTGTTTTTGGATCTCCTCTTCGTCCGCATCTTCCAAGATCCGATTCACGGAGGAATAGGTCATACGTCTGGTGGAATGGATCACACTTTCTGCGATCCGATAATCCAAAACCTTTCCTGTAGGACCGATCCGCATGATGCAGCTTAGGGTCAGGCGATCCTCATCCTCATTTAAGGAACAGATATCGTTGGACAAAGTGGTGGGCAGCATGGGAATCACCCGGTCTGCCAGATACACAGAATTTCCCCGCTTTCTGGCTTCAAAGTCCAGTTCGGATTTCTCTTTGACATAGTGGGATACATCCGCGATGTGCACACCCAGGATATAGTCCTCTCCGTCTCTTATTAAGGAAACTGCATCATCCAGATCCTTGGAATCGTCACCGTCGATGGTAACCATCATCTCTTTTCGAAGGTCCAGTCGCTTTCTGATGTCGGATCTTTTCACCTTTACATTTGCTTTTTCGGCTTCCTTTAAAACCTCCGGTTCAAAGGAAGTGGGCAAATGGTAAGCCCGCACCACGGAAGTGATATCCACTCCGGGATCGGAAGGATATCCCAGGATCTCTACCACGATCCCCTCCGGGTTGTGATGGGCATCGCCGTAATCCGTCAGATAGCACACCACCTTCTGCCCGTCCATGGCATGCAGGTCTTTTTCAGTCGGGATAAAAATATCCTTTCCGATCTTTTTATCATCCGGGATCAAGAATCCAAAATTACCGGACTTTTCATAGGTGCCCACCACGGTCTGGGTGTTCCGGACCAGCACATCCACGATGGCAGCTTCCGTTCGCTTCCCGCCCTGCTTCTCTAAGGGCATCACGGTGACTTCGTCACCGTTTAGGGCACTGCCCATATAATCCTTGGGAATATAAAAATCCTCCTCAAATCCTTCCACTGTCACAAAGCCAAAGCCTTTGGCTGTTGCGGAAAAGATACCGTTATATTGTTTTTTCTCTTTTTTCTTTTTTGTCATACGCTTTCCGTTATAAAAGAAAAAGACCACCGTCTGACGGTGGCCTTAGATCCTTTACTTAAAATACACTTAAGTTCAAAACTGCCGCAAGCACAAAGAATACAATGACAAGAGCGGTGGATGCCTTTACCAGGATCCCTTCACGGGAACGACCTTTGTTCTTCGACCAGTAGCTGTCCATGCTCTGTCCGCCGATGGTTCCCAAGCCCTGCTGCTTGCCTTCCTGCATCAGAATGATCGCGGTGATCGCCACACATACGATAATAAATAAAATGGTTAATACAATCTTTAATACTTCCATTACATCATCCTCCGATTCGTCGCTTTTCCGAAGCGACCTTGAGATTATAGCACAGACGATCTATAAGTGCAAGTGTTAAATCTCGCTTAAGTTCTTCCAGTCCCCCATGGCCTCTACGGCCTTTTCATACCAACCCTGCTTGAAAAACGCACACTTGGTCTTGTCCGGAGCCAGATAAAATTTCTCATCAAAGGGAAGTCCGTATGCCGTTCCGTGTTCTTTGATATAGTCATACCGCGCATCCGAGATCAGCATACCCAGGGCCCTGCATCCGCCGGCACAGTACTTAAAGTAGGGGCATTGTGCACACTCCGGAGTGACCTCCGTGATCCTGTGAACGTTGGTACATACCAGTTTCTGCCAGCGGCTGTCATAAAGGATATCCGCCAAAGGCGTTTCATGGAGATTTTCAAACCGTTCTCCCATCTCGTCCAAGCCGCCGCCGATCTGCAAGCAGGTAAGAAGATCCCCGTTGGAACGAACATTGATCATCCGTCTGCAGTCCGCACACACCGCTCTGGTGGGCTGATATTTTCCTTTCGGAAAGACCACCGGCACCAGACGGTAGGATCTTTTCCGTGGACTGATATGGATCAGATTCCAGATAGTCATCTCGGCACTTAATCCGCTTTTTGCGTACTCTCCCGCGAACCGGATCATATGATCGTAATACTCATCCGGCGGCAGACTGGCATCTCCCGCCATCTGGATCCACCGGGGTACCTCATTGGTACGGGTGATCCGGATCTTTCTGACCCCCAGGCTGTTCATCAGCTTTGCCGTCTCCATCATGGAACTGACGTTGATACGGTTCACCTGGGTCTGGGACTTTAGAGCAAAACCATTTTGGGATACCAAACGCATCTTTTCGATGGTCAGTTCTTCCGATCCTTTACGATTTCGGATCCGGTCATGGAAACCCACTCCGTCAAAGGAGATCTTGATCAAAGGCTTACAACCGAAACTCTTCAGTTCGTCCAGGATCTCCTGGGTGATGTAATACCCGTTGGTGTTTAATTCCTTTACCACCATGTTCTTTTCGTAGATATACCGCATCACATCCATGAAGTGTGCATGATGCATGGGTTCCCCACCGGTGATGGTAAAGGCATGTACACCGCAATCCGAAGCCTGATCCAAAAGGTCTTTTAGATCTTCCCAACTCCACTCACTGTTTAAAGGTTCATTATCCATGGCGTTAAAGCAGTGAATACAGTTATAATTGCATCTGCCGGTCATCATAAGGATCATTTCCGGGAAATATCTGTGAGGATATTTCTTATAGGCAGACCATTCGGAAGGTTTTTCTCCTTTTTGACAGCGCTGGATCAGTCCCCGTAAGTGCAGGTCATTTAATAAAGGACTGTCAGGAAGTTCATGTTCCCCGTCGCACAAGAGCATGAGGTCAAACTCCTCATCGGTCAAAGGTATTGCATCCACTTCTGACCTTCTGTAATAGGCCTGGGGTACAAACTGCCAGCTTCTTAAGGCGATATCTTCCGAGATTCGGTAATAGTTACTCATAGCAAAAAACCTTAGCGCTTAAAATACTCATCGATCCCCTTTGCCGCTGCTTTTCCGGCACCCATGGCCAGGATCACGGTGGCTGCTCCCGTTACTGCATCTCCTCCGGCAAATACTGCCATCTTTGAAGTGGCACCGGTCAGTTCCTCTGCCACGATGCAGCCACGCTTGTTTACTTCCAGTCCCTTTGTTGTAGAAGAGATCAGAGGGTTCGGGGAAGTACCCAAAGACATGATCACCGCATCACATTCAATCTCATATTCACTTCCGGGGATCTCCACGGGACGGCGACGACCGGATTCATCGGGCTCACCTAATTCCATCTTAATGATCTTGATCCCGCGAACATTGTTCTTTTCGTCGGTCAGGATCTCCATGGGATTCTGCAAGAGATCAAAGATCACGCCCTCTTCCTTTGCATGATGTACTTCCTCCACACGTGCAGGAAGTTCTGCCTCACTCCGTCTGTATACGATATGTACTTCTGCGCCAAGACGAAGAGCACTTCTGGCAGCATCCATGGCCACGTTTCCGCCGCCTACGACTACCACCTTTTTCCCGCGGTAGATGGGTGTATCCTCATCCTTAAAGGCTTTCATCAGATTGTTTCTGGTCAGGTACTCGTTTGCGGAAAATACACCTAACGCCTGCTCGCCGGGGATTCCCATAAACTTCGGCAGTCCGGCACCGGAACCGATGAACACGGCTTCAAAGCCTTCCTCTTCCATCAGTTCATCAATGGTGATGGATTTTCCGATGATGACATTGGTCTCGATCTTTACACCCAGATTCTTTACATTTTCTACTTCCGCAGCCACTACTTCGTCCTTGGGAAGTCTGAATTCCGGTATGCCGTATACCAACACACCTCCGGCCTTATGCAGAGCCTCAAAGATGGTCACATCGTATCCCAAACGGGCTAAGTCTCCGGCACAGGTAA
>JAIKZU010000059.1 GCA_024681985.1 Lachnospiraceae bacterium | reverse complement strand
TTTTCCATTGCTTCTTTAAAAGGCAAGAGATACCGGCGCTCGATATTGATGTCAATGTCGTCGTCCCAGGGGATGAACCCCTCGTGACGCACCGCACCCAAAACACTTCCCCCACCAAAGGTATAGGGGATGTGCTCTTTGTCCAGGACGGTCTTCATATCCATAAAGATCTCCAGCAGGTCACGCTGCACGGTCTTTACTTCTTCATCCGTCAGTTCGTGCAGTTTTCCGCTATGAGACAGTTTGGTCTTAAGTATTGCATTTGTTTCGATGGATGCCATGCTTTAATCTCCGGAGGAATCGCCTGCCTCAGCTTCCACGCCGCCGGCCTCTTCCGGCTCTTCCTTTAAGCCGTTCATTTCCTGGTAATGCTTCGCCACTTCCTTTACATCTCCCATGTCGATCATCTTTCCATGATCCAGGATAATGGCCTTATTGCAGATGCGCTTCACCTGGCTCAGGGAATGGGACACGAAAAGCACCGTAGCGTCGTTGGCCATCATCTCTTTGACTCTGGCTTCCGACTTTTTCCGGAACTTGGAATCTCCTACGGAAAGCACCTCGTCCAGGATCAAAATGTCCGGCCGCACCGTGGTACAGATGGCAAATCCCAGACGGGACTTCATGCCCGAGGAGTAATTTTTGATGGGAACGTCCACAAATTTCTTCAACTCCGAAAACTCCACGATCTCGTCGAATTTGGACTCGATGAATTCCTTGGTATAGCCCAAAATGGCGCCGTAGAGATAGATGTTTTCTCTGGCGGTATACTCCCGCTCAAATCCGGCCCCCAGCTCCAACAGAGGTGCTACCTTGCCTTTTTTTGTCACCTTTCCGGTGGTGGGTTTATATACACCGGCGATGGCTTTTAAGAGCGTGGATTTGCCTGCGCCGTTTAAGCCCAGGATGCCCAGGCGGTCGCCCCGATGCAGGGTGAAACTGACGTCTCTTAAGGCCCAGAATTCGTTGTACTGCAGCTTGCCGGTAAAGAGGCTGATCATGTACTCCTTCACGGAGTCCACTTTTTCCGCGCTCATGTTGAATTTCATGCTGACGTTTTCTACTTTTATGCTTACTTCTTTACTCATGTTGTTTTCCTGTTTAAATATTACAAATGCAATATAAATTCATCCTGTTTTGCTTTGAAGAAAATCAGTCCCACAATGATGGATACCACTCCGAATGCAAGGGGGTAGGCCATGTAGTAGGGGGCGGCCTGGTATCCCATGAAGGCACCGCGCATCAGTTCGATACAACCGTACAAGGGATTTAAGTCCAAAAGCCAAGCCCAGCCACTGTCCATGATCTTTTCCACCGGGTAGAAAATGGCGCAGAGGTACATGATGATCAGGGTGGCCACATTCCACAGATACTCGATATCCCGGAAGAATACATTCAGGGTAGCCAGGAGGATGGATACTCCCAGGGTAACCAAAAACAGGTTGATCAGTGCCGGGAACACCTGCCAGATGTAGATCAGATGCGGTGCGATCCGCACGTAAATGCAGATGGGGATGATCACGATCAAGGAGATCCCGAAGATGATAAAGTTAAACAGCACCGACGACAGCGGATACAGGTATTTAGCGATATATACTTTTTTGATCATGCTGGCGTTGCGGCGTACGGATTTGCAACCGGATTTTGTGGCATTGGAAAAGAATCCGAACAACAGTCGGCCGGTAACGACGTACAGGGGAAACTCCTTGCCCCGGTCAAACAGCGTACCAAATACGATGACCAGTACGATGGTGGTAAGCAGCGGTTCGATAAGGGACCACAGGATCCCTAAGTAGCTTCGCCGATATTTTAAGCGGATACCGCGCTTTACCAACTCGCTTAGCAAAAATGAATAACTTTGAAAACTCTTTAGGTACTTTCTCATAGATTGTCTTTCGTTTGTTTCTTGTAGATCTGTTTCAAAAAGGGTACAGACTCCAACAGATCAATGACGTTCTGATACTTATTGTAGGAGCCGTACATGCGGCGGAACTTCCGACGCAGCTTCAAAAACTGTTCCTGCTCATCCGTACCTTCGAATCGAGGGAGAGCCTTGGAGAGTTTTTCATAGGTGTAGGTTTCCTCCGGCTGCAGTAAGGGGAATTCGTCTTTTTCCAGTACTGCGGTCTTGATGGCGCCATACAACGTCTCGTACACACTCATGCGGTAGGATTTCTCTAATCCGGCGGGGCTTTTCATCACTTCCTCCAACCGGTCTGCCACGTATGCAGCCGTCATTTGATCTGGGCCGATCACCCGGTCACTTTTTCCAATGGCAT
>JAIKZU010000206.1 GCA_024681985.1 Lachnospiraceae bacterium | reverse complement strand
GAAATATCTCCCTGATGCTGTGGCTTTATAACCGGGGTTGTCGGTGTATCGCCGTAGATGACAGCTCCGAAATGCAGATCGTAGGCAAAGAAACGGTATATATCGATGATACGTATGCGTTCTTTTCCCTGCTTTGCATCGACGGTCCGGTTTCCGGCGTAAAAATAACCGGCGCGAAGTTTCCGCTCACGAACGGAACCATCACGCCGGAATATCAGTATGGTGTAAGTAATGAAGTCCTGCCACAGACGACCGCCGCTGTGCGTGTGGAGGACGGGGTGATGCTTCTTGTCAAGGACAGGAACTAACGCATCCTCCCTTAAAATCCCAGGTTGTCGTTGACTAAGATGACATGGATCCGATCTTCGTGTCGGGAATAACGGGTGATCAGAAACTGACAGCAGATGGTATCCGGGGATTTACAGTCCATGCAGGTGCCTGTCTTTGAACAGGGGGTGGAAAGCCCGAATCGCTGGGCATTGATGGGAGCCGCCACATTTCGCGCACGCTTCATGGCACCGTCTACATCGTCACAGATCTTGTTCATGCCGACGATGGAGAGCACGTGCTTCGGCCCCTGTGCAATGGCGGAAACACGATTGGAATTTCCATCGATATTTACGATGACGCCGTCCTGTGTCATGGCATTGGCACTTGCCAAAAAGAAATCGGCATCATAAGCCTTTAGCATGGCAACGCGACCATCCTCATAGGCATCTCGATCGATAAAATCATACTCTCCATTTTTTAGGGCATCCGTCAGACCGATCTCACGTGCACTCATACATCCCCCCATGGAAATGGAGCTCCCCTTTGGGATTAAATCCATGGCGATCTTTAATGCTTCTTCCTTGCTGGCGGCGTAATGACCCTTCATGTTTCTGGACTTGAGCCCCTTGATCACGGTTTGTGCCAACAGTTCATTTCGTTTGATCACTACTTCGTTCATATTTTTCTCCTTGGTATTACTTGTTTATTTAAGCCTGCTTCTTTTTTAAGGCTTTCTTTCGTTCCAGATTTGAGACCACAAGGGCGCAGGATGCGTCTCCGGTAATATTTACTACGGTTCTTCCCATGTCGAAGATTCGGTCCACACCTGCCACCAGCGCAATGCCGTCAAGAGGGAGGCCGATCACTATGGCGACGGCAGTGGTACACATATAGTAGATGACTACCTTAAGCCCTATGGAGCCCACCTTTCGGATATCGCTCATGGAGACGATACCGGCCATGAGCGAGAATAAAACGATGGGAACCACTATGAATTTTAAAAGATTCAAAAAGATCGTCCCTATAGGCTTGATGTAGGTATCCGGGATTTCCGCATGATTTTGCAGGAGAAGACCTGCAATGATTCCAAGTATCAGCGCTATAAAGATCTGAGTAGCAAGAGGAAGTTTCTGTTTTTCATTCATCAATAATTCTCCTTACGCTGTCGGATAATAAATGGTTTTCCATTTTGTTGGACTGATACAAAAAATATTATACAAAAAAAAGGCTCCGGTTCCAACTGAGAGTATGATTTTTAAGGAGATGAGTTATAAGACGTTTGTTGGACATCCCATGTTACAATGATACCAACATTTAGAAAATGGTTTTTTTTAATGTATATATTATAATTAATGTACTTCGAAAAGGGTCTAAACATGAGATATATAAGAATAAACAAAAAACACATAAAAGAGTTTTCTGCCATTGCCGATGTGGATGATTTAAGGTGCATCGGACAGTTGGACGATGACATGGCTGCCTTCGGAGCCATTGATATGAAAGATGGTGAAAGGATCATCGCCGGTGTCATCATTTATCAGTTTATATACGAAGAGGATGAAAAGCCGAGAGTGGACATCCGATGGATCCACGTGGTGGAGGAATACAGAAATCAGGGTGTGGGAACCATGCTTTTTAAGAGCACTTTAAAAAATATCCCCAAGGACGAGATCTATTCCTCTTCCGTCGTATTCTTTCAAAACAACAATGCACCGGTACTCATATCCTTCTTTGAAAGCATGGGTTACCGAATATATCATCACACGTTGTATGAGATGTATTCTACCGTAAAGAGGATATGTGATGTGCCCGCCATCTGGGATGATGAGGTCCAAAACAAAACCGTTACCATCGAAAAGCTTCATATCAAGGATATGAACACCCTTAGGGACAATACGCCCTTCCTCTGGTATGAAGATCTGGAAAAGATCAATATTGAGAACTTAGAGCCCTACATCAGCAATGCATATGTGGATCAGTATGGGGCACTAAAAGGGCTCCTTTTGGTAAGGAAGAGACTGGGAGGTGCTTTGGAGCCTGTTTTCTATCGGGCTGTAGATAACAATAAAGATATCATGAGAAGTCTTTTTTATGCCACGGTTCTGCGGACAAAGAAAAGATATGATGGGAGCACCGTTGTTTATGCAAAGGTGAATCGAAAAGAGCATAGGGCGATGATCAACCGGATATATTCGGACATACACCCCATAAAGGCATGGAGGGGAGAACATGAAAGAATCAATTAAACATGTAGTACAGGAAACATATGTCACCACGGAAAAAGAGGAATCGAAGAATGCCACTTTACAAAACTTCGCTCCCCAAATCGAAGTGGAAGATAATCAGCAGATCAAGATAGAGTCCGAACAGGTTTCTCCTCAATTTAAGCAGGACATCGTCTATGCCGAAGAGGGCTTTGAATCGCCGAAGACAGCGAAGGCTTTCGGCAAAGGACTTGTGGATTCGTTTGCCCAATTAAATTCCACCAACAGGCTTTTCTATTTCAACAGCCGTCCGATGAAGTTGGTAAAAGACAATATGCGTAAGGTAACGTCCCTGTTTGCATCGGAGGTTACGGCCGCCAATTTCGAAAAGACCCGCATCGAAATGATGATCGCCTTGGATGAGGTAATAAGGACCTGTGATTACTATGCTTCAGAAAAGATCAAGCACCCTGAAAACGATCGAAATGTCCGGCATAAGCTGGTTATGGACATAAAAGAGTATGCCAAAAACTCCCTTTCCTTTTTTGAATCCGTAAGCCGGGAGAGCTATTTGGAAAAAAACATTTCGGGGAAAACACTCTCCGAGGTGATGGCTGCGTACACAGAACCTGTGAATGCAAAGCCCGAAGAAGTGAATGAAAACAAAGATAAGGTGATGCGGATCCAGCATAACCGGCTTTCTGACATGATCGACGATTTAGAGGAAAAGAGCAGTACCTTTAGCTGTATCGTCTATTACAAACGAGTAACAGAGCATCTGAAAGGCACAATTCCTCTGAAGGAAGACAAGTTTAAATTAATAAAAGGGGATATTGAGACCCAGTATAAATATGCCTTGGATCAATGCAAGACTTATCTTAAGAACGCGACGCCTTCCAGAGAGCCTGCGATTCGGCGATATAACAAGGCGCGGGAGGTTATGTATCTGCTTGAACAGGAGCAGATGCGGCTGAAAGATTTAAACTTTGATGACTTAGAGCTCCATGGAAAGACCGGAGGCAGCTGGCTGGAAGCCTTGCTGCCGGGATCCGTGAGTGTGAAAAAATCTGCGAATGGGGACGGATTTGACACAGATGACGGCAGATCGGGTGTGGTTTTTTCCACAGGGGATGCCATTGAGACGGACTTAATGGTGAATTCTCTCTGTGATATGTTAGACACCAAAGTGGACATCCATAAAAAGCTGGAAAAAGCAGAGCTTAAGAACGAAGACGGCAGCGTTACAAAGGGCTATATCTATGAAAAGACCCAAAAAGACAATAAATATAAGTGGGCCTCAATGGAGGAGCTGTTAGAGCAGGCCAAAAAAAACCACGTGCCCATCGTTTATAGTGAGAATGCGCTTGCACAGCTTAATAAGATGCAGATCATGGATTTCCTTATGGGAAAGAAAACCAGAAAGCAAAGCAGCATCAGCTATATGGCCAAAATGCAAAATGTGGAAGGCACCCAATCCATCGTGATCAATTCCGTCATGAGTAAGGACAATGAAGGGCTTTTCAGCACTGCCACCTTTGAGGATTTCAAAAACGACGGGATCCAAAAGGATGCCATGTCTCCGGATGCCAAAGAAATACCGGGTCAGGATTACAAATCCATGGTGATCAACAAAAAGGGATACCTGGCCTTGCCTTATTTTGACAGAAAGCTGAATGAATCCATCTATAACCTGGATGCGGAAGCATTCTTAAATAAATTCCCGGGACTGAGTGAAGAACAAAAGGAGGCATTTCGATCCAGACTGACGGGATATAAAGATGCCGTGAAAAAGGAGCATGACGATCCGGAGTCTCTGACAAATAAGGTAATCGAAAGAGAAAAGCAGATAAAGGAACGGAAAAGAGAGCGCATCCAAAAGAAGATTGAATGGGGCAAAGCCAATCAGGTTTCGGATGAAACGAAGGTCATGCAGGAACAATATGCGAAGCTGAAAAAAGTGGATGCATATGTGCTGGAAAAAGAGCGGAATCAGTATTCCATTCAGTACAGATATAAATCCAGACTAAGGGCATATACCGGATATGTCGTCAGCTCCTTTACGGGAATGATGAAAGAGGTATCCGATGATGAGATCCTGGAAGAAGAAAAGATTGAAGTAAAGGAGCAGGTAAAAGATCGGTCAAAGAAGAAGAAAGAGAGCGAGAAGGGAAAACCTGCCACCGATTTTACATCTCGGATCAATCATACCAAGCATTTTATCCGAAAGATCAATCAGCAGAAGAAGGTCTTGGGTAAGTCCGACTCTCTCAGGGTGCAAAGAAAAGAGGATCTAAAAGGCGCCATCGCTGCCGACAAAGCAAAGGATGGACATAGCGAAGAGTTTAAAAAAGTCCTGGATGCCTTATCGACCTATGCCGAGATGAATATCAGCTCGCAGTCGGGGTATGAGACGGATAAGGAAGGATATAGAGAATACAGCACCGACAAGGTCCAGGGAGAGATCAAAGCGCTTAAGGATGCGACAAAGCTGGTGGAGGATCTGAAGCTTAAGCTAAAAGATACCAATACGGAAGAAGAACAGCGATTAGACTATTATCTTGGACAGATAAAAACCATTTCATCCGGCAAGCTCACCATGGAGCCCGGGTCTAAGAATGTTCAGGTAAAAGATTCGCAGTTTGTAGACTTTGAACTGGATGAATATGAAGAAAACTTAGACGAAAACTCCATCAAACCGTATGAAACCATCGATAAAAGGAACGAGCCGCTGTTTGCACATGAACCATGTATCGGTGATGTGGTACAGGGACGACTGGGGGATTGCTACGCCATAGCATCCATCGCCACGGTGGTGGAAAAAGATCCGGAAGCCATCAAGAAAATGATGAAGGATAACGGCGATACCGTCACCGTCAGGTTTTATGGCAGTAATGGAAAGCCGGTATACGTCACGGTGGATAAGACCATCCCCAAATATAAGGACAAAAACAATGTGGAGAGCGAGCGGTTTGCAAAAGGCGCACTGTGGGTGCAAATGATTGAAAAAGCCTTTGCGGCTTCCCCCCTTGCCGGAGTTCCCATGGTATGGGCCAATGATAGGGGAGTGAAAAGCGAAGACAGAGAGTTCCGGGTGGATGATCTAAAAGAAAAGAAACAGTGCTCCTTTAAGAACATAAAAAGCGGTATAGCCCATGGATTTTTAACCGTTATCACAGGTACAAAAGCAGATTCCGGACAATTTGAGGCATCCCACGCAGAGCCGGATGAGCAGTTTAAGGCAAAGCATGTTCTACATGGAAAAGTAGCCAATAATTTTTGGGAAGATGTTAAAAGAGATAAAAAGAATAGGGTCTTTACAGTAGGAACGAAAAGTGACTTCCCGGAGACGGACGACGTGGGAATGAATAATGAAAATATGATGAAGGGAATCGCTTCCTCCCATGCCTATACGGTGATCGGGATAAAGATGATCGGTGACAGAGAAATGATAGAGTTGCGAAACCCCTGGGGCGTGGGTACAGTGGACCATGTGTATAACGAGACTACCGGTGATATGACCATAAGGGCTTCGGCAAACGAGGCCGCCACCGGATCCATATTTTTAACAAAGGATATGTTCTTTACCATGTTTGATCACTTCGCAGTGACCGATATCAGTAGGATGGTGAAATGATGATGAAAGAATTAAGCTTTACGGAACTGGACAATTTAAACGCTACAGTGGTGTCAGAAAGTGCGGATGAAGATCTAAACGTTTACATGTCCGATTTTTTGATGCCCCGTCTTTCGGCGCTCTCTAAACGATTAAGCGAGGCAGGAACCGCCAGTGAGATCACCCTCGATATGACGATCACGCCGGGGCTCAATGTCCATATTGCTAAGGACTATGATGTGTATGCCACGTTCTTGGCAGACGAGGACGACGAAGAAACGGAAGTGCTGCGGTTGGCAGCATACCGGCACACATCGGACGAGAACGATGACAGTTTGGAGGAAACAAGCTGGCTTATCCATGATGACATATTCTGGAAGGATGCTAACCGCTTTTTATTTGCCGCCGGGCTTTTCCTGAGTGGTGTCACCATTGATGCAGACGCTTTGATGGGAAGAGCAAATGAAAGCGGCAGGGCAGAGGGCGAAGCACTCTCTGAAGAGACCGGCAGGATGCTCCCCCGTATAAACGGGCTTGTCGATATTCTTTCCGATGGAGATCTGACTGAGGAAATAGGTATAAACGGAGATACAGATCCGTATATCCTGATGGCCGGTACGGACTTTTCGGCAATGGCGCGTTACGAGGCCACTTCCGCTGAAGATATTTATCTCCTGCATCTGGGCGCCTTTATTCCTTTTGCAAAGGAGGAATTAGAGACAGAAGCATCGGGAAGTCTGGATCTTCTTTGCCGCAGTTTCAATAACAAATACTTTTCCATCCGGGCAAGCATCGAAGAGACGGCTCCGGAAGGCTTTGCCATGGACGATGTGGACGGTTATATCGCTATTCACACGTGTATCATGGAGTATGGGGCATATCATGAGAGAGAGTTCTATGAAAGGATCCTGGGAGAACTCTTGGATGCCACAGCGGAAGCAGACAGATTTTGCCACGGGTACTGAGGTGGTAGGATTGATGAATAGATGAGGCTAATTGATATCGGATAACATGATGGAAGATAATAAATGATCTGTGATGGTCAGCGGGGATTTCGGTTCTCCGCTGACTTTTTTTCGTCGGAATTAGTACGTTGACAAACTTGTAAAAAGTATAGTAAACTACGATAGCTAACAGTGATAGCGATCAATCCGGGGAAATATGCCAAGAGATAAGACGTTAAGCCATGAAAGAGTAAAGAAAGCCGTTAAAGAGGAGTTTCTCGAAAAGGGCTTTGAGGATGCCTCCATAAGAAGTATCGGAGCCAGAGCCGGCATGACATCGGCAGGACTATACAGGCATTATGCGGATAAAGAAGCTATGTTTAATGCCATGGTTGAGCCTCTGATCGAAAGCATAAAGGAATGGACCAGGGATCATGCTAGCAGGAAATATGACCTTCTTGAAAGTAGCTTATCTGATGATAAACTGTTTGGCGAAAACTTTGTTGACATGGTCAAGGAAGTGATCCTTCCGAGAAGAGATGAGTTCATTCTTCTTATCTCACGATCTGCCGGAACCAAATACGAAAATTTTGTACATGATTATGTAGAAG
>JAIKZU010000203.1 GCA_024681985.1 Lachnospiraceae bacterium | reverse complement strand
CGGCAAAGGACGCTTCTTTTCATCCAGCACAGCATAACCTAAACGACAGGGCTGGGCACAGCGTCCCCGATTTCCGCTTCTGCCTCCGATAAAGGAGGACAACAGACAAGTCCCGGAATAACTCATGCAAAGTGCCCCATGCACAAAGGTCTCGATCTCCAGATCCGTTTCTTTTTTGATCCCTTGGATCTCCTTAAGGGAGATCTCCCTGGCGGTCACGATACGACAGGCCCCCGCTTCCTTTAGGAACTTAGCTCCGTAAGGAGTGCAGAGGTTCATCTGGGTGGAGGCGTGAAGGGGAAGATCCGGGAAATGTCTTTTTAAAAATGTAAGCACCCCGAAATCCTGAATGATGACACCGTCGATCCCCAGCTCGTAGATGGGTTTCATAAAATCATACAGTCGCTTTTCCCCTTCGGGATTTTTGATCAGGGTATTGACGGTGATATAGGCTTTCTTTCCCCGTAAATGAGCAAAATCCAAAAGCTCTTCTATGGCGGTGTTGTCAAAATTGGCGGCCATTGCCCTGGCACCGTAATCCATTCCGCCGAAATACACCGCATCCGCGCCGCTTACATAAGCTGCCTTTGCAATTTTTAGATCTCCCGCAGGAGATAATACTTCCATCTTCATATCATATAAAAAGGGGACTTATCTGAAGTCCCCTGTCATCCACTATTTAATCCGTTCCCAAAAGTGCATCCTCTAACGAGGCTTCCAATCTGGCTTTTAAGGCTAGGAGTTCTTTCTTTTCCGCTTCCAGCGTCGCTGTCTGCTCCTCCAAAGTCTCGATCCGTACCTGATTGGAGATCAGATCGTGCTTTAGGTCGTAGACCTCTTTGTCCTTTAACTCCATATCATGTTCCAGTTTGTCGACTCTGTCTTTGGCCTTAAAGTAATCGTCTGCGATATTGATCTCTAAAAGAGTGGCCTTCATGTCCATAGTGAATCGGTTCATACCTTCGATCTCTTCGAACTCGGACAGTTTGCCATTGATATAAGTGGCGATCTTCTGAAGATAATCCTCTTCCTCATATCCGCTTAAGGTATAAATCTTTCCGCCGATCAGGACCTGGGCACTTTTTTTAGCCGACATACGCTCCTCCAAAAATATGAAATCATAATATTATAGTCATATTCCCGGAAAAAATACAATTCTTTTTTTCTGCAACTCCCCATGTGTCCGTTCTCAAACGTACGAACTTCTGTCAGCGCTTTTAAACTACTGCGGACGCACCCGGTGAAAGTGCTCATAGGCCAGATCCGTGGCTACTCTGCCCTTGGGTGTGCGATGTATGAAACCGTTCTTAACCAGATAGGGTTCGTACACATCCTCGATGGTACCGCTCTCCTCTCCGATGGCCGCCGCCAGGGTATCGATGCCTACAGGCCCTCCGGCAAATTTATCCATGATCATCAGGAGGATCTCCTTGTCATAGCGATCCAGTCCCATGGCGTCCACATCCAAAATGTCCAGCGTATTTTGGGCTACCTCCTTTGTGATGATACCGTCATATTTGATCTCCGCAAAATCCCGGACACGCTTTAACCAGCGATTGGCCAGTCGGGGCGTTCCCCGGGAGCGACGGGCCAGTTCGAAGGCCCCCTCCTCTTCGATCTCCACATTGATCTTATTGGCGGAATTTACCACAATGGTCTTTAACTCCTCCGGAGTATAGAATTCCAAGTGGAACACCACGCCGAAGCGATCCCGCAAAGGCGCCGACAAAAGGCCTGCCCGGGTGGTGGCTCCCACCAGCGTAAAATGGGGCAGATCCAAACGGATGGAATGGGCCGTGGGACCTTTTCCCAACACCACGTCAATGGCAAAATCCTCCATAGCGGTATAGAGCACTTCTTCCACCTGCCGGTTTAAACGATGGATCTCATCGATGAAGAGCACGTCATTTTCCGAAAGACCGTTTAAGATGGCTGCCATGTCTCCCGGTTTTTCGATGGCGGGTCCTGTAGTGATCTTGATCTGCACACCCATTTCCGAAGCGATGATATTGGCCAGCGTCGTCTTTCCAAGGCCGGGAGGTCCGTACAAAAGCACGTGATCCAATGCTTCGTTTCGTTTTTTGGCCGCATCCAGATATACCTTTAAGCTCTCTTTTACCTTCTGTTGGCCGATGTATTCCTTTAAACTCTGGGGGCGCAGCACATTTTCGTTGGCCGCTTCCCGATGATCCAGCTCAGTGGAGATAACACGTTTATTCATAAAAACTTCCTTTGGTCATTATCTGGTCAGTTGTTTTAAGGCCTCTTTCAACAAGGACTCCTCCGTGGCATCCTCCGTGATCTCCACGGAATTTAATGCCCGGATGGCATCGGCATTGGAAAAGCCCAATGCGGACAGTCCCAAGAGCACATTATTTTTCATGGAACCTACGGATGCAGACTCCGATGCTCCCTTTGACAGGGTGTTTTCCACTGCTTCCTTTAAGTCCAATTTGTCTTTTAACTCCAAAATGATCTTCTGGGCTGCTTTGGCCCCAATGCCCTGGGCTGCCTGGATGGCCTTTGCATTTTCCCCGATGATGGCATAGGTTAAGTCTTCTGCCGAAAGTACGGACAAAATGGAAAGAGCACCTTTGGGTCCCACACCGTTGACGCCGATCAAAAGCGTAAAGAGCCGTTTTTCTTCCTTGGTCAAAAATCCGTACAGCGCCGTCCCGTTTTCATTGGAATGGTAATAGGTAAAGACTCTGATCTCCTCATCATGTACCATGGCTCCCAGATCCCGGGAAGGCATAAAGATCTCATAGCCGATCCCATGATTGTCGATCACTGCGGTCTTTTCCGTGATCTCCGCTACTTCTCCTTCGATATATGCGTACATAAACTCTCCCGTTTTTTCTAATCTACCATCGTTCCCAGATAATAAAATCCTTTACACTCATCCAGCCGAACTCTTACGATCCTGCCGATCAAAGAGGGATCCGCTTTAAAATGTACCGTGGCATTATTATCACAGCGGCCGGTCAAAAGGGAAGCATCCTGCTCGTTTACCTGCTCTGCCAGAACCGGCTGTATACTGCCTTCATCCTCCATGGCCTTTTCGGCTCCGATCTGCTGCACCAGTTTTAAAAGCCGCTGGAAACGATCCTTGGTGATCTCCTCCGGGATCTGCTCCTTTGCCGCCGCAGGGGTTCCGGTACGGGGTGAATAGATAAAGGTAAAGGCACTGTTGAACCGGACCTTTTCCACCACATCCATGGTTTCCAAAAAATCCTCTTCCGTCTCTCCCGGGTAGCCCACAATGATATCCGTGGTCAGGGAGATATCAGGAATGGCAGTTTTTATTTTTTCCACCAGAGCCAGATATTTTTCTTTGTCATACCGCCGGTTCATATCCGCTAAAAGCCGGGAGGACCCGGACTGCAGCGGCAGATGGAGATGGCGGCAGACCTTTTTGTTCTTTGCCATCACTTCGATGAGTTCATCAGATAAGTCCTTCGGATGGGAAGTCATGAAACGTACCCGCTCCAAGCCGTCGATGTGACACACGTCATCCAAAAGCTGCGCAAAGCTGACGGGATGTTCTAAATTCTTCCCATAGGAATTCACGTTCTGTCCCAACAGCATCACCTCGATGACGCCGTCCGACACCAGGTGTTCGATCTCCTTTATGATGTCCTTTGGCTCACGGCTTCGCTCTCTGCCTCTTACATAGGGCACGATACAGTAACTGCAGAAATTGTTGCAGCCGAACATGATGTTCACGCCGCTTTTAAAGGCGTATTTTCTCTGGGTGGGTAGTTCTTCCACGATCTCATCCGTC
>JAIKZU010000196.1 GCA_024681985.1 Lachnospiraceae bacterium | reverse complement strand
GCTCCCGGATCTGGTAAGAAAGTTAAAGGCCGGTGAGCAGATTTCACTTTCATCCGGTCGACAGAACTGGGACTATCTGGATGCCGGAGATGCTGCGGAGTGCATTATCGCTTTATATGAACGAGGACACGATGGCGAAATCTATAATATCGCGAATGGAGCATATAGACCCCTTCGAGAATTTGTGGAGGAAGCGAAGGCGATTCTTAATTCTCACGCAGAGATCCATTATGGGGAAGATCCAACACCGTTTGTTAGCCTACAACCCTCTGTGGAAAAGACCAAGCGTGACACGGGATGGGCACCGGTAGTTTCTTTTGCTGAGGGGCTGCGCTCATATGATATATAAAATCGATAGAAGATGGGAACCGCTTTGTGCTATAATGAGGTTCTCATTTTTATATGTTATTGAGTTTTAATTGGAGGATGAGTATGTTCGAAAACAAAACAGAAGAACAGGCAAAAAAAGAGATCTTGGATCTGGTGGCGGAGTACTGCGACACCTATCACAATAAGAAAAAGCCTTTTGAACCGGGAGATCGCATCACTTATGCGTCACGAGTTTATGACCATGAGGAGATGGTAAACCTCGTGGATAGTGCACTGGAGTTTTGGCTTACCTCCGGACGCTATACGGATGAGTTTGAAAAGAAGTTTGGTGAATACCTGGGCGTAAAATATGTATCCTTGGTAAATTCCGGATCTTCCGCGAATTTAAATGCATTTATGGCACTGACCTCCCCTCTTTTAAAGGAGCGTCAGGTACTTCCCGGGGATGAGATGATCACCGTGGCAGCAGGTTTTCCTACCACCGTGACCCCGGCGATCCAGTATGGAGTGGTGCCGGTATTTATTGATGTGACCATTCCGCAGTACAACTTGGATGTAACTCAGCTGGAAGCCGCGCTTTCTGATAAGACGAAGGTTGTGATGGCGGCCCATACTTTGGGAAATCCGTTTGACTTAAAGGCAGTTCGTGAGTTCTGCGACAAGCATAACCTTTGGCTCATTGAGGATAACTGTGATGCCCTGGGCAGCCGCTATACATTGGATGGCGAAGAGAAGTTTACTGGAACTATCGGCGATATCGGAACCTCTTCCTTCTATCCGCCGCATCATATGACGATGGGAGAGGGAGGAGCCGTATATACGAACAATGCACTTTTGCATAAATGTATCCGCTCTTTCCGTGATTGGGGTCGTGACTGCGTTTGCCCTTCCGGAAAGGATAATCTCTGTGGGCACCGCTTTGACAAGCAGTACGGCGAGCTTCCTTTGGGATATGATCATAAGTATGTATATTCTCACTTCGGATATAACTTAAAGGCAACGGATATGCAGGCCGCAGTAGGCTGCGCACAGATTGTAAAGTTCCCGACCTTCGTGGAGCGACGCCGGCATAACTTTGATCGCTTGCGTGCAGGACTGGAGAGTGCCTCTGACAAACTGATCCTGCCGGAGCCTTGCGATAATTCCAGACCCAGCTGGTTCGGATTTTTGATCACTGTTCGAGAAGGTGTCGATGCGGTGGAAGTTGTAAAGAATATCGAGGATCATGGTGTGCAGACACGACGTCTGTTTGCCGGTAACTTAACGAAGCATCCCTGCTTTGACCAGATGCGTGCCGCAGGAAAGGGTTATCGCATCGTTGGCGACCTTACAAACACCGACCGTATCATGGAGCAGTCCTTTTGGGTTGGTGTTTATCCCGGCATGACGGATGAGATGATCGACTACATGGCACAGGTGATCAGTGAGGCGGTGAAATAATGGATTTATCATTTTACAAGAATAAAAAAGTTTTGATCACCGGACACACCGGATTTAAGGGAAGCTGGATGTGTGAGCTACTTTTGCAGCAGGGTGCCCAGGTGATCGGCTATGCACTGGAGCCACCTACGTCACCTTCGTTGTTTGAAACCCTGGGATTGGAGAAGAGAATCACCCATGTCCTCGGTGACGTCCGCGATCTAAAGCGTATGCTGCAGGTGTTCGCCGACACACAGCCAGAGATCGTGATTCATATGGCGGCTCAGCCCATTGTTCGGGAGTCTTATCGGGATCCTTTGGGCACCTATGAGACGAATGTTATGGGTACCGTAAATGTGTGTGAATGTGTACGCCGGACATCTTCTGTGAAGTCTTTTGTAAATGTCACTACTGACAAGGTTTATCTCAACCGGGAGTGGAATTGGGGATATCGGGAAAATGAGGAGCTGAATGGCTTTGATCCTTATTCGAATTCCAAGTCCTGCTCGGAATTGGTAACAAGTTCCTATAAGAATTCCTTTTTTGGTGGTGAGTCCGGCAAGATGCAGGGAAATGGCCCCGGAGATACGAAGGGGCGTGTAGTTTCGATTTCTACCGCTCGGGCAGGAAATGTCATTGGTGGCGGTGATTTTGCCACAGATCGAATCGTGCCGGATTGTATCCGTGCGGCAGAGAAGGGGGAGGACATCATCGTACGAAATGCCTACTCCACACGCCCTTATGAGCATGTACTAGAGCCCGTGGCGGCCTATCTTATGATCGCGGCTACCCAGTATGGGGCCGTGGAGTTTGCTGGAAATTATAACGTGGGGCCGGACGAGACGGATTGCTGGACTACGGGAGATCTGACCACTTTATTCTGCAAAAAATGGAATTCCGCTACCGGAGACGAGATTCGATGGATTGATCGTCATGATGGTGGCCCCCACGAAGCGAACTTTCTGAAACTGGATTGCTCAAAGATCAAGAATACTTTTGGCTGGAGCCCACGCTGGAACGTGGAGACTGCCATGGAAAAGATTGTGGAGTGGACTGTAGCCTATAACAGAGGCGAAGATATGGTTGCTGTGACGGATCGGCAGATAGAGGAATTTTTGCGTAGTAAAGAGTGATGGTGAGTCCTTTTTTATACCGGCCACGAACAGAAAGGTCACTGGCTTTTTGTTCTTTGAAAAGATCTAGCCATTTGGCAATCCTCCGATCATAAAGTGTCGTGCCGAAGCACGCAATATCGAATGGATTATCTCATGGAAAACTGTATAATATAATGTACGCGTAATAGAGGGCTTACGAAGCAACGTATAGTCCCTCAGAGCTTCCCGAGATAATAAGAAATATCAGGGAGAACTACAGGGTGGATGTTAAGATGATGAACCGCTATGCCGGGCGTAGAGGAAAAGCAAAGATACTCGAAGAATATACGAGGGGGTGAAAAAGATGCTTTCTAAGAAAATATATACGCAACACCCATAATAGTTTTGATGATGCAGAAGCAGAACTCCGAAAGATGGAAGAAGCTAGAAAGGCACAGACTGAATAAAGAAAAGAAAAATGAAAAACGATGTCTCAGAAATTATTCAAGTCAATCTAAAATATTTGATGCATTTTAGATGAAATGGTGATATGGTTACAAGACTATCATTTTTATTAAGCCATTTGATAGAATGTGGTATAATATGATGAAAAACAAGCAGTAACTGGGATATAGATTAAGTACGACAGACTATGATTACTAATCAGTGGTATGCAGTATTATCCTCTCATGAAGTAAAAGCCGGACAAGTGATTGCAGCGAGACGTTTCGGGGAGGATTTGATTTTTTACAGAGATGAGACGGGAAATCTTGGGTGCGTTTCGAGCCTGTGCGCCCATCGCGGTGCTTCTTTGGCAAAAGGATGTGTAAAGGATGGTCATATCCAATGCCCTTTCCATGGGATCAAATACGATACCACGGGAAAATGCGTGCATGTGCCTTCGGAGGGGCGAAACTCTAAACTGGATTTTAGCCGTTTTCACTTGAAGCACTATGAGACGAGAGAGATTGGCGGCATCGTATTTGCATGGTACGGTGATGGGGCGCCCCGGGGAGAACCGGAAGTGTTTGATGTGGTTACAGATCCGGCCTTTTCCTATGGGCATATAAACGACACTTGGGATGTACACTATTCCAGAGTGATCGAAAACCAGCTGGATGTCTCTCATTTGGCATTTGTACATTACAATACCATCGGACGGGGAAATAGGTCTCTCGTAAACGGACCAAAGGTGGTATGGTTGGATGATCATACGCTGCAGACAAGCGCGAACAATGAAGTGGATGAGGGACAGACGCCGAAGCCGGCAGAGGAGTGCGTGATCAAATCCACAAATCTGACCTTCCGGTTTCCCAATATGTGGCTGAATCATGTGACGGACAAGATCATGATTTTGGCTTTTTTCATTCCGGTAGACGATGAGCATTCCATCATTGCACTTCGTTTCTATAATCGTATCACCGGTGTGCGTGCCATTGACAAGCTGATCGCACAGATGGGGAATTGGGCCAATAAGATGGTGGAGCGGCAGGATAAGCGGATCGTAGAGACCCAGTTGCCGAAAGCCTCCGGGTTATCCATAGGAGAAAACCTGGTCGCAGCGGATCTTCCCATCATGGAATACCGGACAAAGCGACAGGAATTACAGCAGATCGGGGGTTCCGCACCCATAATACGGAAGAACGAAGGAAAAAAGAAAGAGGAGAAGGAGGGGATTGCAATGGACAACAAAGCGATGTTTAAACTATCTTACGGGCTGTTTGTACTGACGGCAAAAGATGGGGAAAAGATGAACGGATGCATTACCAACACGGCGATTCAGGTGGCATCCGAGCCGAATCAGATATCTTTTGCGGTGAACAAGGCGAACTATACCCACGATATGGTATTAAAGACGAAGAAGGCAAACATCTCGGTCATCAGTGAGGCGGCAGACTTTGCACTCTTTAAGCATTTCGGATTCCAATCCGGCAGAGACGTGGACAAGTTTGCGGATTTTACTGATTGCAAGGTGGCGGAGAATGGGATTCCCTATATCACGAAGGGGACAAATGCGTACTTCTCCATAGATATCAAGCAGACGGTTGATCTCGGATCGCATACGTTGTTTATAGGAGAACCGACGGCCATGGAAGTGCTTTCGGATGTTCCTTCTGCCACGTATGGATATTATCAGAGTAGTATCAAGCCTAAGCCGGAAGCGGTTCGACAGACGCCTGACGGGCAGACGGTTTGGCGTTGCAAGATTTGTGGATATGAGTATGT
>JAIKZU010000182.1 GCA_024681985.1 Lachnospiraceae bacterium | reverse complement strand
CGTGATACCTATGACAGAAGCCCGAACAATTACGTGCTTGCGGCAGGCTATGTATATCTGGATCAGGATGCCGGTATTACCGTGGATCTGTCCGACACGGAAAGTTACGGCCATCTTTTGTACCCGGCGGTACCCTACGGCTATTATGAGATCGAGCCCTTCAACTACATTGTGGTATCCAACGACTTTTATTTAAAGGATGTGGAGGAGACCCCGGAGTGCGCCGCCATAAATTCTGCTCAGGATGAGTTTACCATCTATGATGTGGGCGAGACTACCGTGGTGCCTCAGGTGGGGATCACGGCCCTGGACGGAGAGCAGTAAAGCGGTGTTTGGCTGGTAGCGTTAGACTGCAGAACATCAGGAGACATAAAACGGAGACGGAGAATAGATTGCATGGAGCATACATTTGCTATTTGCGCATATAAGGAAAGTGAATACTTGCAGGAGTGCATCGAGTCCCTTCTGGCCCAGAGTGTGCGGTCAAACATTTTTATCGCCACCCATACGGACAATCGGTTTATCCGTCAGATGGCGGAGCGCTATGACCTGAAGGTGTATATCAATGAAGGCGAGACCGGCATCACCCAGGACTGGAACTTTGCCCTGTCAAAGGTGGAGACGCCTTACGCTACCATCGCCCACCAGGATGATGTGTACGAACCCACGTATACGGAAGAGGTCTTGGATCGCATGCACGCCGCTCGACATCCCCTCTTGTGTTTTACAGATTATTTCGAGATCCGGGAAGGAAAGCGCATTACGGACTCCACCATGATCCGCATCAAGCGAATGCTTTTATTCCCCTTGCGAAACCGGGCTTTTGACAGAAGCATTTTCATGCGCCGTCGGTGCTTATCATTAGGGGACCCGGTGATCTGCCCCTCCCTGACCTTTGCGCTTCATAACCTGAACCAGCCGCTGTTCCAAAATCACATGCTGGCTTCCGAAGACTGGGAGATGCTGGAAGTGGTCTCCCGTCAAAAAGGCGACTTCATGTACATCCCGAAGATGCTCACCGGCCACCGCATTCACGAAGAGTCCACCACCACGGAAGCCCTCCAGGGCGGCCGTCGTGCCCGGGAAAACCTGGAAGTCTTAGAGCACTTCTGGCCCAAGCCAATTGCAAGATTCATCAATCACTTTTATAATAAGTCAGAGAAATACAATAAAGTAGAAAATATCTAAATTATAGAACAGTATATTAGCATGAGAATGTTCACAAAAGACAGCGAAGGCCTTTGTTTTGCGTCAGTACTTAGCGAACGGAGTGAGCTTAGTATCTGTTACGCAAAACTAGGAGTGCAAACGTGCCGAGCGTTTTTGTGAAATTCTCATGCGGTTAGTAGGATAAAGAAATATGGATAAAATCGCAATCTTAATCCCCTGCTACAACGAATCAGCAACCATCGAAAAAGTAGTCCGCGACTGGCAGACCGAACTTCCGGAGGCAGTCATTTACGTATATGACAACAACTCCTCCGACGGCACCGCTGACATCGCAGCAAAAGCCGGTGCCGTAGTCCGCCACGAATACATGCAGGGCAAAGGAAACGTAGTCCGCAGAATGTTCCGCGAGATCGATGCCCATTGCTACATCATGATCGACGGCGACGACACCTACCCGGCAGATCACGGACGGGAGATGGCAGATCTGGTGCTGGATCACCATGCGGATATGGTGGTGGGAGATCGCCTTTCTTCTACGTATTTTGAGGAGAACAAGCGTCCCTTCCATAACTTCGGAAACGTCATCGTCCGAAAGAGCATCAATTCCTTGTTCCAGACGGATATCAAAGACATCATGACCGGCTACCGGGCTTTTAGTTATGAATTTGTAAAGACCTTCCCGGTGCTGTCCCGGGGATTTGAGATCGAAACGGAGATGACCATCCATGCAGCGGACAAGAACATGCAGGTGGAAAACGTCATCGTGGATTATAGAGATCGTCCCGAGGGAAGCGAGTCCAAACTGAACACCATTCCCGACGGCATCAAGGTCCTTTCCACTATTGTAAGTCTGTTTCGCGATTACCGGCCCTTGGAATGCTTTTCCATTTTGGCGCTGATCCTTTTGGTTTTGGCTGTGGGGTTTGTGATCCCTGTGGTGGCAGAGTTTTACCGCATCGGTCTGGTGAACCATTATCCCACGCTGATCGTTTGCGGCTTTACCTTTTTGGCCGCCATCATGTCCTTTTTTGCAGGCCTTGTGTTACAGAATATCCGGAAAAAGGAACGCCGGGAGTTTGAATTCCGTCTGCAGCAGACGGCTGATCGTTTGAAAGATCTGACTCATGGGGAGTAGTTTTTCATGAATGCATTTTTAAATAAGTGGAAATCCATGCGTTACTTTAAGGAAATCACAACTTTGGATGTGGTTTTCTTTCTTTTGCTGTCTTTAGGCAGTGCCTTTTTGTACGGTCACATCTTTGACATGCCCCTGACCCTGATGCAGGCCAGAGATCTGATCTCCGCTACGGCCCACGGAAAGTTTTTTGACTTTTATGATATTGTCATGGAAAAAGCCATAGCAAACGATTATCACCTGCAAAACTTAGGTATCATCGAAGGCGCCAATTACAACATTGTGCTTTACACCCTTTTGGCGATCCTGATCCTGCCCTGGGTTTTGATCGCAAAGCTGTTTCATCTGGGCCTTAATTACCAGTGGCTCTGTCAGTATATGGAAGTGATCCTTCTTTTGGCGGATGTGTGCGCGGCCTATCTCATCAAGCAGATCTGCGAGGCTTATGGTTTTTCCAAGGAGGAAGCAAAGCGTACAGCCTATCTGTTTCTGACATCCTTTTTGGCTGTCTATGCCACCGTGGGCTTTAACCAGATGGATATCTTTTATATTCTGGTAATGCTTGTGGCGATCCGGGAATATGCGAATGATCATGACATAAAGTTCGCCCTTTGCATGAGTTTTGCCATTATGTTAAAGATGTTCCCGCTGTTTATCTTTATTCCCATGATCTTATTAAAGAAAAAGCAGTTTTGGAGCATTCTGGGACACGGCGCATTGGGCGTGGTGTTCCCCGGGATCTTTCGGCTTATGTTCGGTGGCAGCGCAGGCTATACAGAGACAAAGGCTGCCATGGATGCCTATTATAATTTTACGAACCGCATGACGGATGCGGCCATCCCCGGGAATATCTATCCCATCCCCATTTTTCTGGTGGGATTCGTGCTTCTTTGCGTCTTTGCCT
>JAIKZU010000109.1 GCA_024681985.1 Lachnospiraceae bacterium | reverse complement strand
ATGGAAGACAATCTCGAGGTGTTAAAAGTTGCCCTGCAGTAGGTTTCGATCACAGGAAGGACTATAGACGATGAAAAGTAGATTCCTATTATTCTGTGCCATGCTCTCACTGCTCCTTACGGGATGCAGTCGTAAAGAACCCGCAGAGATTTCCACGGCAGAGACGGAGGAAGTCTATGCTGCAGAAGATGAGATGTCTGCCCCGGCGGAGGAAGATGAAGATATGGTCTCTCCCATGGGAGATTATATCGATCTTACCGCTCTTTCCAGCACCATGGTCTACGCGGAAGTCTATCAGATGATGCTGGCGCCGAAGGCATATATCGGCAAAACCATAAAAATGAACGGTACGTGCGCCGTTTATCACGACGAAGCGACCGACAAGGATTATTATGCCTGTATCATCGCTGATGCGGCCGGGTGCTGCTCGCAAGGCATCGAGTTTTCTCTGACGGATGATTATTCCTGCCCCGACGACTATCCCGCTGCGGACAGCAACATCACGGTAACAGGCGTCTTTGAAACCTATACAGAGGGAGATTCAAAGTATTGCACTCTTCGTAATGCGACACTGAACTGACCCCGGATCATATCAAATCTTACACCTTGACATATTTAATTGCGTAAAATAAAATAGCATAAAATCATGTGGTTGCGCAGGAAAAGGGAAGAGACCGGTGATCTGCAGTAGGCTTACGCCTCTTTCATCACTGCTTTGGCTATGCCGCAAATGGCTCCGAACAAAACCCCTGCCACGGGCCATACCAGCCAGGTGATCTCCCAGCGCATGGTTAAAAAGCTCCATAACAGATATATTGCAACTACGATGGGCCAGTAGATGGCACCGATCTTATCTCCGAACTTCGTTGCCTTTTTCCCTTCCATGGAATAATCTCCCTCCTGTAAAAGTGCCTTGTATGCATCCATGGTCGCTCCACCACGGATCATAAGCTGAACGCCTGCAGCGATGATGGCCAAAAGCAGTGCCACCATGTATACGATGGCATATTCTTTGTCGGTACCGTCCAGCATAAATCCTGCGATCAAAACCGGGATCACGGCGATAATGCAAAGGACCACCCCACCGGCGATCATCATGGTAAAGGTTTTTTCATATCGCGTCAGTTTTTCTCTTACCATACCATCCACGCCATAGGCTGTCTCGATCTCCCGCGTCTTTAAATACTCGTAAGGTTCCAGCTTCCGGCCACACATAATGAAAGTAAATACCGCCACTGCTACCATGACCAAAAGTGCAGAAACACCAAGTGCCACAGCCAGTGTCTCCGAAATGCCTTTTGCTTCGGTCAGCGCGGTCATGATCAAAAGTATGATGGGGGAACCGATACATAAGGATACGCCCCAGGCGATCTTCGGCGTGGTTTCCGCATTTACCTTTAGATATTCGGTGGCTTCTTCCATGCTGACTTTTCTTACGCTTTCCTTCACCGGCGCCGCATCTTCCGGCAATGCTACGGGATCCTTCTGCTCTATCTCATCCTTTAATAGGTAATCCGTGGTCACTCCGAAGATCTCCGCCATCTTAATGATACGGTTTAGATCCGGCGTAGACTGGGCGCTTTCCCATTTGGATACGGACTGTCTGGAAACATCCAGCATATCTGCCAGTTCTTCCTGAGAGAGTCCCATCCTTTTCCGTTCGTTCATAATTTTGTCTGCAAGTATCATGTGTTTATCCTCCTCATCGTTTGATGATATCACACTACAAAAAAAGGCGGTTGCAATCTATAAAGTGTGCTTTGAAATCTGTCAACTGATAGTTGCAACCGCGCTATTATGCCGTTTTTAAGCGTTTTTTCAACCTATGCACCATGGATATCTCTATCCTGTTTAAGAGCAATATGCGCATATCATGCCCAAATGTCCTCTGCCCAACTTCTTATCCAGTATCATATCCCTGGTTTGCTCTGCTTTTCCATCCCAGCCCTGGGGAGTTCTGATCACCTCCATCAGCGGGGGATTACCCTCGGTCATTTTTTTTATTTTTTCTCTTAAGTTGATAAGCCGATCCAGCATCGCATATGTCTCTTCTTCTGTCCGAATGTCGACATGCTCATGTCGAAGCTTTTGTAATGCAAGCAGGCCTTCATGGGTGTTGGGATCAAAAGCCATGATCTTGTCATAAAAGTCACCGTCTATAAAAGGAACAGATGCCATTTCCGGCACAGGGATATCATTGTATTTCTTTCTCTGCCTTTCCGCTTTTTCCACAGAGACTTCTTTAAGCGGAATCTCTGTGAGGGGAGGATTTATAAACGGCAATTCCTCGTCAAACAATTCTTCATATGATCGCACACCGAAGGCCATATCATTATCGATGGCTTTTAAGGATGTCATGGTGATCTCTCCCGGCACGGATGCGTCAAAGAAAACATTAAAGTTGGCAAAATTTCTGTCCACCTGGCCACAGATCACATCAAACAATTGCAGCGTGGTGATCTGTCTTACAAAATTGGGAGACATCTTTAGGGTAAGATGGTTATGCCGGCAATACTCAATCAGATCCCACATTCCGCGAGACTCTGCGCCTTCCATTTCGTTGGCTCGCTCCAACTGCCCATCTTTTCCGATCAACAAGACCGTTTTGGATGACGCCACGATCTCTGTAATGCCAAAAGTCTCCGCCAACCGGCTGGTAGAAACATTCCGGCTGGACATCTCCTCCTCCGGTTTGATCCCGGCATTACAAGTCGCAGCACTATATTCCGTATCTTTTTTACCGTAAAATATAGTGAAATCGACAAGATCTTCTATCTGCTTCTCCGCAAACTCTTTAAGTTCTTTCGGAAACGTATCCATCAATTCTTTGATTTTTACGCGGGTCAAGCCCCTTTTTACTTCCTTTTCGTGTTTTTTATAATCCTCCTCACTGACGCCCTGCTCCCATTCCACATTTGTATATACCCGGATCTCATAATATTCGTCCTTGATCTGTTTCAATGCAGACACACCACCATCTATTCGCGCGATCTTAGCAAGTCTTTCCGCCACTTCTTTAATGTGGGCATCTCCTGCCTCCGCATACATTTGCAGCGCAGACGCCAGATCATCATCTGATTTTGCCAGTTTTTCCGACTTCTTGACATAGGAAGGATTGCTGTCTCCCTGCTGCATCCGATATACCACGGAGGTTCCGGCGCCCGTTACGGTAATATTCGGATCATCCTTACTGATCTTTATTGCGCGGATACAATAAAGGGCATCGGACCAGGTCCATGCATACGTTCCGCCTGTCTGATCCTTGGTCCCGATAAGTTCTGGCTGAGTCAACGCTTCCAGCGCATCTTTTTCAAGCGTACATTGGTCTATGATCTGACCAAGCAACTCCACTCTTCTTTGGATTTCCTTGTTCTTTAATGCCTTTTTATCGGCATTTAAAGTGTCCCGGTAAGAAGCACAGCTGACCATGATCTCCTGATATGCAGCCATAACAGGCCCCTTGGAGGCTTCATAACCTTCCCCGCGAGTCACTGGTTTGGAAAGAAGATCGCCGAAGTTGCCAAAGGCAGTTCGGATCCTTGCCATCTCCGGAGATTTTTCATATACCACAGACTGCTGGTCCATACCCTTCTGAATGAGTTCATCTCCCATTTCCATCATGCTCACGTGCTCATGCCGCATCATGGAATCTTCTACATCGGCCGGTTTTAGGACCTTTTGGGCATCCACGGACAAAAGCACATCCAGCCAGATGCCGCCCAGCCCTGCTAGGCCTTTTTGCTCAAGCCTGCCATAGGCCACAATAAATACGGTTTGTTCATCCAGGAAATGCTGATAGATCTCTTCCGCTTCTGCCAGTTCCTTTTTCTCTTCTTCTGTCAGTGCCTTTTTTGCTTTCATTCCGGTTACGTATTTATTCATGCCGTCGATGACGGTTTCGTACTGTGAAAAAATACCATCTGCGGAAGATTTGATCTCAGCCGGATTGACGGGGATCTTTGTTCTTAAAACACCTTTGAACGTAGCAACCTTATATCGAAGTTGCACAACTTCCTCGGTATCCTGCTCCTCCGACCCGGATAATGATCGATCCAAAAAACCGTTAAACTTCTTCTCAAAAACCTGATGCTCTAAAAATCTCTTTAAGTTTTCATCATGGGAAAGATATTCTTTCTCCAGATCTGTTGCACTAACCCCCGCCTTCAACTTGAGCTTTTTACGATTTTGTATGGCGATGATATAGTCTCTTAATACCTGATTATCCTTGGCTTCTTCTCCCATCTGCTCCCTAAGTTCTGCCTGTCTGATTTCCTCATCCCACAGCTTTTTTAAATTCTCATCTGTTGCATCTGCTCCCGAGAGAAACGCATAGTAAGGAGACTGGAGGATCTGCATCCGGTTCTCATAATCCTCTCTGATGTCATTTAATACTCTGATCCGGGCTTTTAACCGGATCATCCGCTCAGTCGGCAGGCCATGATCCAATAGACGTATGACCTTCTGGGAATTGGCCATGGCACAGATCTTCCGGTATTGACTGTCGAACTTTTGCATAAACTCCTGGTCGTCCTTGTAGGCAAAATCATTTAGATCCACAGCCAGGATCTGCTGTGCCATGTTTTCCGCTTCCTGCACTTTTTCTGCCTCATCATCGGAAAAAACCTTTGCCAACATGGAAAAATGATTCCTCGCATACTCCTCCTTGTGATAATATGCACACCAATCCTGGGCGAAAGAGACATCCTTCTTTTCCACCTTCACCCGGGGGTTTTCCTCCGTAAAGGAGCGCACGGCATCCTTTCTGTCTTTGAATAGCCGGTGGATCATATGGTTGCCCTTTGACTGGGTCTTTGCCTTGTCAAAGTAATGTGATTTGCGCTTGGAACGGTGGGATTCCGTAAGATCTGCATTGCCAATGGTTTGCCTTCTGTTTCCCTCATAAGTGATCTCTATGGCATCCTGCATATCCGGCGTATCATACGCACTCATCCAGGGCGCATATTGGGCATTCGCTTCCATTGCATCTTTTAGACGTTTCTCGCTGGTCAGACTGTCTTTCTGTACCTGCAAGGCCATCGCACTAAACCGCGTATCTTCCACCTCTTGCGGTGTCGCCATCACCGGTGTGGCTTCCGCCGTAATGTCTCTTGTCAATGTTTCATCTTTTCCCCGACTCATGATCTTTCCCCTTTCCTTACGTTCTACCCGTACCAACGGGCTTTTCCGTTTACATTAAAACTCTATATGCAACCATCATGCTTCCCGTTGGTGTATAGGCATGTCCTGCGAATTTGTCCATCATCTGCTTGATCTCCTGCTCCGCTGTACAAAATACCAGATCCTTTTCCACCATATCCCGTGCTACCACCATTCCCCAGAAAAGCTTCAGAAGGTATATCAGATCCTTCGGATTTCCTCCGATATTTGCCAGGTACTTGATGGTGACGCTGTCTCCCGTTACCTCCGTTAAGAGCACGGCACCGATCTCCTTTTTATCCGCGTCCTTAAACACTGCAATGGAATTGGCCGGATCGGACAAAGATGCGATCATCTCACCCGCATCCTCCAGCCCCGTCTGGAACAGGGCGTTTTGTATACTGTTTTTTTGCGAAGAAGTAAGCTTTGCAAAAGAACTGACCCTATGTTTATCCTCCGGTTTTTCCTTTAGCTTCCCGAATATGGCCTGGCAGGCATCCCCATTTACGATCTCTGCCATGGGCACCCGGTAGAATTCACAGTCCTTTCGGAGCAAAAAGCCGTTTGCCTGTAAAAAACCGTCGGCCCCCTCATCCTGCACATAATTTGTCCATATGCCGGTGGCTTTGGACCGTTTGGCCAGTTCAACAAATTCATTTAGCATGGCCGTTGCCATCCCTCGCCGACGGTAATCCTCCAACACAAAAAGACTGTCAAGCACCAGCAAGTCTCCCTCACAGGAAAACTCGCCCGCACCAACAGCCTTATCATCTTCAATCACTCCGATGTATAGTTTATCCTCGGAGATCCCACCTCTGCTTAAGAACGCAGAAAAAGCTTTACAGTTTTGTGACCCGATCGCTGTAAATTTCATAATCCATACCCCTCGAAACAGTTTGTCTTAATCTAATTCTCCGCGAAGATCTCTTCTCTCCATGTTCTCCGGCTTCGGCGTATGATCCACCGTGAGGAAGAAACTCATTTCTGTCATCTTTCGGATAGAAACGGTGGATGACATGGTAAGCGCCGACCTGTCAATGGCTACCGCATATTCACATCTGCCCTCATGCAATGTGGCCGGGATGCCCACGATGGCGTTTTTACCCAACAGCGCCGCAAAAATGGACATTCCTTCCTCCAACTGGGAACTTCCGGAACCGTAACTCTTAAAATGCTTTTCACTGTCTATGATCATCTGATACAGTTTCGGGAATTTTGTCTGGATCTCTTTTGCCCGATCCCGGATCTCCTGTTCCGTGATCGTCTTTGCATGCTCATTTAAACACATGCTAAGCTGTACGGCTCCCTTTTTTTGCCCATAGGTCCAGGAGGCTCCGGAGGCCACGGCTTCCGTGCTTTCCGGCTTTTCCGTGGCATAAGCCAGATAGGTTCCTTTTCCGAACAATCCGTCACTTAAGTAATGCCGGCTCTTTCCCATAAGCTGTTTTGCCATGGGCAGCGCATCCGGCGCACCGATGGGCTTGCCGCCCCTGTCGGTCAGGGTGTTGATGGAAGTGTACATATAATGCTTGATGGGGGACTTTTCTTTTGCCTCAGCAAGGCCCTTATCATCCGTAAGCACCGGTTTTTTCGAAGTCCATCCCAGGGCGTTAAAAAACCGGGTGGTAAGGCAGGGTGACTGATCCTTGTCCACCTCATGGGTGGCAACCTTTTGCACGAGTCCTGCCATCTGTTCGTCCAAGGCGCTCCGGGTTTTATCATCCATCTCCAGCTGTCCCTGCAAGACACCGGTTACTTTTTCATATCCTTCCTTAAGCTTCGCGCTGGTGATCATGGCATCCACTCTTTCGTGTTCCGCCTTTGCCTTCCGGTTGATCTGTGTGATCAGCGCTTTTCTGATCTTTCCGCTACTGAAATGGGGGGTTTTTTTGGTGATGTATTTATCCGAGCTTTTTACCAGGTTTAAGAGAAGGGCTTCCTGCTCCTGCGGATCCATCTCGTCCTTTTTCTTTACAACGGCATTATAAAGCTCCAGATCCGTGGCAACATCGTTATATTCTTCGGAGTTTCCGCCACGGTCGTTGTTTTTGATCAATATCTCCAACTGCTCTAAAGTGTAGTTGGCATAGTATTCCGGCTCTTTATTGGAATGGGTTTTGTCCGCAAACCCGGCCAGGTTTTGCGTCTCTGCAGCCGTGTTTTGATGCCAGCGGGCTTCGATCTGCTTCTTTTGCTGCTCGTGCTCTTTTTTCTTATCCGCCCACTGGGATTTATCCATCTGTCCCTGTTCAAAGGCGAAAAACCGGGTGTTCATGTGCCGATATCCCAGTTCCGTCTGCGACATGGTATCCTGGGCCTGAACGAGGGTCTCATAGCTTTTGAGCCTCATTTCTTCATTCATCTTCAACTGATCATCCATTTTTCATCCCCCTTTTGATTTACATTGCAGTAATGTATCCATGTATGATACATTACAAGCAGATAGGAGTTTTACCCCCATGAAAGTCGAGATCGTCACAGAAAACAACATCTGGCAATATATGCCGATCCTAAATGCAGATGAATTCGACGGCATCACTGCCGGACGATACACCTGTTTTGGCGCCTATGACGAAGTAAACGAGCTACCCATCGGCGTCGCCACCGCACAGGTCTTCCCGAAACAGATCCGCATCCATCGGATCTACACGGTCCCGGACCACCGCCGACAGGGCGTGGCCTCAGAGCTTTTACGCGTGATGACCGACCTTCCCGAAGATGTGAAACTTCACTTTACCATTGTATGCTTCGATGCATCGGATGACTACGATTTCCTGGCTCATCGGGGCTTTAAGGAAATGCCCTCCGATTTTACATACATCACCAGCGATCTTTCAAATATGAAAGACGTGCAGGTCCCGGCAAAGCTTCGGGTCGGCATCGACCTGATGCCCATGGATCGTGCACCTGTACCTGCACTGGAATCCTTTATCTTATCCTCACAACACGATGTGATCTTACAATTTCCCGAGTTCGAGCTGGATACGGAACGCTTTTCCGATGCCAGCATCGTCTGTCAGTTAAACGGACAGATCTCCGCGGCCATCATGCTGGAAGAGTTTAGTGATACCATCCAGGTCACCTGGTTCGGCGGGACGGACGGTCGTTCCATCTATTGCTCTTTTTATATGCTAAAGCAGGCTCTGGAGTCGGAGTTTGACACATCGCAATCGATCCGTGTACTGCTCCATAAGAACAAAGGTCTCGATGCCATAGAAAAAGTCTTTCATTCCGTCGAGACACATCCGGTACGGTTTTTTGCGCTTTAGATCATTTGCAATCGCTTAAAAGCTTATCAAAATCAAAAAACTCCGGATGCACTACGTTCCACTTCTCATCAAAGTCGTACTGTACCTTGGCGGCATTGATTGCATCCCCTTCTTTTTTCTTTGCCTCTGTATAAAACGCTCTAAAGTTTTCAACATAAGCCGCTTCCTGCTTCATCAGCATTTCCTGCACCGAATCCGGTATTTCCGTATACTTTAGAAGTGCTTCTCTCACACTCATACCCCATCCGGCGGTGGATTCTTCGATGAATCGCTCTTCTCCCATTGTAAGAACTGCTTTTTCACTCATATTTTTTCTCCTCTGTTTTGGTTTTTATATGTCGTCTTCTTTCCTTTGGCCTACACCAGCGAAATCTTTTTCCTATCTGCCTCCTCCGGTGGCGCAGCCCCAATGATCATACGCGGAATGGTTGTTTTTCGCATTTCTGCCTGCGTTGACATCACTAATGCGGAGCGGTCAAAAACAGCCAAGTATTTAACATCGGTATCTATTTTTTCAGGGTTTGACCAGGAGACGTTCCTGCCGGGGAAGGAAATGGCATTGAATCCGCACAAGGCGGCAAAGATGGAATATGCCGGGATGCCGGAGGTGGTCATATACCTGGCCGTAAAAGATGTTTCCACCTGCTCAATATACGATGCCAGCTTTCCGAAACGCTCCTTTAATAGCGGGATCCACGACTTACTCAATTCAGCTTCAGAAACGATCTGTATCTTATCACTTAAACACATCTTAACCTGTACAGATCCCGCCACATTAGAGTACGTCCACGAATCCTGGGAGGCAGCCTCATCCGTAATCCCTTTATGCCCGGCGTTATATGCCATATAGGTGCCTTTTCCGTGGTTTCCGTCACTTAAATAATGCCGCTCTCCTCCAATAAGCTGCTTGGCCATATCCACGGCTTTATGGTGAGGCATCTCATTCATGGTGTGATACATGGTATGGGGAATCGGGGACTTTTTCACTTCCTCACGTAGACCTTCATCATCCGTAAGAGTGGGTTTTTTCGCTGTCCACCCCATGGCGTTAAAAAACCGTGTGGTCAGGCAGGGCGACTGATGCTCATCCACCTTATCCTTGGAGATCATGGTAACCAACTCTGTCATGTTGGCATCCAGTACTGCTTCTTCTTCTTTTGAAAGCGTAAGCTTTCCCTGCATCGCCCGGGCAACCAATACACTGTGTTCCTGAAGCACTCGTGCGATCTGCTCCGGGGTTTTTGTTTTCTTTTTTTTCAATGCCTGGAAATCATTCTTTGCCTGTTGAAAGGTAACCTCTTTCTCCGTCTGCAAGACAGCTTCTGCACTCGTTGTCTGTTGCGCAGACGTCTTTTCCGTTTGGGTTTTGGGTTCTTCGGCTTCGTCTTTTAATTTTCTGTAGATTTGAGAAATAATGGCTTTTCGGATCTTTCCCTGCGTAGATATGGGATGTTTTGACTTTATGTATTTTCTCGCACTCTCTTTTAAACGCTCGAGAAGTTCAGGCTCCACATCCTTTTTTTCGACCTGATTTTTCTCACAATTTTGAATGACGCTGTTATAGACCTCCAGGTCCGAAACCACGTCATTGTACTCGTCGGAATTTCCGCCCCGATCGTTATTCTTTAAAAGGATCTCCAACTGCTCCAGGGTATAATGCTCATAATATTCCACATCCTTGGGCTTATGCTTCTTATCCGCCAGTTGGTCCAAGTCCTCGATCTTGTCCTTTGTTTTCGTGTGCCAGATACCTTCGATCCGTTCCTTCTCGGTTTGACGGCTCTTTTTTTTCGTCTGAAGTTCCGACTCGGAAAGACCTTCGGTATCCAGATTGTAAAAACGGCTGTTCATGGTCCGATAGGACAATTCCGTATCGGTGACCGTCTTGTCCTGAACCCACGTTTCATACGACTTGATCTTTTTTTCTTCCGCAACACTGTCCGGAAAATCCTGTCCCATATTTCATCCCCCTTTTTTTACTTTGCGTTCCTCTCCCAAAGTCTCCTATATCATACCAAAAATCTTGCAACAAAAATGCAACAATTATTTCATGGTTTATGTAACGATTAGTCAGCACCCTCCATCTGCCTATAAAACTTCATGGCGATCACAACAACCGCAACTGCAACAAATGCAGCCCAGACCTCAACCGACCAGAGCGACACCACGTTTCTTTGGTACAATGCGGGAAAAAGATCCATCAGCATATGAAGCCCGATAGCCGCAGGCAGGCAGCTCTTCTTTGCCTGCGTGATACCATAATACACGATGACCGTAAGCCCGATATGTAAGAGCATAGCCGAAATACGCTCAATGACATTCGCCGCCATCATCCCGTAATCGAAGGCAGCAACTGCCTGAACGGACGTAAGTGCAGCGGCAGCATTATCCTCTGTAATGCCAAGGTTGCCAAGCGCAGTTGTCATATCGCCGGATGAAAGCATAACTGCTATGACCAGCGAACTGATCATGCCGGGGAGCAATACGGCAATAATCTCTATCCCACCGTGACCGATGCCGTACATAATCGCATTTTCACGGGTACGGTTCTTTTTCATGATGTATTTCATGACGATGAATCGGCCGCATTCCTCGAAAATACCTGCCATAGCGATCCCGTAAATTACATAGGCGGCGGTATGTCCGTTAACGAACCGGGATACCGGATTGTCCGCTATAATACAGAAATAATGTATACCGAGTTCAAGCACGCGGGCGGAAAAGAAAAAGCCGACTGCGCCTGCGATCAGCCAGCTGATCTTTGTCTTTTCTTTATGTTTTACTCGCCAGTATATAAAGATCACAACCGGGATCGCAGTCATCAGGATGATAGAGATGACCAGTGCCGGAATGCTGCTTTCCCCTATAACGATATTTTCAAATTCTTTCATAGACTAAAATCACCTCCCCTAACTTCCTTCAATAACAGCTCGCCCGGTTCCACGTGACAGGGCAGAAACAGGATCTTAACCCCTGCCTTTTTGGCAGCCTCCATGGCCTCTCCGAACTCCGGGTGGGTTTCGATGTGCGGGCGCACCTCCGTCACCCCGTCCATTTGGATCACAAAGGCCAAAATGGCGTGATATCCTTCCTTTTTTGCCCGAATCAGTTCCCTGATGTGCTTTATGCCGCGCTCGGTAGGCGCATCCGGAAAATACCCTATCCCGTCGATCTCTAAGGTACAGCCCTTGACCTCCATAAGATACTTCTCCTTGCCACGCTCCATATAAAAGTCAATGCGGGAGTCTCCGTAGGTATATTCGGGCGCGACCTTCTCGTAGTCCTTTTTTAAAAGCCACTCCTTCACCACTTTGTTAGGCGCCTGGCTGTCAATGTTAAAGAGCACACCGGTGTCTTTTCTGACAGCCACAAGATCGTATTTCGTCTTTCGGCCCGGAGTTCCCGGAGCCGTAAGCCATACTTCACAGCCTGGAAGCAGTAACTCTTTGCATCTGCCGGTGTTTTTAACATGGACTGTTTCCCTTTGTCCCTCTATTTCCACCCGGGCGATAAAACGGTTCGGACGCTCTAAAAAGGTGGCACGGACAATGTTTTCGTATTTCATAGCCTTAGCGAAAAGCGTTTAACGGATTTAAGGATTTCACCGATTCGGAAAACTTATCCACGCTGTCCTTAAACCCGTTCACTACCGTGTTCATATTGTCACTGGTCTCTTCTACGCTGTCCATGGCCGACTGCACATCAAGGGCCGCTTGCTCCACTTCATCGGCCATTTGCTGCACTTCCTCTACCGCGCCGGCTACCTTTTGGTATTCCTCATTGATCTTCGGTATACAGATCGCTCCAAGGATCACAATGGCCGCGATCACTGCCACCCGAAGGGTAAGACTTACGTACGCTAACCACAGGGACTTTCTCCCCTGCTCCACCATCTCCTGCATCAGTTCATGATCCGTCATTTCGGATGTCTTTTTGTTACTCATGGCGACTTTTCCTCCCTTTCCGGTTTTTTCAGGCATTTCGCATATAGCAATAGGCATATGCTTTTTTATACCCCAGTTTTTTATACAGACTGATGGCAACCTCGTTATCCTGCAACACCTGCAGGTAAAAATAGGTTGCTCCCATTTCCCTAGACTTTAAGATCGCTGCCATACATAGCCTTTTTCCCAGGCCCTGCCCGCGAAACGCCGGGTCAATAATCACATTTTGCAAAAGACTGTATCCTTCCTCTATGGCACAGGAGGCTACGCCGACGGTTTTTTCTTCTGCAATGATCTTGATATAGAGCTTTTCTGCCTTTACGGAAGAATGGATCTTTTCATAGACCGCCTGCTTTTGTTCGTCGTGGATCCCCTCAAGCGCGAAATAGTCTTTTATCCAGCCATTATCATTATGCGCTGTTCCATAGACAAATTGCACCCCGGGATCCTCTCTCCACCCATTTTCAACGCTCGAAAAGGCCTCGTCTTTTACATCAAGGATCATCACATCCGTGGGGGTTATGGTTTTATATCCCCTGTCTTTTAAAGCCTCCGTAAGAGTTTGGTCCGCATCCGTAACTTTAAAATTGCAGGGAAGCCCCCGCTTTGCATACTGTTCTTCGCAATATGCAATGACCTCCTTTACAGCCCGCTTGGATTCTCCAAAATGGCTTGTCGAATTGGCCCGTCCCGTATAGCCTTTTGCGAATCGGAGCTGCCATCCGTCGTACTCTTCGATCACAAGCCCCGGCCACCCGTCAGATGCCCTTTTTTCCAGGGCCCTTATCTCTTTTTCGTTCATCATCTACACAATATCCGCTGTTTTGCACCCTGTTACGTCCATCAGATCCTTCGGTGCGAGTTCCACCTGAAACCCCACCTTTCCGGCACTGACAAATATCTTTTCGTTGTCCGCCGCATCTGCGTGCAAAAAGGTGGGAAAAGCCTTTTTCATGCCGATGGGAGAACATCCTCCGTGCACATATCCGGTCAGGGGCAACAGTTCCTTTTGTTTGATCATGGAAATACTCTTTTCCCCTGCCGCCTTTGCGGCTTTCTTCAGATCCAACTCCGCTTCTACCGGCACCACGAACACATAGTATGCCCCGGATTTTCCCTGAGTAACCAAGGTCTTATAGACAAGGCGGGGATCCTCTCCCAAAAGCGCGGCGATCTGCGTGCCGGGCATGGTGGCATCCGGAGTATAAGAGTGACTCTTATACTCTTTTTTCTTCGCGTTCAACACTCGCATTACGTTGGTTTTTTCGTTGCCTTTCATATGCCCTTTTTCCTTTTTAGCTCATAATGGGAGAAACCACGGGCTTTCCCTCCCGATCCAAAAGGGGTGTCAGGCCGCCGGCGTAGCCACTTGCGTGGAATACGTAGTTCACACCGGTTTCGGTATCCACCCATATTTCCGTAACATTTACCGTTCCCTGCGAATACACTTTCTTAAAACGTTCTTCTTTTGCCATTTTCCTCGTTTCCTTTCTTACTTTGGGTTAATAGAATTCCTTTAATACCAATACGGTAACCCCGGGATTATCTCCGGGCATGATGCGTTTTACACGCTCATCATACCGATACCAGTCCTGTATCATGGTGCGCAGACTCGTTCCATGGTTAAAACCATGGATCAGTTGCAGCTGATATGTTCCGGATCCTGCAGAATCCAGCGCCTTGTCGATCACTTTCATGGCCTGATCCTGGGTCATTCCATGCAGATCGATCTTTACATATGCTTCCATCTCGCCTCTCCTTTATGATCCTGCCCCATCCGGGCAACCCTTTTCGATCAATGCTTCTTTTTCCTGCCGTGACAGTTGTTTGATCTGATACTCCCTGCGCATGGCTTCCCGCTTGGTCGCAAAACGCTCAAAATAGGCCAATTCCACCGGCCGCCGTACCCGTGTGTATTTCGAAGCCGTCCCCTTGTTATGGGCGTCCAGCCGTTTTTTTAGATCATTTGTCCAACCGCAGTAATAGGTCCCGTCGGCACACCGCAAAAGATACGTGAAATTGTCTGTCTCCTCTTTTTTCATGGCTGATCCTTAAATATCTCCCAGAACGCTACTGCCCCGGCCGCCGCCACGTTTAGGGAATCCACTCCCGGTTCCATGGGGATCTTTACAACGTGATCTGTCTCGGAAAGGATCTCCCGGGAGATCCCATGATCCTCATTTCCCATAATGACAGCCCTTTTATCAAAACCTGCGGTATTAAGCGCATTTAGGTCGACGGCTCCTTCGGAAAGGGCCAGTCCATAGGTGGCAAATCCCGCATCCTTTAGCTCCTCAACCACCCGAGCATCTCCAAAAGTCCAGTCTGTTAGGAATACTGTGCCCATGCTGACCCGAGCTGCCCTTCGGTACAAGGGATCCGCGCTTCCTTCCGTCAGGATCACGCCATCTGCCTTCAGTGCCACCGCCGACCGAAAGATCGCCCCCACATTTGTGGGGTTTTCCACATCATCGAGGACCACGATCCTCTTCTTTTCTCTGATAAGATCCCTTACTCTTTGTAATGGTTTGCGCCGCATGGCACAAAGCACACCGCCCGTCAGGGAATAGCCTGTGATCCTTTGCATATCTTCCGCGGGCGCCGTATATATCGGAATTTTTTCATCCTTGATCAGATTCTGTGTTTCTCCGATCCGGCTTTCCTCCGCAAAAAAGGAAATGGGCTCATACCCGGCCTTAAGTGCCCGCTCGATCACCCGGAGGCTTTCACAGATAAAGGCCCCCTCTTTTGGCTCATAAAGCCGCTTTACCTGGTTTTCGTTTAATCGGGTATATATCTCTGCCTCTGATGCATTTATGTCCTTTATCTTTACAACACTCAATGTGCCTGCTCCTACCGATCTTTTTCAACAGGAAAATTATATCATAATTGGGCTTTTCTGCTATAATAACCGTTAAATCATCCGACCGGAACGGGTACAAAGTCCCTTTTCGGTCAATGCAAAAGGAGAACGACTATGGAACTGATACGGGTACAGGATTCCGACTATGAAAAGACATATGCGCTATACATGACATTTGCCGAAAACGAACACGGATATATCAACAATGTCTACGGTTATACCTATGAACAGTTTTTGGATTGGATCGAAATGAAGCGAAACTGGTCCTTGGGAAAAGATCTTCCGGAGGGCTTCGTTCCGGATACCACTTTCGTCCTCTCGGACGACGGCACCTATGTGGGGGTTTTTAATCTGCGCCACTGTTTGAATGATTTCCTTCGGGAAGGACCGGGTCATATCGGATATTGCATCGGAGAAAGCTTTCGCCGGAAAGGATATGCTACGGCTGGACTTGGGTTAACATTAAAAAAAGCCCGGGAAATGGGCATAGATGAAGCGTATTTATCTGTAGACAAGGATAATACCGGCAGCTTAAAAGCACAACTGAATAACGGCGCTTACATCCACCACGAGGATGAGACGGAGTATTATACGCGGATCAAGCTGTAAGGGCGTAAGCGGCGATTTGTTGAAGGATGTATCACCAGCTTTTTCTACACATATTTTTCCAAAATGATGTTGATATTTCCCTTTTTTGTGGTGCTTCCGATGGACTGAAAAACAAACTTTCCGTGTCCGCGGACAGACATGACATCCCCCTCTTTGATGGGGTTGGAAGGATTTGTGCATAGTCGGCTGTTTAAAAATACACGCTGCTCCCCAAAGGCGTCTTTTGCCTCCTGGCGGGAAAGGTGATACAGTTTGGCGATGATCAGATCCGGACGACAGGACGAGACGATGAGGCGCTCTTCTTTTCGAATAGGCTTTACATCCTCCGGTACTTCTTCCATTACGGACACCCGGACAGATGTGTGTTTGATGCGGCTTAGTTCTTCTATGATAAGGCTTGTCAGGGACTCCTTTACAAAAACAAAGGCCGCCTTGTCCCGGACCACGATATCTCCTATCACACTCCGCTCCAGCCCCAGGTTTAAAATAGCTCCCAGAAAGTCTCTGTGGGTTAGATCATCCGCAAATTTCTTCTGCAGCGGTTCGATCCGCAAAATGGCTATGGGAAAATCCACCTCATACCCCAGTTCTTCCGGATTCCCGAACCGCGCCATCTTTCGTTCCGTATCCGGCGCTCCTCCAAAAAGGGTCACTTCGTTGGATTTAAACATTGATAAAATATCGGATATCTCCACCGGGGACAAAAACTCCGTAAAGTAAAAAGACCCGTTCTTTCCGCTATTTTCCTGTAATTCCTCCCACCTTCGCCTTTTGAAACTGTCCACAAAAGCCCCCTACTTCTTCGTGATCTTTTTCGGTTCCGCTTTTTTTGCGATCTTTTTGGGCTCTGCTTTCTTTGCGATCTTCTTAGGCTCGGTTTTTTTGGCGATCTTTTTCGGTTCTGCCTTCTTTGCGATCTTTTTCGTATCCTTTTTTACGGTTCTTCCGATGGAGGCAAGCACCTTTGTATTACCTTCTGCCACTACCTTTTGGTCTGCAGCCGCCTTTTCAAAGGAAAGTCTGCCGGCGGTCAGATCCAGCGCCGTTTGTGCGTCAGTACGGATCCGGATATCATAATCATAGTATTCAAAGGGCTCTACATCCACTTTTCCATCAGAGAACTCCACATAAAAGGCTCCCTCTGCCTCTCCAATAATGTCAAACTCCACTGCCAGATGCTGCTTTGCCGCTGATGCATCCAGTGTTTTTACGTTCTTTTTTACCTGTTTTACAAGTTCTGCATATGTCATGTCACATTCCTCCTTCTTTTTCCTTCATATATGCATATCTTTGATTCGGCTCCCGAAGGGATAAGACCCCATTTGTCGCTCCCACCGCTTCCACCGTACAGGAAGCGCAGGCATTTGCAAATCTTACGGCCTCTTTAAGAGGCATTTTATTTTCCAGGGCATATATCAGTCCCCCGCCGAAGCAGTCTCCCGCTCCCGTGGAGTCAATGGGTTTTGCACGGTCATATACGGGAATTTCTTCCTCTTTCCCCGGCAAAAAGATCTTTGTGGGGTTTTTGCCCCTTTTTACGATCATACATCCGGCGCCACAGGATAAGACTTCTTCTGCCGCATCCCTTATTGTACTACTGTTTGATAACATTAAAAGTTCTTTTTCGTTTGGCATGAAATAATCCACATAAGAAAAGAGTTCTCTCATTTCCTCTATGCGTTCACCGTTTTTCGGCGTTGTCATATCCAAAAACAGGGTTCTGTCGCTATCTTCCTTGATCGCTCGAAACAACTCCGTCATTTCTTTGACCCCTAAAAGGGGGGAGGTAAACATGCAGGGGAAGCACACGGTTTTTCCCATCTGCGGGATAAAGGGAAGAATATCCTCTAAAGCCAGCTTTCGCAGATTGCTGTTGGGATTCGTCAAAAAATACCTTTCACCGCTTTCGTCCACCAAAACCACGTTGATGCCCGTTACCATATTCGCATCTACCAGGAATCGGTCACAGTTTACGCCGGATTCCATGGCAAAGTTCCGTACATTTTCTCCCGCCTCGTCAGCGCCGATCTTGGTGACGAGTTCTGTCTCTTCCCCCAGACGGCCCAGGATCACCGCTTCATTTAGGGCATTTCCGCCATAAGAGAGGCGGATATCCTCTGCGGCATATGTGCCCTGTTCAAACACCTTATTATGAAATGGTTTTACCAGCACATCTACGATGGCCGGACCGATCACAGTTACCATTTTAGCTCCTTTAATATCTTTTTTGTTCGTTGATCCTAATGCCAACCAGCTGCAATCTTGCGATTTATACGAATTCCGCCTTCAGATCCCTTGTCATCAGCTCCAGCACCGCTTCCTTTACGTCTTTTCCTTCAAACAGCACCTGATTTACCTTCTCTACGATCGGTAATTCCATGCCGAATTTCTCTCCCAGCTTCCTGGCTGCTTTGGCAGAATAGGCCCCTTCCACCACCATCTGCACCTTCTCAAACGCCTCTTTGGGCGCCATACCCTGACCGATATACACGCCGGCTCTACGGTTTCGGCTGTGCGTGCTTTGGCATGTTACGATCAGGTCTCCGATACCGGTCAGACCGTTTAGCGTCTCTTCTCTTCCTCCCATGGCCGCAGAAAGCGAGCGCATTTCCTTGATACCTCTGGTGATCAGTGCCGCTTTTGCATTGTCGCCGAAGCCCAGGCCGTCAGACATGCCCGCCGCAAGGGCTAAAACGTTCTTTAACGCGGCTCCAATCTCAATCCCCACCACATCATCACTGGTATAGACCCGGAAGTTTTCGTTAGAAAAGAGGATCTGCACATAATTTGCCAGATTTTTATCCTCTGCTCCCGCCACCACCAGCGTGGGCTGCCCGATCACCACCTCTTCTGCATGGGAAGGGCCACTCAATACGCCAATGTTCGCCTCCTTAAACACTTCTTTCAATATATCCGTTTGCGAAAGAAGGGTTTTCTCCTCGATCCCTTTTGATACGGTAATGATCTTTTGTCCATTTGTGATATACTGCCTGATCTTTTCTGCCGTTTCTCTTTCCGCAACAGAGGGCACCGCCATCACTAAAAGGTCCTTGCCCCGGGCCGCATCTTCCATTTCGCAGGTAAGTTTAAGTTCCTCCGGCAATTCAGCAGAGAGCTTATCGCTTTTTTTCGTAGCTCTCATTTCCTCAATCTGGGATCTCCTATGGGACCAGAGTGTTACGTCATGCCCGTTATGAAGCAGAAGTATGGCCAGGGCCGTCCCCCAACTTCCCGCACCCAGTACAGCTATCCGTTCCATTTCTTTACCTTTCCGATAGTGCTTTCTTTTATATTTTATAGTATACCACTTTTTGAAGATTGTATATTATTTCTATTATTGTATTATATTATTATGATACTAACGTATTACTATAATTATTATTCATTCGACTCGATTATTTTTATATTATACTAATATGTAATTTATAATGGTATTTTCTGCATTACTGTTCTCTTTCGATGTTGTCCATTTTATGGCTCCTTTTTATCTATGCTTCCCTTGATTTTTAATACAAATATCGTGTTTATTTTTATATTATTATAATAGTTAAATCCTGTTCGCATCCTATTGTTTATTACTCCAAGCCTCCTCTTGCTATATTTTTATATTATACTAATTTTATAATAGTATTATATCCTTCGCTTTCTCGTTTGACCATTATCCTATTATACTCATATTGTATTATTTATCCTCTTCTATTAGGTTATTATACTATTATACTATGCGCCTATTATATAATTATACAAATATTCTATTTATATAATATTTAATTATCCTAATATTCTGCGAGCCTGATATATTAATATGTAATTATCATACTATTCAATTATGCTCATATTCCAATATTAAAATAGAATAAGACATTATTATATTCATACAATAATATTCTATTATTATATTTGACACCCATCGCGGGTCCGTGGTAATATATCCGTGGTGTGGTGGCGGCAAAGAAATAGCCGCGACAAAACAGGCATTTTGGTCGCATTAGCATATTATTCAATTATTATAATAGGAAATTATACTAATATGATAATCAAAAAGTCATGGAAAACAGGCGAAACCTAAAGATGCAGGAGAGCAGTATGGCAAAGATAATATCAGTAATCAACGAAAAAGGCGGGATCGGAAAGACCAGCACTTGTTTTAATGTGGCCTGGGAGCTGTCCAACCAAAAGAAAAAGGTACTTTTGATCGATATGGATGCGCAGCGGGCTAACCTTTCGTTTTTTGCAAATGTAGATAAAACAGACGACCTAAAAACTCTGCGAGAGCTGATGGCGGGCGCGGATCCAAAGGAGATCATCAAAAATGTGAAAAAGAACCTGGATATCGTCCCGGCCAGCATGAATATCGGCGATCTAAACGCAAAAACAGCCAAAATATCCTCCCTTCGCAAGGCATTAGACGGCCTTAGGGACGAATATGACTATATGTTTATCGACGTAAACCCCGACCCCACATGGGCTCATGTATTAAGCTTGAGCGTAGCGGACTACGCCATTATCCCCATGCTTCCGGATGTGGCCAGTCTCGAGGCAAACATTGGTGTGGAAGAGACCATTCAGGAGGTGCGGGAGACCACCAATCCGTCCCTTAAGGTAATGGGACTGTTATTTAACAAGAATTCCTACCGCACAAATCTAGCCAAAGATGTCATCTCCGTGGCAGAAAGCATGGCAAAACGCCTGGATTCAAAGGTATTTCAAACCCGTATCCGCCAGGCAGTAAGCTTATCCGAAAACGTGGCAGCGCACATGGGGATCACGGATTATGATAAAAACTCCGCAGCCGCGGACGATATACGGTCCCTTGTCAAAGAAATCAAGAAGGAGAAGTAATATGGCAAAGAAGTTTAATCTGGCGGGCTATCTGGATCAGGAAGAAAAAGAGACCGAGGCACCCAAAAAAGCGGATAATACTCCTTCCCCGAAGAAAAAAGAGGACAAAAAGCCGGTTTCGGCAAAAAACCCCATTCCCGTAGCGGAAGAAGTTAAAAAGAGTGAAGAAGAGAGCACGGCAGAAGAGAGCGCGGTGCCTGTACGCAGGCCCGTAGGACGTCCGAAATCCGGCGGCCCCACAGGCGCTCCGGCGTCGTTTTACCTGTCTCCGGATGTACTGCAGCATGTAAAGCTGGCCAGCTTCTTTCATAACAACAGCGGCAGCCAGTATGTAGAGTCTCTGATCCGGGCGGATATGGAAGCAAACAAGGAAAAATACGCCCAGATCGCAGAGCTGATGAAATCCTTCCGATAATGCTCTGGCCGAACCTGGTTGAATCGTGTTTCAATAAAATTTCAGAGTTGTGCTTAATTTGACATCTTTTGTAAATACACGCTTTGCAGAGGTTGATTTCAGCACAACTTGCCACCGATGCCAAATTCGGCACATCTTTATAAATGATCAAATGATAGTGGTTGATATATCTGTCAACCACTATTTCTAGTTATTTTCACTTTTGAGCAGCCTTGGCAGACCACTTTTTTTGGTGCTCACTTTCTCCAGTCTTTGGTGCTGAAATCGACATAAGAGGTAAGATCTTTTTCCTATCTATGTCAATTTCGGCACAACTTGTCGTCCATACCGGTCCTTCTTTTATCCGGTACCGGCGCATCTTTATGTCGATTTAGGCACAACTTACCCTGGCATATTCCCTCAAACCCCTGATTTATCAGGAATTCTTGTTTCGCTAAAGAAAGAAATAAAGATTGTTGTTGTGATCTACCAAAAGGATGGAAGGTTATCTAACCATCTAGGAAATATAACAACAGGATTTATTATAATTTAATCGAAGTTGTGCCGAAATAGACTTCGAGTTGTACTTAAATTGACATATTCGGATCGGAAGTGGTAAATCTTCACAAATGACGTAATTATGGGATGTTTTCGCGGAATGCATAGAGAAGTTGTACCTAAAACGACATAAACTTGTGCCGAATCTGACATATTAAAAACGGAGCGCCTGTCAATTGTGCCGAAAATGACATAATCCCTTTGATTTTCACGGATAATCCACTATAATGACACATGGAATGTCAGCGCCTGTAAGGGGAGACTATGTCAGACGACAAAGAGATCAAAAAGAAATATAATGTCATCGACGGCCGTAACAACATGGTGCAGAAGTCGAACGAGTTTACCCGGGGAAAGTATGCCACTTCCACGGCTTTTGCGCTGCAGCTTGTAAATATTGCGGCCACCCGGATCGGAGAGGAGACGGACGGAACACTTTCCGCTACTTTGTCTCCGGGGGAGCTTCGAGAGATCTTTCATACGAATGACAAGGCTGGACTCTATAAAAAGCTGGCAAAAGCCTCCACGGATATCATGGGCAGTGCCGCTACCAACAATATCTTCATGGAAGACGGTAACGGAAACTTCAAATATTTTGCATTCATCACAAATGCGGATTACCAGGATGGTATTTTCAAGATCACCTTCAATAAGGAGATGAAAAACCATATGGTCAATATCCGCAGTTCCAAGGGCTACACATCCTATGCACTGGCGAATATTTTGGATATGAACAGCCCCTATTCCATTCGTTTATACGAGATCCTTCGCTCGGAGATCTATCGGGCGGGGGAAAATGACGTGGTGCAAAAGGAGTATTGGGTATCGGAACTGCGGTTTACCATCGGCTTGGATGAGCTTACTGCAAAGATGAGGGACGCCAAAGATAAGGGCGCGTCCTGGGATGAAGTGGCTGCCATGATCAAAGGGGAGCAAAAGTATCCCGGATGGCGTAATTTCAAGCGCTATGTGTTGGAAAAAGCAAAGCAGGAGCTGACCAGATATGCGGATGTGACCTTTGATTATGACGTGGGCAGAGCCGGGATCGGTGGAAAGATCGAGCGGGTGATCTTCTACATCCGAAGAAACGAGGTGGAAGAGCAAAGAAAGCGTCAGCGGGAGGTGGTGATCAACCGCGTCAATGAGATCCACCAGAACGGGCACCAGTTTGTGATGGATGATCTGCAGATCCCTTCGGAATTGCAGGCATACCTGGGACATAATGGCCTGATGGGAAAAGATATCCTGACATTTTTGGATGATGCCGGCGGAGAAGTGGAAAAAGTAAGCCATTATATTCGCATGGCAGATGAACAGAGTTACCTGACCAATTACGTGGGATGGATCAGGGATGCCATTCGAAACAATTACGAGATCCAACCGGTTATGAGCGGCAGTGCCCAACGGGGCGAAAAGATCGAGGGGCTCCGTAAAGAAATGGAAGAGGAGCGGAAGCCGGAAAGTGAGACCTACCGCCGCCTTTGGGAGAAAACAAAGGAAAAACCGGATTATGGTGAGTTTGTTTCCTATCTGGAGCGACAGGCCCTTTCAGAGGACGTTCTGGAAGAATTCTACTCCGCCAAGGACAGAGTGGAAGGGTTTATTGAGTGGAAAAAGGGCGGAAGCCCTTTTCAATAAATACATTAATGTATTAGCATAATAGAAAAATTAGAAGAGGAGAGCATTATGAATCAAGGGAATTTGGTAAAAGCAGACCGTCGTATACAGACGGTGGATTTGGTATATGTGGCGATCGGAGCGGCCCTTATTGCCGTTTGTTCGTGGATCAGTATCCCTACGGTAGTTCCGTTTACGCTGCAGACCTTTGCGGTATTTTTTATTCTGTCCCTGTTAGGCGGAAAAAGAGGCACTTTTGCAGTCTTACTCTACATCCTTTTGGGAGTTGTGGGACTTCCGGTATTTGCGGGTTTTTCCGGCGGGATCGGCGCCCTGCTTCGACCCTCCGGCGGATATATCATCGGCTTTCTGGCCATGGGACTGATCTATCGGGCATTTATTAGGATAGATGCTCCCAAGTTGTGGCTGGAGATAACGGCACTGGTGGTGGGACTTTTGGCCTGCTATGCCTTTGGTACCGCCTGGTTTATGTATGTATATATCAGAGATTCCGGAGCCGTTGGACTGGTAACGGTATTGGGATGGTGTGTATTTCCCTTTATCATACCGGACCTTGTAAAGATGGGGCTGGCTCTTGCGGTAGCCAAAAGAGTACGGCCGGCCCTTCGTTAAAGAGAGTCACTTTGATAGGCGCCGGCAACCGGCGTCTATTATAATATTAGCATAATATAAAAATAAGATTAGCAGGAAATATGGAAAATCAGATCGAGAAAGAGAAAAAAAGGGATCGGAGCAACTATCCCATTATTGTGGCGGTAAGCGCCAGCTTTTTACTTGCCATTGTGGTGTCCATCGGATCCCTTACCCTTTTGGCGCGGGAAAATACCAAAGAAATCGACAAGATGCTGGCCTATCGCATCTATGATTTTGTGTACAACAGTTTAAACGAGCCCATCGTCGTCTCCAAAACCATGTCATCGGACGATTTTCTGGTGAAGTTTCTGAAAAATGAACGGGAAATGGACGAAGACGAAGCGGTGGAGACCATGCAGAGTTACCTGGGAAACTTAAAAAAGGATCTGGGATATGACTCTGTTTTTTTGGTGTCGGAAAAAAGCCGCCGATATTACACCTATGAGGGCTTAAACAAGATCGTGGATCCTAAAAATGATGATCATGATATCTGGTATTCCATCTTTGTGGACAGCGGCCTGCCCTACGATCTGGACGTGGACAGTGATGAGGTAAACAACGGTGTTTGGACCGTATTTGTCAACGCTCGGATCGTGGATGAAAACGGCGATCTTTTAGGTGTCTGCGGTGTCGGCGTGCAGATGACGAGCCTGCAGGAGCTGATCAACACCTGCGAACAGGAATATGACGTGAAGGTCAATTTTGTGGATGAAAGCGGCCTGGTTCAGATTGATACGGAAGATATCAATATCGAAAAAGCCCAGTTGGATATCGGACTTCTCGGTGAGGGTGAAAAGGATGAATATGTCTACCAGAATACGGATGACAATGAGTTTGCAGTGACCAAATATGTGGAATACCTGGACTGGTATCTGGTGGTACGAAGTGCTCCCACATCCATCAGCAGTGACTTTGTCAGTATCATCATCCTAAACGCCATCCTCTTTTTGATCATGCTGGCGGTACTGATCTTTATGATCGTCGTTATTTTAAGACGTTTAAAAAGAGGTCGGGATGAGCGAGAGGCGCTTTTGATCGCCTCGGAGCGGGCGGTGGCGGCCAACGAGGCAAAGTCCAGCTTTTTATCCAGTATGTCGCATGAGATCCGTACCCCCATCAACGCGGTTTTGGGTATGAATGAGATGATCCTAAGAGGGACAGAGGATAAAAAGATCCTGGAGTATTCCTCAAATATCCAGACTGCCGGAAGGACCCTGCTTTCCTTGATCAACAGCATTTTGGACTTTTCCAAGATCGAAGAGGGTAAAATGGAGATCGTGCCGGTGGTATATGAAACCGTGCCCCTCATCAATCATCTGGTTGCCTCTGTAAGTGAACGGGCCAAAAGCAAGGGATTGGAGCTCCTTGTTGATATAGATGAGATGCTTCCCCGCAGCATGATCGGAGATGATGTGCGTATCTCCCAGGTGATCCTTAACATTTTGACCAATGCGGTAAAGTATACCGAAGAGGGCCATGTGAAGCTGATCATCCGAGCGGAAAAGAGCAAGGGAAAAAACATCGATCTTTACGTGGCAGTGGAGGATACGGGGATCGGCATCCGAAAAGAGGATCTACCCAAACTCTTTAGTTCCTTTGAACGTCTGGATGAGGAAAAGAACCACCATATCGAGGGCACCGGCCTTGGGATGTCCATTGTGACGAACCTCCTTCGGATGATGGAAAGCGAGATCAAGGTGAAGAGTGAATATGGTGTAGGATCCACCTTCTATTTCACCCTGCACCAGATCATTGATGACGACACTCCCATTGGCGACTATACGGCACAAAAAGAGATTGACTTAAAGCAGGAGGATGAGACCCTGCGTGCAGAAGGCGCCAGGATCTTGGTGGTGGATGACAATGAAATGAACTTAAAGGTTACGGCAAACCTTCTCGGCCTTTATGGGATCACACCCAAAAACGTTAGTTCCGGATTTGAGGCGCTATCCTGCCTGCAGAAAGAATCCTTCCATATGATCCTTTTGGATCATATGATGCCGAAAATGGACGGGACGGAGACTTTGCACAGAATGAAGGAGGAAGGGCTGCTTCCGAAGGACACCAAGGTGATCGTGCTGACGGCCAATGCCATCAGCGGCGCCCGGGAGGAATATCTGGCAGAAGGCTTTGACGACTACCTGTCCAAGCCGGTAGAACTTCCCGAACTGCGGGCGATCCTTAAAAAATGGCTTCCCCAGAAGCTGTTTCAGGAGGAGCCGGAGGCGGCGTCGGAGGATATTCTGGAGTTTTCCCCGGAGGAGCCTTCGGAGGAGTCCGAAGATGACGTGATCCTTGAGTTTACGCCCTGGGATGACAGTGAATACGACCCGGCGAAAAACGATAAAAAGAAGTTGATCCGACAGCTTTCGGAGCAGGGGCTGGATACGCAAAAAGCTCTGGCCTACTGCGGGGGAGATGAGAATTTCTACACAGAAATGGTGTCAGACTATGTAGATGCCTTTGCCGAAAAGAAAAGCGGTTTGGAACAAAGCTTTGAAAGCGCCTCCTGGCCGGATTTTGCGGTGCTGATCCATGCATTAAAGAGCACTTCCAAAACCATTGGTGCCACGGATTTATCGGACCGGGCTCAGGCGCTGGAAACAGCCGCCAAGGAAGCGGATGCAGAGTATGTACAAAACAACTGGCCGGAGTTTTTTAAAGCATACGAAAAGACAGTGGATGCGATCCGATCGCTCCTTTAGGGAAACGAAGAGAAATTGGATATAGGGGGATGTGGAGATGATAAAGGTTTGTATAGCAGTGATACTGATTTTGGCCGTTTTGGTGTTTCTTTTGCTGATGGGCCTTGCGGGTATGGTCATGACCGGAAAGCGCCAGACCATTGAGGAGGCCTTTGCATGGCAGAGCGACCACTATGACACCTCCTTTTACGAGGGGCTTCAAAAAGAAGATTATACGGTAGAGGGAGACGGGGGCTACAAGCTTCATGTACAGTATTTGCAAAATCCGCTAAAAACCGATAAATACATGATCATTTCCCATGGTTATACGGATAACCGCATGGGATCCTTAAAGTACGCGGCCATGTATCTGGATCTGGGCTATCACTGCATCATCTACGATCTCCGAGGACACGGCAAAAATGAAAGTGCCCCCACAACCTACGGCATCTTGGAGGCAAAGGATCTGCTTTGTCTGATCAAGGACACGAAGAACCGCTATAAGGATCTTCGTATACTGGGACTTCACGGAGAGTCCCTTGGATCGGCGACTACGCTGACTTGTTTAAAATATAAACCACAGGTGGACTTCGTGGTGGCGGATTGTGGCTTTTCCGATCTGGAAAATGTCCTACGGGGTGGCTTTCAAAGCGCACATTTGCCGGCGTTTTTCCTTCGCGCGGCCTCTCTTGGCATGAAAATGAGGTTTCACTATGCGTTGGAGGAAATGCGTCCCATTGATGCCCTTTCGGATAATACCTTGCCCATTTTGTTTTTGCACGGAGCAAGTGATGACTTTATTCTGCCCAAAAATTCCAAGGATATGGCAGAGGTTACCAAGGGGTACAAAGAAATCCATCTGATCGAAGGTGCCGGTCATGCGGAATCCGTCCTTCATGCACCGAAAGAGTATCGGACCTATGTGGAAGCATATCTAAAGAGCATAGGGATGCAATAACAAACGATTTCATTTCATCAGCGCTTTAATGGGGTTTACGCTGGCAGCCATGGACTTAAGCATCTTAAGATTCTGTTCCATGTATTCTTCCAGTTCGTAAACCTCTTCTTTTGTAAAGCCATCGTTGGAAAGGATGACACATTTGGGGATCTCCCCTTCGGCCGTTCTTTTCCTGTCGGAAAAAGTGACATAGGCATACTTTTTCCCATCCTTTTCGCAGATGGGTGATACCCGCATCTCCAGAGAATCTTTTGCCGTATCTTTTGGCCTTGTATCGAGTGAAAAGTTTTCCATTTACGTCCCCTTTTCCGAAATAATAGCATATCTTTATGGCCTCCATTTTAACATGCCGTGAGCAAGAAATCATCACCCCACGTTGCCTTAGAGAGGAGCGCCCTAGGAAGATTTTATTTCAAGGGTTGGGTTGGGGGCAAAGTCCCGGGGTGCGAAAGCTCTGCCAACGGCAGAGGGGTTTGGGCGAAGCCCACCTGACGGATGGAAAAAGCGACGTCGTCTTTTTACCATCCGTCTATGCTTGCTAACCGAAAAATGATGATTTTTGCAGCTGAAAAACCGAAGATTCGATCTTTTAGTAAGTGTCCGTTAAACGCCATAACGGACACTTAATCGAAAAATCCGGGTAAAATTCAAGGGAAAAAGTGCTTAAGTGTCCGTTAAGACCTGTAAGTGTCCGTTAAGTAGTCATAACGGACACTTGCAGGAGTACGAATGGACATTTTTTCCAGCTCGAGCTACCTGATCCCGCAATGGCTTTTCGCTGTTTTTTTTGTAAAATAGAGGGGGCTTTGATGCTTTACGAGATCACGCAAGCGGAGTTTCTAAGGGGATTTAAGAAGCTGATCTCCCAGGAAGAGTTTTATGAGTATGAATTGTCCGGCGATATGGAATCCTACGATACGGAGCTTAGTA
>JAIKZU010000112.1 GCA_024681985.1 Lachnospiraceae bacterium | reverse complement strand
ACGGTATGGTAAACTTAAAGGGATCTTCCGCATGGGAGAGAGCAGAGAAGATCATCTCCGTGGCCCATCCGGATTTCAGAGACGAACTCATCAAAGAAGCGGAAGCCATGCACATCTGGCGCAGAAGTAATAAATAACTGTAAAAAGGAGTGTCCCGACGGGGCACTCCTTTTTCGTAAACCATGTGATTCATCAATCTTTTGTTTTGGGGAACCGTACTTCCACGACGGTTCCTTTTTTATATTCACTTTCTACGGTAAGGCCGTAGGTCTCTCCGTAGTTCATCCGCAGTCGTTCCGCCACATTTGCCATGCCAAAGCCCTTATCCTGCTCGGAGGGTCGTCCTTCTTCGGAGAGCGCCTGTCGCAAGTCTTCTAAGTCATTCTGTTCCATTCCGATACCGTCATCCTCCACGCGGATCAGGATGTGATCGTCCTCTTCCGTGGCACGGACGGTGATCTTTCCCATGGAACGTTTGTATTTTATCCCGTGATACAGGGCATTTTCTACGATGGGCTGCAGGGCCATTTTGATGATGAGGTAATCGTTTAGATCTTCCGGCAGATCCAGCTCAAAGGAAAGGATATCCCGGTAGCGGAAAGACTGGATCTTTAAATATGCCTCGATGTGTGAGAATTCCTCACTCAGATGGATAAAGTCCCGGCCGCCGGATAAGGTGGTACGGAAGAACTGGGACAGATAGGTGACGATGTTTTCCGCATCTTCCTTTCGGTCGTCCTCCACCAGCCATACGATATTGTCCAGGGTGTTGTAGAGAAAATGGGGATTGATCTGGGCCTGCAAAAGCTTCAACTCCAGGTTTCGGGAGTTGATCTGTTCTTTTTTGATGTTGTCCACCAGCACTTCGATCTCGCCGGCCATGGAGTTAAAGGATTCATAAAGAGCCTGCAGTTCGGAGTCTCCCACTTCCTTGGTACGAACATTTAAGTTTCCCTGTCCGAATTCCTCTACTGCGTTCTCCAAAGTCTCTATGGAAGAAGAAATACTGCGGGAGATGATGGTAGACAAAAGCAAGGATACGCCGGCAATGATGAGAAAGACCAACAGAGTCATCTGTACCAGCACCTTTAAACGCTCCCCCACCTCTGCCCGGACAGTTTCCATGGTGGCACCTTCGTAGTAGTTATATTCGGAGATCTTTTCCTGCACCAACTCCGTCAAAATCCGGATATCCGTATCTAACGAAAGCACGTTCTGATCGTAGTATCCGGAGAGTTTTACGTTTTTATTGATGTCATCCACGCGGTTTTGGAGATTGGCCAAAAGACCGGTGATACTGCCGGCGGCGGAAATGGCATCCTCGGAAAAGGAGGTCTTTTTCAGCTCCTCAAATGCTGTCATGGCATCGCCGATGATCTCATCCGGATTCTTCATGCCCAGCTGGGTCGCCACTTCCTCTTTGTTTAGGGAACGGATGACCATCTGGTACATGACAGCGTCCATCTGCTCCTTGAATTCAATGTTGTATTTGTTTGCAATGGTAATGTTTTCCGCGATGATATTGTATTCATCGTAGAATCGCACCATGTTGGACAAAAGGAAGGAGGTGATGAGCACATAGGGAACGAACATCATACCGATGATGAGGGCCAGCTTCCTCCGGAGAGATATTCTTTTGGTGACATTGGAAATGAACTTTGCCATGGATTATTCGTGTTCCCCTCTGGCACGGTATTCCTTTGTGGTCATGCCGACTGTTTTTTTGAAGGTGTAACTGAAATAATGCGGATCCTTGTAACCGATCTCGTAGGCGATCTCGGAGCTGCGCTTGTTGGTGGTCATCAAAAGCTCCTTCGCTTCATCCATACGTTTTTTGATGAGATATTCAATGAAAGTCATGCCCATTTCCTTTGAAAAAATGGAGGAAAGATGGTTCGGACTGACATTGACGGCAGAAGCCACGTTATTAAGAGAGATCTCATCCGAGCGGAAGTTTTCGTCGATGTAGGACAGGGCCTTTGCCAAAAGAGACCCGTATTTTTTCTCCGCCGTGTTATCCCGGATGTGGATGGCTTCCGTCAGTATGTTTTTCATGAAATCGATAATGACTGCCAGCGAATCGTAGTCCTTAAGGATCTCATTGATATCTCCGAATTTCCGCATGCACTCCGCCGCATCATATCCCAGTTCTTTTAAGAATCTGGCCACGGACACATACATATCCATGGTGATGTAGCTTACAAATAAAACGGAAGAGGTGTTTTTCTCTCCGATGCTTTCGAAAATGTTTTCCACAAAGGGAGCGATCTCGTCGAAAGTACCGGTCTTTAAAAAACTTTCCACCGTCCGCCCTGCGGATTCGTTGGTCAGAGCGACGCTCAGATCCATTACGGCCTTTTCGTCCTCTTCCTCTTTTTCCGCTGCTTCGTCCGCATAGATCACCTGATTCTGCTGCATCAAAAAGCGTTTGGAAAAGGCACGGTTCGCTTCGTAATACGCATCCTTTACACGGCTTAAACGGTCCACGATGGTACTGACGCCCATGAAATAGGAGGCATGATCCGTATCCTCGATCAATGCGGTGATCTCATCCACGACTTCCGGTACTTCATCCGCGAAGTCCGCCTCATCGGATCCTACTCCCAAAAGGGCAAAGCCGTTTTCCTCCCGATCAAAGACATACCAGTTCTCATAAGCCCCCACGGTTTCATCCAGCTCCAGACGAAAGCGGTTGCGGACCTCGGAATAATCGTTTTCCTTTTCTCCCTCCACCCGGAAGGAAAACAGTGCCACCGCAAAATAGCGACCCGTCAACCCAATATGGAGGTCCTTCCCCTGGGACAGGATGTCCGGCATGGACATGGTATTCATCACCAGTGCAGAGAAAAGCTTCAGCCGATCCTGCTCGATAGTCTCTGCCTTTTCCTCATTGGACAAATGCTTCTGGTGGATCCTGTCCTCTTCGATCTTTTTTTGCACCTGCTTGATCTTTTCCAGAAGAGCGGCAGGAGCAATAGGTTTTAATATATATTCCGTGACGCCTAAAGAGATCGCCTTTCTCGCATATTCGAATTCGTCATAACCGGACAGAATCATGATCTGGGTGTCCGGCAGTTCCCGGCGTACCATTTCGGATAGTTCCAATCCGTCCACAAAGGGCATCTTGATATCCGTAAGTAGGATGTCCGGTTTCTTTTCCAATATCATGGGAAAGGCCAATTCACCGTCACTGGCTTCTCCCACAAACTCGATATCCTCGGACTCCCAGTCAATATGCTTTTTGATGCCTTCGCGCATGGCGATCTCATCTTCTACCAAAAAAAGTTTTATCAATGTCTTTTCCTCGATTGTCGTTAAAATTCCTTACACATTATACTAAAGGAAGGGGGGAAGTGCAAAAAGTGTGGTTTTGAAAATTGCTTTTCCCAAGGGTTGGTTTTATAATTTAGGTAACCGGTGGGAAACCACTGATAAAATCGGATTATGGGGGAGTTTTCTTATGGATGATGTAGCAAGAATCGTGGAAGAGAAGGCCACGGAGATATTTGATATAACGAAGAGAGACTTTGCCTTTGACTATCCGGAAAAGAAGATGGATGAGGAGTCCCTCCAAATCGCAAGACAACGGGTAACATCCCAGCTTATGTTTTCCCTCAGCAATCTTACTTTTCCCGAAGGGGCGGATAAAAAAGAACGAATCGACACCTGGTATGACGAGGAGAAAAGAAAAGAACTTGTTACCGTTTGTAAAAAAGCACTTTATGACGAGGTGACAAAGCGCGAAGACTCGGCGGACGATGGTCTGAGTGAAATTGACCGCTATCTTCGGAAACATGGAATGGGAAAAAGATAATAATATTTTTCAACCTACCCCAAAATTTATAAAACTCCTTTCGAATCTTTAATGTGACAGGAATAATTCCTGTACGGAGAAGAACGAAAGGAGTTTTTTTATGAATCGAAACAAAAATATAACCCACAAATTTGCAAAGAAAACGGCAGCCATTGTGATGTCAGGTATGCTGATTGCGGGAGGTGCATTTACGAACGAAGCCTTGTATGCGTATGCACAAACCGTTACCCAAAGTGCCACTTCCGGTTCTTATAACTCCACCACAGCCAACGAGAATGCGGTTTTGGTGGATGGGACAAATGTCACCTTAACGGATGCCACGGTTACGAAGTCCGGCAGCGGCAGTGGAGAAAATGCTGACTTTTATGGAACGAACGCGGCGGTTCTTGCCACCAACGGTGCGACTTTAACCATGGACGGCGGAACCGTAACAACAAATGGAGCATATGCAAACGGTGTATTTTCCTATGGAAGCGGAACGACGGTAAACGTGTCGGATGTAACAATCAATACATCTGCAAATAATTCCGGCGGCATTATGACCACCGGTGGAGCCACCATGAATGCCTCTGACTTGACGGTGACGACACAGGGCGGCTCATCGGCGGCCATTCGTTCCGACCGGGGCGGTGGTGATGTAAATGTGACGGGAGGTAGTTTCACGACGACCGGCGTCGGTTCTCCGGCAATTTATTCCACGGCAGACATAGAAGTAACCAATGCGTCGCTGCAATCCAATGTTTCGGAAGCGGTGGTTGTGGAAGGTGGTAATTCGGTCACCTTAAACAATTGTACGGTTACTGCTTCCAACACCCAAAAGAACGGACAGTGTCAGACGTATCAGAATGTTATGCTTTACCAGTCCATGTCCGGAGACGCTTCTGACGGAACATCTTCATTCACAATGAACGGCGGAAGCATGTCAGCTGCAAACGGTACTATGTTTTATGTGACCAATACTACAAGTACCATTACACTTTCGAATGCAACGCTTGCAACTGTAAGCGGAGATTTGCTTTTAGCGGCAGCAGGACCTTGGGGCAGCAGCGGTTCCAACGGCGGAAAAGTGACCATGAATGCAAGTGCGCAGGAATTGAACGGTGCTATTACAGTTGACAGCAGTTCCGCGCTGAATCTGGTATTGTCAAATGGTTCCACCTACAGTGGTGCCATTAACACAAGCGGACAGGCAGGAAGTGTGTATGTTTCCGTTCCCGATGGTTGTGCATGGACTTTGACGGGCGATAGTTTCGTTACTTCACTTTCCTGTGGATCCGGATCCATTAATCTGAACGGACACAGTCTCTATGTAAACGGTAATGCCTATGAGGCCGGAACGCAGTCAGAGGGCGAAGCGATTTCCATGACGTCTTCATCAAGCGGTTCTTCATCCAACGGAACGCCGGGAGAGATGCCAAACGGAGCGCCGGGAGAGATGCCAAGTGATATGAACGGATTTCCGGGCGAACCTCCGGAAGGGATGAGTGGTGAAACGTTTACCACATCATCTGAAACTACGACAACACAAAGCACCACATCATCGGCATCTTCTGTGAGCTCTTCCGGAAGTCCTTCCGGTGGCACAGCTTTTGCAGTTTCCTCCACATCAACGAGTTCCGACGATGAAGATGAGGACGAAAGTACCACAACAGTGAAAAACTCCGACGGATCCGTAACAACAACCACATCCGTAACGAATGAGGACGGCACCGTGACCACCACAGTTACGGAGAAGACAAAAACCTATACCGCGAAGGTGGTTGTGGAGACCGATGAAGACGGGAACACGACGTCTGTGAAGGTAACGGCATCCGTAACAAAGGGAAATATTACCAAAACGGATCTTGTGGCCATGGCGGAAAAAATCTATGAAGATGCCGGGAACACCGATGCAACTATTAATTTAAAAGTTAAGAGTCAAAAGAAAACCTTAAAGACCGTAAAGGTAAATACGAATTCTTTAAGAACGAAGGAAACGGTTTCCATCACGAGAAATAACAAGGGGAATCAGAAATCGATTACCGTAAAGACGGAAAACCTGGCCAAGACCATTTCCAAATTGAAAAACGGAAAGTACACGGTGAAATAACGGTTTTCAAAGAGAAGAATGAAAATCTGCGGGTGGTGACTGCCTGATATTTTTTGTATAATGAAAGATAGTAATATCCACCAGCAGATGAGGAAAAACCGCATCTGCCGTAAATTTGATTGGAGCAGAGAATGGACAAAGCCACAAGAGAGGCTTTGGAAGCAAAAACGTCCAAAGAAGGAACAGATCGGTTTATCGGGGCACACAGGGAGTTTATTCTTTCCTGTGTGTCCCGCGTAACCCGACGACATACGGATATATCGGATGAGACTTATGCCATAGGGATGGAGGCCTTTAGCGAGGCGCTGGACTCCTTTGATGAAACAAAGGGTGAATTTCTTCCCTTTGCATCCATTGTAATTCGCCGCCGGTTATATGATGAGGCTCGCAGGATGAAACCGGAATTTGCGGTCAGCCCCATGGATTTTGAGGGCAAGTCGGACTTTGAGGCAAATTCAACGGGGCAGGAAGCCTATGGAAAGATGGTGTCCCTTGCGGATGAAGCACATCAAAGAGCCGATACGGCACAATCCGTTCGGAATGAAATCGCCGAAGCACAGGAACTTTTACAGGTGTACGGATTTTCTTTTTTTGACTTGATTGATTGTTCCCCAAAGTCAAAGCGCACAAAAGCGGTATGCCGGGAGGCAGTGATTTGTCTTTTGCGACCGGGGGAACTGTACGAAAAAATGGTCCGAACAAGGCATATGCCAATCGGTGAGATTGTGGAATTAACCGGCCTCCCGAGAAAAAAACTGGAACGACATCGGAAGTATATCATGGCAGTTGCGGAATTGCTTCACGGAGATTTTCCGCATCTTGTCGAGTATCTGTCGGATATAAGAAAGGAGCTTTCCTTATGAAAGCCGTAGTATTGGAAATAAAAGACGGCGTGGCTGCTGTATTAAGAGAGGACAGTATTGTCGTAAAATATACCGGCCCGTGTGAAGTGGGCGATACGGTGGAGGTACCGGGAGGTACTGCATCGGGACTGAAAGTGCTATCCGCTCGTATGACGAAAATTGCAGCAGGTACAGCTGCCGCCATTGCAGCACTTTCCGGATTCGGATGGTATGGATATGCCTATGCTTCTCCTGCGGCGTATGTTTCCATGGACATAAATCCATCTTTTGAAATGGCCCTGAATCGACAGGATCAGGTGCTGAAAATCGAGGCTATTAATTCGGACGCTGCAGCCATTGTTGAAGAATACAACGAAAGACATAAGAAACGGGAAAGCCTTGGCGATGCAGTGGAACTTGTTACGGAAATCCTTTACGAAGAGTCATATCTGGGAAATGGGAATGATGTTTCCATAAACGCAGCTTCGGACAATGAGGAGAAGAACCTGCATTTGACAGAGGAGGCGAAGGTGGCCGTGGAACGGGTGGCTGAATCGCATAATGACAGTGCCATTGTAAATCTTACCACCGCAACAAAGGAAGAACGAAAAATTGCAAGAGAAGAAGGCATCAGCACCGGCGCATACGTTGAAAAAGAGGCAGGCAATGCGGAACAGAAAAATCCGCCTTCAGAGGAGATACCATTGCGGGACAATAAAGAATCGGAACAGGTTTCGGATAATCCGCCAAAGGAACCTTCACAGGATAACAAACAGCCTGCGGATGGCGATAATCGGTCCGAAACAGTGCCTTCGCAGCAGCTTGTTCCCGAGGAAGACGGAAAAGTACCCTCCGAGGAAAAGCCGATGCCCCCATCAGAGGGACAACCTTCCGGAGACAATAAGGAAATAATCCGGGAAAGCGGGCAAGGCAGCGAAGAACGACCGTCAGAGCCCAACCGGCCGGAAGGGCAGACACCACAGGACATGCAGACACCTCCGGGAAATGAGACCGCCCCAAATCCCGTGTCTCCAGATGCTGACGGTAAACCGGACGTAAATACAGGAGGAATGGGAGCTGCTCCGAGCGATGGTCAGCCAAAACAATAAAATTCTTAACTTTTAGATTAAGATTTTAAACTTTTTGAAAAAGTTTCGTAAAATTTCGTAAAAATAAACACCGCAAAGAGAAAAAATTGCATAGTCATATGCAATTTTTTTCTTTAATATGGCAACATCAAGTAGAAATCTTCTGTCGTTGACTGCTTCGATTTCGACATGACATGACGGAAGGCATCTTATCATCGTTATAAGGAGGATTTATCATTATGAAGAAAAAATTACTTGGTTTAATGCTTGCAGCTACTATGGCTGTTGGTATGTTAGCAGGATGCGGCGGTTCCGGATCTGCTGATACCGCAGCTGACACCAGCTCTGACGCTGCTGCTACAGAAGCTCCCGCAGCTGAGGCAGAGGCTGAGGCTGAGGCTCCCGCTGCTGATGCAGGCGCTGCTTCAGGCGATCTGATCAAGATCGGTTTCGCACAGGTTGGACATGAGTCTGACTGGCGTACAGCTTCCACAAAGTCCTGCCAGGACGTTTTCTCTGAGGCGAACGGATATGATCTTCAGTTCGTTGACTGCGACAATGATTCCGCAGCTCAGTTAGAGGCAGTTCGTACATTCATCGAGTCCGGTGTTGATTACATCATCATCGACCCCATCGTAGCTACCGGTTGGGACACCGTTTTGACAGAGTGCTCTGACGCTGGTATCCCTGTAATCGTTATCGACCGTACAATCGATGATTCCGATAACTACACCGCTTGGGTTGGTTCCGACTTCAAGAACGAAGGTCTTGCAGCTGGTGAGTGGTTAAAGGCTTATGTTGATGCAAAGGGCATCTCTGAAGTAAACGTACTCGTTATTTCCGGATCTACCGGTGCTTCCGCTCAGATCGGACGTTCCGAAGGCTTTGACGAAGCAGTTGCTAAGTATGGCTGGAACAAGCTTGATGAGCAGACCGGTGACTTCACCGAAGATGGTGGACAGGAAGTTATGGAATCTTACTGCAAGTCTTACGCAGGTAAGTTCAACGTAGTAGTTTGCCAGAACGATAACGAAGCATTTGGTGCTATGACAGCTATGGACAACGCAGGTATCTCTTATGGTCCTGGTAACGACGTTATCCTTATTTCCTTCGATGCTTGTACAGCAGGCTTAAAGGAAGTTCAGGCTGGAAAGATCACCGCTGACTTTGAGTGTAATCCTCTTGCAGCTCCTTTCGTAGAGGAAGCTATCCAGACATTACAGTCCGGCGGATCTGTTGACAAGGCGATCTACATGGAAGAGCATTGGTATGCATTACCTGACGCTATCGTTGATTTCTCTATCGACGGTGCAGCTCAGAGCATGACCGAAGTAACTGACGCAGTTATCGAAGCTCAGTACTAAAATCTGCCAAACAATTTAGTTTAAAACTAAAAGGGGCATCGGGAAGTTCCCGATGCCCTTCTTTTTAAGAAGTATCAGAAAGGAGAAACCCTCATGGATAAGGATGTTATTTTAACAGCCAGGGGAATTACCATGACGTTTCCGGGTGTAAAGGCTTTGCAGAATGTGGATCTGACACTTCGCAAAGGCGAGATACATGCGCTGATGGGAGAAAACGGAGCCGGCAAATCCACCCTGATCAAGTGTCTTACGGGTATCAATGATTTTGAGGCTGGTGAGATCCGTATGGATGGGATCGATGGACCCGTAAAGAATCACTCCACGAGAGATGCACAGAATGTGGGCATTTCCACGGTGTATCAGGAAGTAAATCTTTGCCCCAACCTGTCTGTGGCAGAAAACCTTTTCATAGGAAGAGAGCCGCTGACAGCACTAAAGACGATCGACCGCGCTTCTTATAATAAGCGGTCACAAATAATCATGGACGACCTCGGAATCGAAGTGGACGTCACCCAAAACTTAGAAAATTATTCTTTGGCGATCCAGCAGATGGTGGCCATCGCCAGAGCTGTGGATATGGATTGTAAGGTTCTGATCCTTGATGAGCCTACATCTTCATTGGACGACGAGGAAGTGGAGAAGCTCTTTAAGCTGATGCGTGACTTAAAGGCCAAAGGAGTTTCCATTCTTTTCGTCACACATTTCCTAGAGCAGGTATATGCGGTATGCGATCGCATCACCGTACTCAGAAACGGTACTTTCGTGGGCGAATATCCCATCGCCGAACTCCCCAGAGTAAAACTGGTGGCAGCTATGATGGGTAAGGATCTGGATGCCCTCGAAGCCATTGAAAAAGAAAATGCGGATTTTGATAAAGCCGAAGTAGTGATCGATGCCCAGGGCATCAGCCATACCGGCACCGTAAAGCCTTTTGATCTTAAGATCCATAAAGGTGAGGTCGTAGGTGTGGGCGGACTTTTGGGATCCGGACGAAGCGAATTGGCCCGCTCCATTTACGGAGCTGACAGAGCTTCCACCGGTACGCTGAAAGTAAAAGGCGAAGAAGTGAAGATCGCACAGCCCATCGATGCCATGAATAGGGGCATGGGAATGCTGCCGGATGACAGAAAGGCAGAAGGTATCATCGGCGATCTGTCCATCCGCGAGAACATCATTTTGGCCATGCAGGCAAAGCGGGGTGCCTTAAAGCCCATCCCTATGAAGGAGCAGGAAGCCATTGCGGACAAGTTCATCGATCTTTTGTCCATTAAGTGCCCCAGCCGCGAAGCAAAGATCAACCAGCTCTCCGGCGGTAACCAGCAGAAGGTTATCCTGGCTCGCTGGCTGGCTACCGATGCGGACTTTTTGATCTTAGACGAGCCTACCCGAGGAATCGACGTAGGAACCAAGTCCGAGATCCAAAAGCTCATCATCGATCTGGCCAAACAGGGAAAGAGTATCATGTTCATCTCTTCGGAGATCTCGGAGATGCTTCGTACCTGTAATCGCATGGTCATCATGCGTGACGGTGAAAAAGTGAACGAGCTTTCCGGCGACCTGACCCAGGAAGGCGTTATGAATGCGATCGCGGGAGGTGAGAAGTAAATGAAAAAAGAAAAGACTTTTTTACAGAAGGTCAGAGAATGGCCGCTTCTACTTCCGGTAGTGGCACTCTTTCTGGTTATGGCCGTAAACATCATCTATGATGCGGCAAACGGGAATAATCCCTTTACGTTCTTTATGATCACGTTACAGAATACGACAGGAAACGGGACCATCCTTTACGGTCGTATCATCGATATCTTAAACCGAGGCAGTGAGGCAGCCATCCTGGCCATCGGTATGACGCTGGTGGTTTCATCCTCCGCAGGTACCGATATCTCCGTAGGATCCGTTATGGCACTTGCAGCATCCGTATGCTGCGTGATGCTGGCAGGATTTGGCGAGACTTCCGTTACGGAATTGCGCATGCCTTTGATCTTCGGTGTCATCGGTGGTATCCTCATCGCCTGTGTCTGCGGTATGTTTAACGGATTCTTGGTTGCGTATCTAAAGATCCAGCCTATGGTAGCGACGCTGATCCTTTTCTCGGCAGCCCGTGCCATCGGATTCTTGGTAAATAACAACATGATCGTTTATGTAAGAAACGATACATTCGGAAAGATCGGTGGTTTCACCGGGATCATTCCTACCCCCATCATCATTGCACTGGTTTGTGTGGTGCTGACGGCTCTGATTTTAAAGAAGACGGCTCTCGGAACCTACATCCAGTCTGTAGGTATTAACCCGAAGGCCAGCCGGATCGCCGGTCTGTCTTCTGTAGCCATCATCTTTATGACCTACGTGATCTGCGGATTCTTTGCAGGTGTGGCAGGTATCGTAAAGGCCAGCCGTATCACCTCTGCTGATCCCAACAACGTAGGTCTGTATATGGAAATGGATGCCATCCTGGCAGTGGCATTGGGCGGCAACTCCCTTGGCGGCGGTAAGTTCAATCTGACCGGTTCCATCATCGGAGCTTATACCATCCAGGCCATCACCACAACCTTGTATGCTTTGGGCGTTTCCACCGACCAGGCGCCGGTATTTAAGGCCATCATCGTTATCATGATCGTAGCCATCCAGGCACCTCCGGTACAGGCATACTTCAGAAAACGCAGAGCAGCGAAGCTGGCTCTTCAACAGGAGGTGGCATGATGAAAACGAAATCAAAGTTGAACAGTAATACCCTCCTTCTTTTGATCACCATAGCGTTGTTCTTCGTACTGTATGCAGGCGGATGTATCGCCTATGGAGCCAAGGGCTTTACACATTTCCAGACGTTTTTGAACGTGATGATCACAAATGCCGGACTTATCAGTGTAGCCTGTGGTCTGACGGTAGTTATGCTGACTGCGGGAATTGATATTTCCGTAGGTGCATTGGTTGCTATGGACTGTATGCTTTTGGCAGTTGGTATGCAAAACGGCATCGGTGCCATCCCTATGATCATACTGGTGCTTGTCATCGGTCTGGTATTCGGCGCGGTACAGGGGTATCTGGTAGGTTATTTACAGATCCAGCCCTTCATCGTGACCATGGCCGGTATGTTCTTTGCTCGTGGTATGACGGCAGTGATCTGTACGGATCAGGTGGCTATCACAGCAGATACGAACCAGCTGTTTTACGACATCGCCAATGCAAAGATCATCCTTCCCTTCGGAGGATACACAAATAACAAGGGCGTTTATATGGCACCTTTCATCCGTGTTGGCGTAGTCATCGCTCTGTTGGTTTTGCTCATCATCTTTTTGATGCTCCGTTATACGAAGTTCGGTCGTTCTCTCTATGCGGTAGGCGGAAGCGAACAGTCCGCTGCCATGATGGGATTGAATGTGAAGATGACAAAGTTAAAGGCACATATCTTATGTTCCTTCTTAGCCTCCATCGGCGGGATCTGCTACTGCTTAAATTCCATGCAGGGCTCCGTGCAGCAGGCTACGGGATTTGAGATGGACGCCATTTCCTCATCCGTTATCGGTGGTACTTTGCTGACCGGTGGTGTGGGAAATGTCATCGGTACCTTCTTCGGTGTATTGATCAACGGTACCATTTCATCCATCGTAAAGACCAACGGAAAACTGGCCAGCTCCTGGCCCAACATTTTGACGGCCGCATTGCTCTTTGTATTCATCGTGATCCAGAGTATCTTTGCTGCGATCCGTGAAAAACAGAAGGCTTGAGAAAAGGGCACACAATTCTTTTAACACTACGAATCTCACAAAAACACCCGGACATACGAGGTTGTCTTTTGTGAGATTCTTTGTTTATAATGGGTTGAAGCTAATGAAACCAAATATAAAAAGCAGAAGAATATGATACAAAGAAATGACTATCGGACAATCATAAAACGTGTTATATCATCGGTATTGGCACTGACCGTAGCATTTTCTCTCGCCGGGTGCGGGGAGGAAAAGGAAGAGGTTAAAAAAGAGGCTCCGGCGACGGTGACGGTGGGCTTTTCCCAGATTGGTGCCGAGTCCGACTGGAGGCTTGCCAGTACCGCTTCCATGCAGAGCGCCTTTAACGAGTCCACAGGATATAAGCTGATGATGGACGACGGACAGCAGAAGCAGGAGAACCAGTTGAAGGCCATGCGAAAGTTCGTGGATTCCGGCGTGGATTATATTGTGCTGGATCCTATTACGGAGACAGGCTGGGATGCCACCTTACAAGAGGCATCGGAGGCAAACATTCCCGTGATCATCGTGGATCGGCGTGTGGATGTGGAGAATGACGACGTCTATGTGGCCTGGATAGGAAGTGATTTCCGCCTGGAGGGGGATCGGGCCTGTGCGTGGCTGGAAGCATACTTAGCATCCATCGAGTACGAGGACGAGGTCAATATCGCCCATATCCAGGGAACCGTAGGCTCCTCGGCACAGATCGGTCGGACAGAGGCGTTGGAAGAAAAAGCAGATGCCTGTGGCTGGAATATCATCGCTCAGGAGGACGCAGACTTTGTGCAGGCCAAGGGCAAGGAAGTCATGGAGCGAATGCTTGCGGAGTTTGGCGATACCATCAATGTGGTGTACTGCGAAAACGACTCGGAAGCTTTGGGAGCCATCGAGGCATTAAAGGAGCGGGGGATGCGTCCCGGCAAACACATCCAGAATGGAGAGGTTTTGGTAGTATCCTTTGATGCCACCAGAGACGGACTCTTAAAAACCTTGTCCGGAGAGATCACGGTAGATACGGAGTGCAATCCCAATTACGGTGCGCCCACCATTCGGCTGATCAACAGCCTGCAAAACGGCCTTCCCGTGGAACACGACAATTACATGGAAGAAAGCCAGTTCTCCACGGTCTTGACCATTACCGAGGTGAGAGTGGATGGGAAACCCTATAAGGTGACTCATCTTAATCGTGATATGCTGGCCAACCGAAATTATTGACAATTTCATAGCTTAGGCATATATTAATTTGGAAATACAGAGTAGACGGTAAAGCGTTAAGTGCCGATTATACAGGGAGTTGATAGTCGGACGAAAAGCAAAAGAAGCGCTTGCGGTTTTATCGTCGCATCCCGCTGTTACATAAAGAGATAGAAGCCTCCTTATGTAGAAGTAGGAAAAAACATAAGGAGGTTTTATTATGGAAAAAATCAAAGATGTAAGAGTTTTGACGGTGTCTGCTTTTTTGGTAGCTATCGCCACGGTATTGGGCTTTTTTAAACTGCCCCTGACCCAGCTGATCGAGATCCGGTTTCAGTTTATCCCCATTGCCTTAGGCGGTGCCATGTTTGGCCCGGCTGTTGGGGGAGTTATCGGAGCTTTAGCAGATATACTGGGGTATCTGGTAAAACCTACCGGAGCATATTTCCCCGGGTTTACCATCTCAAGTATTGTAGTAGGTGTGATCTACGGTTTCTTTTTTTATAGGAAGAAACTCACTGTTTCAAGAACGATCCTGGCGGAACTTACCGTAACTGTCGTACGGAGCATTTTCTTAAACACCATCAACCTTTCCATCTTGTACGGCCAGGGATTCTGGGCCATCCTTTCAGCACGTCTCTTAAAGACGCTGATCATGTTCCCGGTGAATACGGCGATCCTGTACGCATCCCTTCTGCTTTTACCGAGGCTGCTCCCGAAGGAGATCCGTCATAGGTTTTTATGTGCGGATTAAAAAAGTTTGCCCGACCTGTTGACAAAAAAAGAATACGGGTGTAAATTATAATTAAATTGTACGCAATCTAATTTTACAAAATAAAAAGAAACCCGTTGTTTGACTGAGAAAAGAGGTAGGATATGATTTATGATGTAATTGTGATCGGAAACGGACCGGCAGGTCTTGCAGCAGCTATTTACGGAAAGAGAGCAGGTCTCTCTACGTTGGTATTGGCGGACAGTCCCATGGCGGGCGGACAGATCACATCTACCTATGAAGTGGACAATTATCCCGGATTACCGAAGATCTCCGGCTTTGACCTGGGTGACAAGATGAAAGAGCATGCGGACGCTCTGGGTGTGGAATATGCTTCCGGTCGTGTGGCGGAGATTGCAGAAAAAGAGGGACATAAGGTGTTAAAGACCGTAGAGGGTGAGGAATATGAGACCAAGACCGTGATCATCGCTACAGGAGCCGATCATCGCAAACTGATGGTGCCCGGCGAGGAGGAACTTACGGGTATGGGGGTTTCCTATTGTGCCACATGCGACGGAGCTTTTTTCAGAAATAAGGTCACTGCTGTGGTAGGCGGTGGAGATGTGGCTTTGGAAGATGCTATCTACCTTTCCAGATTTGCTTCGAAGGTATATCTGATCCATCGAAGAGATGAATTCCGTGGAGCAAAGATCCTGCAGGACCAGGTAAAAGCCAACGAAAAAATCGAGATCATCTATGATACGGTGGTGGATGAGATCGTAGGTAAGGATGCGGTGGAAAAGCTGATCCTTTCCAATAAAAAGACAGGCGACAAAAGCGAGCTGCCTGTAAACGGCGTATTTATGGCAGTGGGCATCGTACCCAATGTCTCCAATATAAAGGGCCTTCCCAAACAGGATGAGGGCGGGTATCTGATTGCCGGTGAGGATTGCGTAACAGACATTCCCGGCATCTACGCCGCAGGGGATGTTCGTACCAAGCAGCTTCGCCAGGTGATCACTGCGGCTGCCGACGGAGCCAATGCCATCACCTCCATTGAGAAATATCTTGTAACATTATGATAATATCTGAGAAATAGCTGTATGACTGCATTTCGGACGGACACAAATACTACACAAAACTGCGGCTTGACAGTCCCGTTTCCGGGTGTTACAATGACACGGTAACAAGTTGTAACAAATTCGTAACAATTATTACAGAAGCGAAAAGGAGCTTGATACCGATGAATCGTAATCGCAAAATCAAAATTGCGTCATACACACTTGCGGCTAGTGTTTTAGTCGGAGCCATTTCGACACCCGTTAGTGCTTCTCCCTTTGCAGGAGCTACCGCAGCACTTTCTTCAAACGTGGAAGCCACCGCAGAAGTCGGATCTTATACGACCCTTTCAGGGATCAACCTGGCCATGGCAGGGATGCTGACCACAGCTACTTCCAAGGTTGAGGTTTCATCCAGTGATATAGAGGCAGTTGCAGTTGCCTTTGGGGATACACAGGAGACACCTGCTGAAGCCCCTGCCCAGGAGAGTACAGAAACCACAGCCCAGGACGATTTTTCAAACATCGCCATTGCGCAGGTTGACAGTTATATAAATGTACGTTCCGCCGCATCCGAAGACGGTGAAGTTTTAGGAAAACTTTATAATAACGGTGCTGCAAAGGTGGTAGGTCAGGAAGGTGACTGGTTAGAAATCGAATCCGGTAATGTCACCGGCTATGTTAAATCAGAGTATGTGGTAGTTGATGACGAGGATCTGGCTGAGTCGGTTTCTACCAGAGTTGCGACAGTTGATGCGGATGCCCTTTATGTTCGCTCCGATGCATCTTCAGATGCCGAAGTAGTGACTATGGTACCCAACGGCGATGGCCTTACGGTTACCGATGAGTCCACCGCAGAAGATGGTTGGATCAAGGTTACCGATGAGAACGGTGACGAGGGTTATGTTTCCGCTGATTATGTGGATATCACCACAGAGTATACATATGCAGAGTCCAAGGAAGAGGAAGAGGCACGTTTGGCCGAGGAAGAGGCTGACCGTAAGGCAGCTGAAGCGGTAGCCGCTCAGGAAGCAGCAGCCGCTGCAAATGGAAACGCAAATACTTCATCTCAGCCTGCAGAACCTGCCCCGGCTCCCGCAGCACAGACAAAGACCTATGCAGCTCCTGCAGGAGCAGACGGAAGCTCGGTTGTAGCATATGCCAGTCAGTTCGTTGGAAATCCCTACAGATACGGTGGATCCTCTCTGACAAACGGAACGGATTGCTCCGGATTTGTTATGAGTGTATATGGAGCTTTCGGAGTTAACCTTCCTCATTCTTCCAGTGCAGACAGAAGTGTCGGCGTGGGAGTCGGAGTGGAGGATATGCAGCCCGGTGATATCGTTTGCTACAGCGGACATGTTGCCATCTACGCAGGGAATGGTCAGATCGTTCATGCATCCACTCCTCGTACGGGTATTAAATACTCCGATGTAAACTATCGACAGATCCTGGCAGTACGTCGAATCTTCTAATAGGAAAGATAATACAGGGTTCCCGAGAATGATCGGGAACCCTTTCTTTATTTTCGGCTTTTGGACAGACTGGCTTCATAGTTAAAAATTACTGAAAAATAAAAATGCAAATGCAAACTGACTTTTCTTCATTTTGCACAAAAAAAAGAAAAGCGGATCTAATGCGTTGATAACTTCCCTGTTATCCACAGAAATTGATTTCGCAGCCTAATTAAAAAGTGACGTAATTATGTGTTATAAACGATTTTTCCACATTATCCACAGATATTCACATTATTCTTGAAACAAATGTTTTGTGATTATTATATAAAAATAGAGACATAAATAAAAAACCTTTGACAAAAAAAGTGTATTACACCTGCTGTAATATTACGGAAAAATTCTGTAATATATTGTCATAATATTGAATTGTCGGAAAAAATAGTGCATTTCAAATTCACAGAGCCTTTTCCTACTTAGAATAAGGATAAATTGCATAAAAAAACCCAAAGAAATACTTCCAATTTTTGGTAAATTATATTACACTATGAGTTGTAGTTGGGTAATATGCAGTAAATCCGTTACCCGAGATTGTATAAAATGTATAAGTATTGAGGGAAAATCTGCCCTGACAGAGGGGAGAGGGGGAAAGAGGATGATTTCGAATCAGATCCTTCAAAAAACAGTAGACGGTCTTTCGCAGATCACGCAGATGGATTTTGCGGTATTCGACACAGAGGGGAGTGTCCTTGCCACCACGTCTGCAGATGCGAAATCCTATAAAGGGGCAGTGGATGAGTTCTCCGCTTCTTCCGATGAGAGCCTGATGGCTCTAGGAGCGCGTTTTTACAAGGTTTCCGACGAGGGACACGTGGAATATATCGTGATGGTTTCCGGTAAGGGGGCGGACATCGCCACCATCGGACGTATCGCTGCATTCCAGATTCAGGAGCTCTTGGTAGCCTATCGCGAGCGATTTGATAAGGATAATTTCATCAAGAACCTGCTTTTGGACAACTTGCTTCTGGTGGATATCTATAATCGTGCGAAAAAGCTCCATGTGGACGTGGATGCCCGGAGAGTAGTCCTGGTAGTGGAAGTCGGCAACGACAAGGTGGGAGACGAGATGGAGCGGATCCGTACCCTGTTTGGCTTAAAGAGTGCCGATTTCGTGACGGCTGTGGATGAGAGAAACATTATCGTCGTAAAGGACGTGGGAGCCACAGGATCTTATGAGGACGTGGAAAAAACGGCCCATGTGATCCTGGATGCCTTTTCCGATCGTAGCGAGGGGGATGCGCCCCGGATCGCATACGGTACTATCGTAGGGGAGATCAAGGAAGTGTCCCGCTCTTATAAGGAAGCCACCATGGCGCTTGATGTTGGAAAGATATTCTTCCGGGAAAAGGATGTGATCGCATATTCCGTCCTGGGTATCGGACGTCTGATCTATCAGCTGCCCATTCCTTTATGTAAGATGTTCATAAAGGAGATCTTTGAGAATAAGACACCGGATCAGTTTGACGAAGAGACTCTGGTGACCATCAATAAATTCTTTGAAAACAGTCTGAATGTGTCCGAGACCTCCCGCCAGCTTTATATTCACCGAAACACCCTGGTATATCGGTTGGATAAATTACAAAAAAGCACGGGGTTGGATCTTCGGGTGTTTGAGGATGCCATTACATTTAAGATTGCACTTATGGTGGTGGAATACATGAAATATATGGAAGACCAGAACTTCTGATATCAGGTCTGATCGTTATAGGATACGAGCGCATAGAGGAGATTTAGTAAGCGTATGATTAAGTTAGAGCATGTCAGCAAGACATATGAAGCAGGCGTGCAGGCCATCACCGATGTGAACCTGCACATTTTACCTGGGGAATTTGTTTTTATCGTCGGCAAGAGCGGATCGGGCAAGTCCACTATGATCAAACTCCTGCAAAAGGAACTGGCTCCCACCCACGGTAAGATCATGGTAAACGGAAGGGATATCGGGAATATCTCCAGGAAAAACATCCCCACCTATCGCCGCAACATCGGCGTGGTGTTCCAGAATTTCCGCTTGCTGCAGGATCGAAATGTATATGAGAATGTGGCCTTTGCCATGCGGGTGACGGAGGCTTCCAAGCGGGAGATCAAAAAGAAGGTTCCCCAGATGTTGTCCTTGGTGGGACTGGCAGCCAAATATCGCTCCCTCCCCAGACAGCTTTCCGGTGGAGAGCAGCAGCGTGTGGCCATCGCCAGAGCCCTGGTGAATGAGCCGAAGATCCTTTTGGCGGACGAGCCTACGGGAAATCTTGACAATCACAACGCCTGGGAGATCATGCGCCTGTTGGATGAGATCAATCAAAGAGGCACTACCGTCGTGGTGGTTACCCATAATATGGACATCGTAAAGGCGATGAACAAGCGCGTCATCACCATTAAGAAGGGTGTCATTGTAAGTGATGAGGAGGAACCCGGCGATGAAGATTAGTACCTTTACCTATAATTTCAGACAGGGTCTCATCAATATCTGGCGCAATAAGATGTTTTCGCTGGCATCCATCGCCACTATGACAGCCTGTATCTTTTTGTTCGGCACGTTTTATTCCCTGGCAGTGAACTTCTCCTCCATGGTGCAGTCTGCGGAGGAAGGTGTGGCAGTGACCGTGTTCTTTAACGAGGGCACTACCGATGACCGCATCGCCAGCATCGGTGCGGAGATCCAGAATCGCCCTGAGGTGGCCAGTGTGAAGTTCGTTTCTGCAGAGGAAGCGTGGGAATCCTTTAAGCAAGATTATTTTGAAGGGAATGAAGAGGCGGCTGCCAGCTTTGAGGAAGATAATCCCCTGGCCAACGATGCAAACTACGAAGTATATCTGGAAGATGTGTCTATGCAGGAGACTTTGGTGGATTACCTGGAGGGCATCGACGGAGTCCGTGAGGTAAAGCAGTCGGAGCTGGCTGCCGAGGTACTGACAGACTTTAATAACCTTTTGACACTGGTATTTATTGCCATCATCGTGGTGCTGATCGCTGTGGCGGTGTTCTTGATCAGCAATACGGTTACGGTGGGTATTTCCGTCCGCAAGGAGGAGATCGCCATCATGAAGCTTATCGGTGCAAAAGACACGTTTGTCCGGGCCCCCTTCATCGTGGAAGGTATCGCCATCGGCTTTATCGGCTCCGCCATACCTTTGGCACTTTTATACTTCCTGTACGGAAGGATCGTGACCTATGTATCGGAAAAATTTGCAGTATTGAGTTCTATGATGGACTTTGTTCCCGTGGATGAAGTATTTCAGATCTTGATCCCGGTTTCCCTGGTGCTTGGTGTGGGCATCGGTTTTGTGGGTAGCCGGTTCACACTAAAGAGGCATTTGAAGGTTTAAAATGGACGAAAATAATAGAACCGAACAGACTCCGGCTGTAAAGGAGAAAAAGGGGTCTTTCGGAAAAGGACTGGTAACGGGATTTCTCATAGCAACGGTGATACTCGGACTGATCGGAGGGATCCTGATCAATACGACATTCCGTTCTGCCAATCTGGTATTGGATGATGACACCACTGCCAAAATGGGTTTGATCTATTCTCTGATCAAAACATATTACTATAAGGATGCATCTGCGGAGGAACTTTCCGAGGGCGTCTTAAAAGGTATGGTAGAGGGACTCAAAGACCCCTATTCCCAGTATTATACAAAAGAAGAATACAGTGAATTTTTGGTGGATGCCACCGGCGTCTATGCCGGCATCGGTGCCGTGTTATCTCAGAACAAGACAAACGGTGTGGTCACCATCATTAATGTATACGAAGGTTCTCCTGCCGAGGAGGCAGGGCTTTTAAAAGGCGACATCATCATCTCCGCCGACGAATACAAGGGCGCCGAGATGGAACTGTCTGAATTCGTTTCCCATGTGCGGGGAGATGAGGGGACCAATGTCAGTCTTAAGATCCTTCGCGGGAGAGAAACACTGGACGTGGAGGTGACCCGTAGGACCATTACGGTCCCTTCCGTTGACTATCGTGTCTTAAATGACGCAAAGGGTGATCCGGTGATCGGCTATGTGGCCATTACGGAGTTTGCCAAGGGAACCTATGGAGAGTTCACTGAGGCGATAGAAGATCTGAAAAAGCAGGGCGTGACGTCCATGATCTACGATGTACGCGACAATCCCGGCGGAATGGTGGATTCCGTGGTGGATATAAATGATTATCTCCTGGGAGAGGGGACGACGGTGTATCTCATGGACCACAACGGAAAAAGAGAGGACTTCACTTCTGATGCCGCTACCTATCTGGATATGCCGGCAGTTGTTCTGATCAACGGAAATACGGCATCTGCCGCCGAGATCTTCAGCGGTGCCCTCCGGGATTATGATTATGCCACACTGGTGGGGACCACCACCTACGGAAAGGGTGTCGTGCAGAATACATATCCCTTGACGGACGGAAGCGCCGTGAAGCTGACGGTGGCCGCTTATTACACTCCGGATGGAGAGTGTATCCATGAAAAGGGCATTTCTCCGGATGTGGAGCTTGAGTACGAGTATACCGGAGAAGGCGACACGTACGATTACTACAAGGATAATCAGGTAGCAAAAGCAATCGAGATTTTGTCGAAGGGAAATTAGTTTTGATAGAGTTGGATCAGCTGAAGCAGCAGTTGTGCACCTATGCGGAGCCTCTGCAGCAGATGAAAGCATCTCTGGATTTGGAGAACAAGGGACACCGTATCGAAGAACTGGAGCGGGAAATGGAAGCTCCGGACTTTTGGAATGATGCAGAGCTGTCTACCAAAAAGACCAGGGAGTTAAAGAGTTTAAAAGATGACGTGGCCGTGTACCACAGTTTGGAAGAGATGTATGCGGATATCGAAGCCTACATCGAATTGGGAAACGAAGAGGAAGATCCGGAGATCGTAACGGAGGCACAAGAAGCCTTTGCGGAATTTACCGCTACTTATGAAAGCATCCGGATGAAGACCCTTCTTTCCGGGGAATATGACGGGGAATCCGCTATCGTGACCCTCCATTCCGGCGCAGGTGGAACAGAGGCCTGTGACTGGGTTTCCATGCTGTATCGTATGTATACCAGATGGGCAGAGCGACATGGATTTTCATTGGATGTTTTGGACTATATCGATGGGGATGAGGCCGGGATCAAGTCCGTAACCTTCCAGGTAAACGGCGAGAATGCCTATGGTTATCTGAAATCCGAAAAAGGCGTGCATCGTTTGGTGCGGATCTCTCCCTTTAATGCTCAGGGCAAGCGGCAAACTTCTTTCGCTTCCTGTGATGTGATGCCGGATATTGAAAAGGATCTGGATGTGGAGATCAAGGATGAGGACATCCGTATCGATACCTACCGCTCTTCCGGAGCAGGCGGCCAGCACATCAATAAAACCTCTTCCGCCATCCGTATCACCCACTATCCCACAGGGATCGTGGTGCAGTGTCAGAATGAGCGCTCCCAGCACATGAACAAAGACAAGGCCATGCAGATGTTAAAGGCTAAGCTGTATCTGTTAAAACAGGAAGAGGAAGCGGCCAAGCAGGCTGGCATCCGCGGAGAAGTGACGGATATCGGCTGGGGTAACCAGATCCGTTCCTATGTGATGCAGCCCTACACCATGGTAAAGGATCTGCGGACCGGCGAGGAAACAGGGAATGTGGACGCGGTCATGGATGGCGCATTGGATCCCTTTATGAACGCATACTTAAAGTGGATGTCTTTGGGATGTCCGAAGCGCAACACCTCTGATGCGGATTAGGAGAAATGTCGTGGAAAGTCGTCGAAACCATATAAATGTGGATTTTCCTCGTCGCTTTGTGGTATAATACCTTTGGTTGACAACCTGATGTGATGGTTTTATTAAGGAGCTTATAGTTATGACACCTGAAGGATTTTTGATTTTCTTTTTTATTTTGATCTTACTGGTTGTGATCGTTACCGTTGTCGTCGTGGCTTCCGCCGTTTCAGGCGCAGCAGCTGCCATTGTGGATGAAGAAGACGAAGACGAGTAGGCCCTTTTATAGGTTGATATTGAGGAGATGAGGAGTTTTCGCCGCAAGGGAAGACTCCTTTTTTGTTATATATGAGTGCAAAATTATTGATCGCCACACATAAATTATACGAGATGCCGAATGATCCCCTGTATCGGACCATCCAGGTGGGAGCTGTGGGGAAGGAATCCCTGGATCCTGTCTACTTACGGGATGATGAGGGGGAAAGTATTTCCGAGAGAAATCCCTACTACTGCGAACTCACAGCAGTGTACTGGGCATGGAAAAATCTGGATGCGGATGCCTATGGCGTGGTGCAGTATCGCAGATATCTGGCAAAGTCCAAAACGACGTCCAAAGATCCGTCTCAGAGGCTTTTGCATGTGCTGGATCAAAAAACAGCGGATGCACTTTTAAAGGACGCGGATGCGATCCTGCCAAAAAAGAGAAAGTATTACATCGAGACGCTGCTTTCCCACTACGATCACACGATCCATGAAAACCACATGGAACTGGCCAGGGAGCTGGTAATGGAGCGCTGCCCGGAATATCTGCCCTATGTGGATAAAGTCTATGGACGTACCTGGGGCTATATGTTCAATATGTTTTTGATGAAAAGGGAGTATGCGGACCGGTATTGTTCCTGGATCTTTGACATCCTCTTTGCGCTGGAGCCAAAGATCGATGTCTCCGGCATGTCTGCCTTTCACAAACGCCTCTACGGCCGAGTCAGTGAGATCCTGTTTAACGCCTGGCTTTTAAAGGAGCAGGAAAAGGGCATGCGGGTAACGGAACTTCCGGTGATCTCCATTGAGCCGGAAAACTGGTGGAAAAAGGGCACGGCGTTTTTGAAGGCGAAGTTTTTAAAGGAAAGATATGAGGCCAGCTTTTAGGTTATGAAGATTTCTGTGATCACACCTTTTTTTGACGGAAATGCATATCTGGGAAAGTATCTGGAAATGATGCTCGCTAATGAAAAAAAACTTTCCGAAAGCAATGCATCCTGTGGCACTGACTATGCCATGGAAGTGATCCTGGTAAACGATTCTCCCGGGGTTGGAGTGGGTATCCCGGCACTCTATCGGCAAAAGGACAATTGGCACGTGATAGAGAATGAACGTAACATGGGCATCCACGCCTCCCGGGTCAAAGGACTGCAAAAGGCCACCGGAGAGTACGTCATGTTTTTGGACCAGGATGACTATATTACCGACGAAGCGATGCTTACGTTTTTACAGACGGCAGTGGCGGAGGGCAGTGATGTGATCGTATCCAATGCGTACTTTGAGACCCCCAGCGTAACCAATCTTTTGTACCGTACGGACTACCAAAAGGAGAGGGTAGGGGATCTATCCACTTATCTTTGCGTGGGCACTCAGATCGTATCCCCCGGGCAGTGTGCGCTTCGGGTCGATGCCATTCCCGCTGAATGGACCCAAAACACCATTTCCCAAAACGGGGCGGATGACTATTTTCTGTGGCTTTTGCTTTTGGGCAGACAAAGAACTTTTTTCTACGTGGATCTGCCTCTTTATACCCATCATTATACCGGGGAAAATCTGTCCGGATCCACGGAACAGACAGATGCATCCGTTTTGGAGTTTTTGGAGCCCCTTCGCCGATCAAAGGCTCTGGATAAAGGCGAGGTGGATCTTTTGGAGCGGATGATACGCTATAAAGCCACTTTTAGAAAGAGCGGGCTCTTTGGAAAGATCTTTAGTTCGTTTGTGAACATGGATCTGTTTTTTGACAATCTGCTATTTAAAAAAAGGACAAAGACCCCCTACGGGTTTAATCGAAGCTGATGAAAAACGCGGTATTGCTTTCAACTTATAACGGCAAAGCTTATCTTGCCGAGATGCTGGAATCCCTGCTTCGGCAGCAGGAGGTGACGTTTACCTGCTATATACATGATGACGGTTCCACAGACGGCACGTTAGAGATCCTGGCGGAATATGAGAAGAGGTATCCGGAGATCTTTGTGATCTTAAGGGACGATAAAAAGAACCTGGGGGCAAAGGAAAACTTCTTTCACCTGATCAGTTCTGTGGAAGCAGACTATTATTTTTTTGCGGATCAGGACGATGTCTGGCTTCCGGAAAAGATGAAGTTTACTTTAGAGAAGCTTTTGGACCTGGAAAAAAAGAGCAGTCAAAAGCTCCCCATGGCGGTGTTTTCGGATATGTATGTGACCGACAGCCGCCTTTCCGTGATCTCGGATTCTTTCCTAAACTATATTGACAGGGATGGAACCTACCACTCCTTTAGTGAGATCCTGATCGATAATCCCGCCGCCGGCTGTAGCATAGTATTAAACCGCACCTGCCGGGACAAGGGGCTGGAACTTTCCGATCGATCCGGCATCTATATGCATGACGTCTGGTTTTTGATGACGGCAGCTGTGTTTGGCATGACGGATTTTTGCGACCAGCCGCTTTTGTATTATCGTCAGCACGGCGGGAACGAAAAAGGCGCAGTTGCGGAAAACACTACGGAAAAGATCAAAAGGAATGCAGCGGATCTAAGTAACCGGTCAGCCGGGGAAAAGAAGCGGATCTTCTATGAAGAAAAGGCATCTTTGGCCCGTGGGATCTTAAGTTTATCCGGGGTACCGGAGCAAAAAAGAAAGACCCTGGAGGGGTTTGTCCGTCTGCATGAAATGAGCTTTATACAAAAGATCGCATTTTTAAAGAAAAACGGGATACGGAGAAAAAAGCATAATCTCTTTTTTATGCTTTGGATCTGATCCCTTTGGGAGATAAGGCGATGAAAGAATTTCAATTTCATCCGGAAGTAAATACATTAAATGAAAACGGCCTTTATATGGTGGGTTGGGTCATCTCCCAAAAGCCCCTTACGTATCGGGTTTTTGACGGTGACAAAAAGGAGTGCCCTTATCGGGTCTTCGGATTTCCCAGAAGTGATATCAATGAAGATTTTGGCTTGCAGGAGGGTACCCTGACCGGCTTTCGTCTGCAGATTTTGATTCCGGAATCCGAGATCCGCGCCCGACTGCCCATCACCGTGGAAGTATCCGGTGACGGGGTTTTGAGCACACGCTTTACCGATGAAGACTACAAAAAAGAGTACTATGCCAAGGGCAGTGGTTTTTGGCCAAAGGCCCATCGGGGCATGGATTATCTGATGAAAAACGGAATCCGCATGACTCTGCACCGACTCCTTTCGGAAGGAGATTCCGCAAAAGGAAGCGATGAAGCGTACTTGCAGTGGCTTAAGGATCATACGCCGACGCCGGAGGAATTAAACAGACAGTCCGAGGAAGTTTTTTCTTATCGACCGAAGATCTCCCTGGTGATCCCGGTCTATCGGACACCGGAGTCCTATCTTCGGGAAATGCTGGATTCTATTTTGTCCCAGAGCTATCAAAATATGGAGATATGTCTGGCAGTGGCGTCGGATGAAGACTGCTCCGACGGACAGACCATACGGATCCGGGAGATCCTGGATGAATACAAAAAAAAGCTGCCGCAACTGAAACATCAGATTTTGGACTGCAATTACGGGATCGGAGAAAACACCAACCGTGCCATAGGGATGGCTACGGGAGATGTGGTGGCCTTTATGGATCACGATGATGTGCTTTCGCCGGATGCCTTTTATGAAGTGGTGCGGGCATTTAACAAAACGGAGGAGATCGATATCGTCTATACCGATCAGGATAAGGTGGATGAGGAAAGCCGATCCTATTTTGATCCTTTCTTTAAGCCGGATTATGATCCCGTGATGCTCTGTGGTTTAAATTATATGAGCCATTTTTTTGCGGTAAAGAGATCCCTGCTTTCGGAACTGAGTTACTGGAATTCCCCGGAGTTTGACGGAGCGCAGGACTATGATCTGATCTTTCGCCTGACGGAAAGGGCAAAGGGTATCGCCCATGTGCCGCGGCCTGTATACCATTGGCGGGCTCACAGCGCCTCTACGGCGGAAAGTCCATATGCCAAGCGCTATGCCTATGATGCCGGGAAACGGGCTATAGCGGCCCATTATCGTCGTTTACACATTCCTGCGGAGGTGGATTTCGGCCCGGAACCGGGAACCTATGTGACGGAGTTTTTACATGAGGATCTGCCGGAATCCGCGGTTCTTATGTTGTCGGAGCATGATGGAGAAGATGTAGTCTCCGCACGTATCACCCAGGCCTTAGAGGCAGCAGGAGAGGGATATCTTTTCATTCTCCACGAAGACATCAAGGCAAAACCGGAGGACCTGTTACCTGACCTTTTCGGATATGCCCTGCAGGAAAATGTGGCGGCATGTATGCCAAAGGTTTTGTATGCGGATGAAATGGAAGATGTGACCAAAAGTGCGGCCCATTTTAATGGACTGGTGGCCAAATGTGTGCCCTTCGCACCTGTGGATGCTGTACTTTTAAAGGCAGACAGATGTCGCTATTACGATGGGAAGATTGTTCCCTGTTCCGGATTTGTCGTCGTCCGTCATCCTGAAGCGGTGCATCACCGAAGGGTGAAAAAGCCGAAAGAGGCTGATTTGCCTTGTGAGACAGAGGAAAAAAAGATATAATAACAGGTTGTAAACCATCGAAGGGAATATGCTTTAGATTCCCTTTTGATGGTGAATTATAAAGAAAGTAAGAGATGATATTATGAAAGAATTAGCAAAAACATATGACCCCAAGGGGTTGGAAGATAAACTGTATAAAAACTGGGAAGAAAAGGGATATTTTCACGCCAAGGTGGATAAAAGCAAAAAGCCTTTTACCATTGTGATGCCGCCGCCGAACATCACGGGACAGTTGCATATGGGGCATGCATTGGATAATACCATGCAGGATATCCTGATCCGTTATAAGCGGATGCAGGGATACAATGCGCTTTGGCAGCCCGGCACCGATCATGCGGCGATTGCTACCGAGGTAAAGGTCATTGATTCCTTAAGGGAGCAGGGCATCGAGAAGCAGGATCTGGGCAGAGAAGGATTTTTGGAGAAATGCTGGGACTGGCGAAAGGATTACGGCAGCCGCATCATCAATCAGTTAAAGAAAATGGGTTCTTCTGCGGATTGGGAGAGAGAACGTTTTACCATGGACGAAGGCTGCTCGAAGGCAGTGGAGGAAGTGTTCGTTCGCTTGTATGAGGAAGGCTATATCTACAAGGGGGAGCGCATCATCAACTGGTGTCCGGTTTGTAAGACCTCTATTTCCGATGCGGAAGTGGAATACGAGGATCAAAAGGGCCATTTCTGGCACATTAAATATCCGGTTGCCGGAGAGGAAGGCAGATTTGTGGAGTTCGCCACCACCCGTCCCGAGACCATGCTGGGAGATACGGCGGTAGCCATCAATCCCCAGGATGAGAGATATCGTGACCTGGTAGGGAAAAAAGTGATCCTTCCCTTCCTGGATCGGGAGATCCCCATTGTTGAGGATGATTATGTAGACATGGAATTCGGAACCGGTGTGGTAAAGATCACTCCCGCCCATGACCCCAACGACTTTGAGGTAGGAAAGCGACACAACCTACCCATCATCAATATTTTAAACGACGATGCCACCATTAACGAGAACGGCGGCAAGTTTAAGGGGATGGATCGCTACGAAGCGAGAGCGGCCATCGTAAAGGAACTGGATGAAATGGGACTTCTGGTACGGATCGAAGACCATGAGCATAACGTAGGTACCCACGATCGGTGCCATACCACGGTTGAACCCATGGTAAAGCCTCAGTGGTTTGTAGCCATGGAAGAATTGGCCAAGCCCGCCATCAAGGCCATCGAAACAGGTGAGTTAAAGTTCGTACCGGAGCGGTTTGACAAGACCTACCTTCATTGGCTCAACAATATCCGTGACTGGTGTATTTCCAGACAGCTTTGGTGGGGCCATCGGATCCCCGCTTATACCTGCGGTGACTGCGGAGAGATCACTGTGGCAAAGACAGAGAATGCACCGAAAGTTTGTCCCAAGTGCGGCGGAAGTCATCTGACACAGGATCCGGATACGTTGGATACCTGGTTTTCATCGGCCCTGTGGCCTTTTTCCACCTTGGGCTGGCCGGAAAAAACGGAAGAACTGGAGTATTTCTACCCCACAGATGTGCTGGTAACCGGTTACGATATTATTTTCTTCTGGGTGGTGCGTATGGTATTTTCCGGATATGCCCACACTAAGAAATCACCTTTCCACACGGTTTTGATCCACGGTCTGGTACGGGATGATAAGGGACGAAAGATGTCCAAATCCCTGGGCAACGGCATTGATCCCTTAGAGGTGATCGACAAATACGGGGCGGATGCCCTCCGATTGACACTGATCACCGGTAATGCTCCCGGAAATGATATGCGTTTCTACTGGGAACGTGTGGAAAACAGCCGGAATTTTGCAAACAAGGTTTGGAACTCCGCAAGGTTTATCATGATGAACCTGGAAGGAGAGACGGTTACCAAACCGGATACGGCAGACCTGATGGAAGCGGACCGCTGGATCCTGTCCAAGGTGAACACCCTGGCAAAGGATGTGACGGAGAACATGGACAAGTTTGAACTCGGTATCGCAGTACAGAAGGTATACGACTTTATATGGGATGAGTTCTGTGACTGGTATATCGAGATAGCTAAGCCGAGATTATATAATAAAACAGAAGATAAAAAATTTGCAAATGCAGCACTTTGGACATTAAATACAGTTTTAACAAATGGATTAAAGCTTTTGCATCCCTTCATGCCTTTTGTAACAGAAGAGATCTTCTGTTCGCTGCATCCGGAGGAGGAGTCCATCATGATCTCCGACTGGCCGGTGTATACGAAGGAGTGGGATTTTACTAAGGAAGAGGCAATGGTAGAGCGGGCAAAGGATCTGGTTCGGGGTATGCGTTCCCTTCGTTTGGATATGGACGTCCCCCCTTCCAAAAAGGCAAAGCTGTTCATCACCTCAGCCAACGAAGAAGTACGAAATGTGTTTGAGACGGTTCGTCCCATTTACGAGGGCCTGGCAGGTGCATCGGATGTGGAAGTACAGGAAGGAAAAGACAATATCCCCGAGAAATCCGTATCCTTCGTGATCCCGGATGCAGTAGTATATGTACCCCTTGAAGATCTGGTGGATTTCGAGAAGGAAAAGGAACGACTCACAAAAGAAAAAGAACGCCTGGCAAAGGAACTGGCTCGTTCCAAGGCCATGCTCTCCAATGAAAAATTCCTCTCTAAGGCGCCGGAGGCTAAGGTCGCCGAGGAAAAGGAAAAACAAAAGAAATACGAACAGATGATGGCGGACGTGGAAGCTCGCTTGGCGGCTATGTAAGGGGGCGTTGCAATGGATACGAAATATTTACTTGCCCATACGGATCACACTTTGTTGAAAGTTAATTCAACTTGGGACGAGATATTGGAGATCATCGATGACGGGATCAAATACCATACGGCATCCGTATGCATTCCCGCATCCTTCGTAGCTCCCGCAGCGGCATACATCGATGATCAGGATGAGACACTTCCCATCTGTACGGTCATCGGTTTTCCCAATGGTTATTCCACCACGGCAGTGAAAGCTTTTGAAGCGAAGGATGCGGTGGAAAACGGCGCATCGGAGATCGACATGGTGGTGAACGTAGGCTGGGTAAAGGAAGGCCGCTGGGACTGGATCATTGATGAGATCGACGAAGTAAAAAAGGCCTGTGGGGGCAAGATCCTGAAGGTGATCATCGAAAGCTGTCTTTTGAATGAAGAGGAGATCGTAGGTATGTGTCAGGCCGTTAATCAGTCTACGGCAGATTATATCAAAACATCGACAGGCTTTTCCACCGGTGGCGCCACCTTTGATGTGGTACGCCTGATGAAAGAAAACATGGATCCTTCCAAGGGGATCAAGGCGGCGGGGGGGATATCTTCTTTAGAAGATGCCCGGAAGTTTTTGGAACTTGGAGCGGATCGACTGGGAAGCAGTAAGGTTGTGAAACTGATCAAAGAACAGGAGGGATGATCGATGGCGGATCATATTACGCTGTCCAAAGAGCTGGAGGAGAGCTTGGTGGAGTATGCAAAAAAGGCCATGAAAAACTCCTACAGTCCTTATTCTCATTTTCAGGTGGGAGCTGCACTTTTGACCTCCGACGGAAATATCTACATGGGATGTAATGTGGAGAATTCCTCCTATGGCGCTACAAACTGCGCAGAGCGCACTGCTTTTTATAAGGCAGTCAGTGAAGGACATCACTCCTTTTATGCCATTGCCATCGTCGGCGGTGAGAGAGGAAATATCACCGGTATCTGTACGCCTTGTGGCATCTGCAGACAGGTGATGCGGGAGTTTTGCGATGAAAACTTCATCATTCTTTTGGGGAACAGCCAGGGATATAAGAGATATACTTTGGGCGATATGCTGCCCTATTCCTTTTCTCTGCTGGGTCCCAACGGCTAGGAAACGGAACAGTTTTTAAGTTGTGAGGAAGAACCATGATCGATTTTGAAGAAGAATTAAAAAAATTCAAACCCAGTATCGAAGTAGCGGATGCGGAAGATGCGATCCAGAGCAGAGACCTGACGGATATGGTGGATATCCTAAAAGAAATCACACTGGAGAGGAAACGTAAGGGATGAATTGCTACGTATGTAACACAATCGTAGATAATGAGGATACCTGTCCCTACTGCGGTGCGGATATAAAGGCTTATCGCATGATCGAGAAATGCTGTGCCGAAGCCTACAATGACGGTTTGCAGCGAGCTCGTATGCGGGACTTATCCGGTGCCATAGAAAGCTTAAACCGCTCTTTACAGTACGATAAGTACAATATCGATGCCCGAAATCTTTTGGGATTGGTATACTACGAGTTCGGAGAACCCGTGCAGGCTCTGCGGGAGTGGGTCATCAGTAAGAATCTTAAATCCAGAGATAATCTGGCGGATTACTATCTGGGAGAGATCCAGCACGGATCCGGCGCACTGGATAAGCTGGATCAGACGGTTAAAAAGTACAACCAGGCAGTGGAGTACTGCCGCCAGGGGAACCGGGATCTGGCACGCATCCAGTTGAAAAAGGTGTTGGGATTAAATGCGAAGATGGTACGTGCCCGGCAACTTTTAGCTCTTTTGTATATGCAGGACGGAGAGTATGAAAATGCCAGAAAGGAGCTTTCCGAAGCATCCAAGACGGACGTAAAGAATCCTCGTACCATTCGCTATATGCAGGAAGTGCGGGCCATCCTAAAGGAGCAGAACTCCACCAAAAAGAAAAAGAAACACCCCACGGGTAACACCTATGATTATCAGACGGCAAATGATTCGGTGATCTTGCCCAGACAGACCCTGATCGAGACGATCGATAATGTCCGGGGAGGCCTCTTTAATATCCTGATCGGACTGGTGCTGGGACTTTTGGTGACCATCTTTTTGATCGTACCCAATGTGCGGCAAAATGCCAATTCCTCCGCAGCAAGCGCTCTGGTAGAAGCAAATGAGGAAGCGGCGGGAAGCGCCAGTGACGTGGTGGCCTTAAAGGCGCAGTTAGATAATCTCCAGAAAAAACTGGAGAACTACGAAGGAAAGGGAGACATCAAAACCTCCTACGAAAAGCTCTATGCCGCCCAGAATCTTTTTAATAACGAGGAATATGAAAAGGCTTATGAATCCTTGCAGGAAGTAAATCCGGAGCTGTTGGAGACCAACGGAAATGCTGCCTATACCATGCTGACTTTGGCCATAAACGAGCAGATCGCAGCTCTTCGTTATGATGAGGCCAAAGATGCCGCTCGGGAGGAAGACTGGAATGAAGCCATCCTAAAATATGAAGAGGTCATTGCCATTGATGAAACCTATGACGAGGGGCAGGCTCTTTATGCACTGGGCGAGGCATATCAAAAGGCCTGGCAGTTTGATAAAGCGAAAGCGACTTTTGAGAAGGTGGTGGAAACCTATCCGGACACAAAGCTGGGACGAAAAGCAAAACGTGCGTTGGAAGCTCTTGAAAAAGGTGAGATGACAGAACAGACCACCGAAGTAAGCAACCGGCAGACTGTGGAAACAAACCGGAACGAGGACGCTGCCCGAGGAGAGCAGCCCGCACAAAACCAACAGGAGGCGGAAGTCCAACCGGAGCCGCAGACAGAAGAAACACAACAGGAAGAGGAAGAGCCGGCCACCGAAGAGCCGACAGAGGAACCGGCAACGGAGGAAGAAGCTGCTTCGGAAGAAGATACCGGGGAGTAATCGATTTTCGAATTGTTTTTTCACTAACGACATGATAAAATGTCAAAGCGCCTGCCTCGAGAAAGGACACGCGCTTAAGATCGTATACGGAGGAAAGGATACATGTTTTTATTGCAAATCCCTACGGTGACCATAGTGCTCATTGTGATCACGGTGATCATGGTGGCCGCTGTTATAACCCTTTATTTCCTTGGGAAAAAAGCCGAAAAGAGAAAGGCTGAACAGGATGAGGCTGCTGCAAAGATATCGCAGTCCGTTTCCATGCTTATCATTGACAAAAAGAAAATGAAACTAAAAGACTCCGGATTGCCGGAGGAGATGATCAACCAGATGCCTTGGTATGCCAGAGGCTCCAAGATGCCCATCGTAAAGGCGAAGATCGGACCGAAGGTGATGACTTTGATCTGTGATTATGAGATCTTCGATCAGGTTCCTGTAAAGCGAGAGGTAAAGGCTTCTGTCAGCGGTCTTTACATCACATCTGTGAAGGGACTTCATGGAACGAAGATCGAAAAGCCGGAACAGAAAAAGGGGTTTGTCAACTGGTTGAAAAGAAAAGCAGCAGGCAAGTGATCAGCTTGCGGAGATCATAATGGTGTTCGTGCTGATGACGGTACTGTTGCTGGATAGATCATAAACGATACGGAGCTTGAGGGATTCGGGAGTGACCGAGGTCTCAAGCTCTTTTGTTTGCATGGAAAAATAAACGCATCCAAAGGCGTTTTTGTGTCGGAATTCCTCTGACTTGCCAAGGATAAAGGTCATTTCGGAACTGACGGCTCCGCTGCGTCGGATCACGACCTGCGCATCGGTGACCTCCACTACGCATACGATCTCCTCTGTATCCATATCGTCCCGGAACTGCAGACACACGGCGCCGCGACGCTCATAGAGCTTCCCGTTTACGATCTTTGACTGTGTATCACGATGACCGCTCTGCTCCTGCGAGGAGGTAAATTTTACCCGAACATCCCGTACTTCCATTAGTTTTGCTCCCGTTGCTTGATGGCATCCCGGACAGATCTCACCTCATTTTGCAGGTGTGTGCGCATGATCTCCCGGGCGTACTCCGGATCGTTTTTTTCCAATCCTGCGATGATCTCGCAGTGTTCCTGCAGTGGACGTAAGCAGCTGTCAATATTTTTAACATACTCATATCGATAACGATACAGCTGTTTCTTTAGGCTTTCTATGATGGCAGTAAGCCGGGGATTGTTACAAACCCGGTAAATGATGTCGTGAAATTCTTCATCCTTCTTTAAAACTTCGCCGATGTCGTTTAAGTCTGCGGCAAGCTTGGCGTCTTTTACATTTTTGCGCAGTTCGTCAATATCGTTTTTGGTGATGCGCTCACATGCTTTGACGGCTGCCAGTTCGTCCATGGAATTACGGATCTCCATTACATCCAAGAGATCCTTTTCGCTCATGGATGCCACCTGTGCACCCCGTCGCGGCAGTGTGATGGCCAGTCCGTCCTCTTCCAGCATGTGGATAGCTTCTCGCACCGGAGTACGACTGACGCCGAGCTTTTCTGCCAGAGGGATCTCCATCAGGCGATCACCGGCTTTAAGGTCACCCCTTAGGATGGTATCCCGCAGGGAGATGTAAACGGTTTCCCGCAGGGAAAGCGCATCTTCTTTTGTGGTTTTTCGTGGTATGTTCATGATGTCTCCTTGGTATATCCGGGGATGACCGTTTCGCAGAGGCCAGTCTTTGAGAGGACGTCTGCGCAGGCATGCATTACGGTTTCGCTTTCAAACAGTCCGAATACGGTGGGACCGCTGCCTGTCATCATGGCACCTGTTGCGCCGTTTTCCATCATGATCTTTCGGATCTTTTCGATTTCCGGCACCATGGGTTCCGTAACGTAGGCCAAAACGTTTCCCATCTTTTGACACAGTAACTCCAGGTCCCCGGCGGAGATTGCTGCGATGAGTCCGTCGATGTCCGGATGCTCGTAGCTTTCTAGGGAATCCAGCGCCTTATAGATGGCTCCTGTGGAGACGCCGATCTTCGGCTTTGCGATCAAAAGGGGCGTTTGCGGCATAGGGGAAAGGGGACTTAAAACTTCCCCGATGCCTTCGGATAAAGCAGTGCCACCCATGATGCAATAAGGAATGTCCGCGCCCAGAGTAAGTCCGTGTTTTTGTAATTGCTCTACGGAAAGTCCCAGATCATACAGCGTGTTGATCCCTTTTAAAACTGCTGCGGCGTCCGTGCTGCCCCCGGCCATTCCGGCAGCTACGGGAATACGCTTCTCCAAAGATATGTCCAACCCTCCGGACAGATGGTATGCGTCAAACAAAAGCTTTGCGGCTTTGATACAAAGGTTGTCATCCCCTGTAGGAAGAGCCGCATCGTCACAGCTCATGGTGATGTCGTTAGTATCTTTTTTTTGAAGCTTGACCCGATCGTGGACGCTGACGGTCTGCATGATCATCCGTACCAGATGGTAGCCGTCTTCGCGGCGGCCTAATACATCCAGGCCTAAGTTGATCTTGCCGTGGGCCTTAAGAGAAAGTTCGTTCAAAATTAACCTCCAATGCAGAGGGAAAGGTTGATTGTATACACGGTAAATTCTAACATTATATGATTTAAACTTCAATGAGGGTAGACTCTGCAACCACTTGAAAACGTGGTGTATGTTTTGCATATGAGCATCTGCTGTGATAGAATGTGGGGAGTTTGAGTGTAGGAGATGAGAAGATGAAAAAGAGATTATTGAGTATAGTTTTGGCAATGATGACCGCACTGACCATGGCAGGCTGCGGCGGCAAGTCAGAAGACAGCAGTGCAAATGATGGTGGCGCAGGCAATACGGAAAGCGAACAGACATCGGAAGAGGCAAAACCGGAAAGCACTTCGGCTGCAGCCGGCAGCATGGATGTGGACTATGATCCGGAAAAATATGTGACCTTAGGGGAATACCTGGGAGTCAAGGTATCGGTTTCGGGAGACTATTCCACCGATGAAAAGGCGCTTGTCGCTTATATGCAGGAAAAGCTGGGAGACGTGGGCTATGAAAAGGATGATAATCAAACGGAAGTGCAGGAAGATTCCATCGTAAACGTGGATTACACCGGTTACCAGGACGGCGTGGCTTTTGACGGCGGCGCTGCCACGGATCAGACTTTGGATGTGATGAATAACTGCTCCGTTGAGGGAACCGGCTTCATCGACGGATTTACAGCCGGCCTTCCCGGACACAAGGTGGGAGAGACCGTCTCCTACGAAGTGTCCTTTCCGGAGGATTACGGCGCGCCGAATCTGGCGGGACAGACGGTGGTCTTTGAGTTTAAGATCAACTATATCGCCAAACCTTCCATGACGGTGGAAGATCTGGATGATGCTTATGTAGCGGAGCATTTTGATGTAAAAACCCTGGATGAGTTTAAGACCCAGTGTCAAAAGGAACTGGAAGAAAAAAAGGCGGAAGAAAAGGTAAAAGACCTTCGCGCTGCCGTGATCCAAAAGGTGACGGAAAATGCCACCATAAGCGGTTATCCGGAGGACGTGGTACAAAATCGGGTAAATGCAAATATCAGCTCTTACGTCGCGTCTGCCGGAGGCGAGAGTGCATTTGAGAGTTTTCTGTCCTCTTATTACGGTATCACAAAGGATGCGTTCGAAAAGGAACTGAAGGAGTCCATTGAAAAGGGGATGGAAAGCGAGATGGTGTTTTTTGCCATCGCGAAAAAAGAAAACCTTGAAGTGACGGATGAGGAGTTTGAGGAATACTGTGCCAAACTGATGGAAAAGAACGGCATATCCTCCAAAGAGGAGCTCTTTAAAGTATATGCTACGGATGCTTCTGAGGCGGAAGCATACCTCAGGCATATCTGCCTATGCGATCAGGCAGCAGACTATTGCACGGATATGTCGGAGCGAGAATAAAACCGCCCCTAGCTTACCCCATAAACTCCAGTATCTTAACGGAACGATCCAGGCGAACGATCTCGGAAATATCATCCAGATCGATGCCGGTGAGTTCCGTTATTTTTTTGAGTCGGTAGGTCAGGGTGTTCCGATGTACATACAAAGCGGCGGCGGTGTCTTTGATACGTAGACCGCAACGGATATAGCTTTTTAAAGTGGGCAAAAGCTGTCCGTCTTTGGTGTTGTCATAATCCATCAGGGTGTAGACTGCGGGATGGACATAGCATAAAAGCTCATTTTTGTCCTTGCAGTCATTGAGTACCTGATAGAATTCATATTCCTCCCAGGAATGGAGAAATTCGTGCCGCCCCAGCTTACCTGCTAGGGCAAAGGAGGCCTTGGTATGTCGATATTGGGCGGGAATATCCTCAATACGGAAAAAGACATTGCTGCAGGCGATATCGTAAACCTGTTCCCGCAAAGAGGTGGCTAAAAATGCCTGTCGCAACTCCGCGTCCTTTTCGGTACGGGCGATGGCGATGATGTAATTATGGTAGATGAAGACATACTGCAACTGGGGGAAGTTGTGCAGCTGGTTACGCAGATAGGAGGCGTCGTGCACCGTATTGTAGTGTCCCCGGATCAGATACATGCGAAAGGTACCGGGCATCTGCAGCGTCTTTGACAACAAAAGGTATTCGTCGTCCTCCAAGGTGTTGCCGCCTAAAAGATTGGTCAGGATCTCCGTGGTGGCGCTGGTAAAAAGATCGCTGTACTCCTCATGGTATCGCAGGGCCTTTGCCAGCTTTTTGCTGATGCGAGGCAAAAACTGCTGGTGATAAGGGAGGATCCCCTTTTTGTTATCCAATAAGATGACGTAGCCGATGGGATGCTTTTTGTAAAACAAAAGGCTGCAGAGCTTGATCTCGTCGGAGACGGGACAGGTGACGGTAAATGCTTCCGGCGTTTTAGGAAGCCGGTCCGCAGGGAGCATCTCGTTGATGGCAGTGATAAACTCATAGCTGCAATAACCGCGATGTATGATGCTGGTCCACAGGGCGTCCGTCACCTTAACCTCCCTGGAATAGTCGATGACATGAAATCCCAGGTCGATCAAAACGATGGAGCGCTCCATAAACCGGGCGGTCTTTTCCAATAGGGTGTGGAAATCCGCACTTTCATAAAGAGGCGCAAACACGCTGCGATAGGTATCTTCGTAGGTCGTTTGCGTCTCTTCTTTTTTTTGGTCGGCCAGCAGCATCTGTGCCATGGCCTGGACGTAGTTTTCCAACTGTTCCGGGGAGATCTGTATTTGGTTTTCGCTGACGGTAGCGTCATATTGCGTGGTCAAAAGCTCACGCATCTCATTCGATTCGTAATCCATGGTGTCATTATAATGTGATTGTGCACGGCGCACAATACCCTAATAAAATTTTTATGCGACAGGGCCGTAGGAAGATCCGACGATACTTTCTATAATACCCCTAGAGGACCGAATGGAGGATCACTGCGTACATTCGGCAAATGCAGAAAACTACAGTGAGGAAAGGGGTATGACAAATGGCATACGAAAAAATTTTTACCAGGGGAAGGATCGGTTCTTTAAAGCTTAAGAATCGCGTGGTCATGCCGGCCATGGGTGTTTCCCTTGCACAACAGAACGGCGAAGCCAATGAACACATCATCCGTTACTACGAGGAACGTGCAAAGGGTGGTGTTGGTCTGATCATTACGGAGATCTGCAGGATCGAGCCTATGTTCGGAACGGCGATTCCCAACCAGCTGGGAGCATATGAACTGGGACAGATCCCCAGCTTGGAGCGCCTGGCGGAAAGAGTGCACAAATACGGAACCAAGATCTTTTTACAGCTGCAGCATCCCGGAAGAGAAAACAAGTCTTCCATGATCGGCGGCAGACAGATCGTGGCGCCCAGCCCCGTGATGTGTAAAGTAACCCAGGAGATGCCCAGAGAACTGACCACAGAAGAAGTGCAGGATCTGGTAAAAGCCTTCATCCGCGGTGCTGTATTCGCAAAGCTGGCCGGCTTTGACGGTGTAGAGCTTCATGCGGCCCACGGCTATCTGTTAAATGAATTTTTGTCTCCTTATACCAACAAACGTACCGATCGCTATGGCGGAAGCTTTGCAAATCGGATCCGTATCATGGAAGAGATCATTACGGGTATCCGTTTTATGTGCGGTCCCAAGTTCGTGATCTCCACACGTATCAGTGCGGATGAATTCGTGGAAGGCGGATTGAAACTGGAAGACGGTGTAAAGATCGCCCGTACATTGGAAAGCTTCGGTATCGATGTGATCAATGTATCCAGCGGAATTTACGAAAGCTCCACAACCATTGTAGAGCCTGCCAGCTTTGCACAGGGCTGGAGGAGACATCTGGGCACCGCAGTGAAAAAAGCGGTTTCCATTCCTGTGATCGCAGCCAACAACATCAAGGATCCGGATATGGCAGAAGAGCTTTTGGAAACGGATGTCTGCGACTTTGTGGCTTTAGGTCGTGCACACTTGGCGGATCCCCAGTGGGTGAACAAGACTAAAGTTGGTCGTGCGGATGAGATCAACAAGTGTATCGGATGTCTCTACTGCTTCGGCAGCTTAAGCTCCGGAAATCACATTCGCTGTGCGGTTAACCCTCGCTGCGGACGTGAAGTGGAATATGCAGATGTTGTAAAGAATGGAAAGGGCAGAAAGGTTGCCATCATCGGTGGAGGCCCTGCCGGCATGCAGGCAGCGCTGACTCTGAGCGAAAGAGGATTTGCTCCTGTTCTGTTTGAAAAGGAAGACCGTCTGGGCGGCCAGCTGAATGTGGCGGAGAAGCCTCTGTTAAAAGAAAAACTGGGAGCTTATAAGGATTCCCTGATCGCACGGATCACAAAGGATGAGAATATCGAAGTGCGTCTGTCAGCGGAAGCTGATGTGGAAAGCATCAAGGCCATAGATCCCGTAGGCGTATTTTTGGCTACCGGCGGCACACCCATCATCCCGCAGATCCCCGGCATTGACGGTGCAAACGTGATGACAGCGGAGGATGTTCTTTTGGGAAGAAAAGAAGCCAAGGGCAAAGTTGCTGTCATCGGCGGTGGTATCACCGGTTTGGAGACCGCAGAGACCTTGGGTGACAAGGGCTGCCAGGTGACCTTAGTGGAAATGATGAAGGACGTGGGCACCGGACTTTACAAGTCCGTTCTTGTGGATATGATGATGCGCTATCAGAAGATGGGAATCGAAGTAAAGACCTGCGAGCGGCTGATGAGCATCGGAGAAAAGGACGTTACGCTGATGAACACGGTAACGACTCAGCTGTCCAAGTTGGAGGCGGATACGGTTGTGATCGCTCTGGGCGTTCGATCTGTCAACGGCTTGGAAGAAGCACTTTACGATAATTTTGAAAACGTATTTGTGCTGGGTGATGCGGACAAGGCCGGCAGGATCGTGGACGCAACATTTACGGCCAACGGACTGGGATCCACATTTTTGGCGGATGAGTAAGAGAAAGGAGCAAAGGGACAATGAAAGAATTTGAAAATAAAGTAGCCCTGATCACAGGTGCTGCCAACGGATTCGGAAAAGAATTCGTCAAGGAAGCCTGTGCCAGAAAAATGAAGATCGCAGCGGTGGATATCGAGGGCACCGAAGTAAATGCGGTGGCAGAAGAGATCAAAGCAGCCGGCGGTGATATCATCGCCATCGAAGCGGATCTGACGAAGTTTGAAGAGGCTCAAAAGGTTGTGGATCAGGTAATGGAAAAATACGGGCAGATTGACCTTTTGATGAACAATGCGGGTATCGCCGTTCCCGGAGAAGTTTGGAAACTGCCGGTACGGGATTGGGAGTGGATCTTCCACATCAATGTGTTAAGCCATGTATATTTCATGAAGCTGGTGATCCCCATCATGTTAAAGCAGAAAACCCACTGCCATATCGTAAACACGGCATCGGTGGCAGGTCTTTTGACTTCCAACGGAATGCCTGCTTATCACACCACAAAGCATGCGGCAGTGGCTTTGGCGGAGAGTACTTCTTTTGACCTCCAGGCCATCGGAGCGGACATTGCGGTCAGTGTTTACTGCCCCGGTTTTGTACAGACGGATCTGCATCACTGTGAGAGACACAGACCCGAGCAGTACAGAGACGATTCCGATCCTTACTACACCAGCCCGGATTTCTATGCGGGACAGAAGCGCGCAGAGAACGTGATCGTGACGGGTATGCCTATCGATTCCGTGGGCATGCGTGTGTTTACTGCCATTGAGGATGAGGATTTCTATATTTTGACACACCCGATCTATACCACCATCATCAAGGATCGTGTGGCGGACATGCTGGGGGGCAAAGGTCCGGATCTGGTAAAACTCAGAAAACGTTAAATAAGGGGAGAAGAAAATGAAAAAGCAAAATACGATCAAGGTATTATGCGTGGCGCTTTGCCTGATATTGGTGGGAAGTTTTTTTGCCATGCTGTTCAACACGGGGATGTTTGCCACAAAGGTGAAAAGGATCTCTTTTGATACACAGACCGGTACACTTTCCGGACTTTTGTACATGCCGAAGGATGCGTCTGCGGACAATCCGAAGCCTACGGTGATCGTTACCCACGGCTATCTGAATTCTGCGGAGATGCAGGATGCCAATGCCATCGAGTTAAGCCGTAGAGGCTATGTGGTCCTGGCACTGGATATGTATGACCACGGTCATTCCAAGGCGAATCCCGAAAGCTACACCGGAACGGATTTCTTCGGACTGTGGTCCACCTTCTGGATCCATTCCATGTATGATGCGGTACAGTATATGTACGAGCAGCCTTATGTGTTAAAGGACGGAGCCGGAAACGGTATCATCGGTGTGACGGGACATTCCATGGGCGGCTTTTCCACCACCATGGCGCTGGCTATGGATGAACAGGATGCAGCAGCCAACGGATTCCGAAAGATCTATGCGGGGCTTACGGAGGGAAGTGATTTCCAGTATTCCGGTCTCGTAGGTGTGGATGCGGCGACAGCCGATCTGGCCGGCGGCGGCAGATATATGGGAAAAGTAGCTGCACATTATGATGAGTTTTTCTTTAACGATCCGGAAGCGGAGGATCCCAATGCGACCGTTCGTTATAAGGATTATGTATCCACTCCTGACGGAATGACCTTCCTGCAGCAGAGTGCACCTGCTCAGGCAAATACCTGGTACGACACAAGTGATGGCGGAAAGAGGATCATTTACGAACCTTCCCAGACCCATCCCTGGAACCATTTTTCAAAGACTACCACGGGCTATGCGCTGCAGTTCTATACGGAAGCTTTTTCCGCGTACAATAACGGCATCAAGGATTTATCTCCCACATCCCAGGTATGGATGTTAAAAGAGTTCTTTGAACTGATCGCATTGATCGGTTTTGTAATGGCCATCGTGCCTGTTGCCATGCTTTTGATGGAGCTTCCTTTCTTAAAAGAAGCAAAGATCGATCTGATCGCTCCTCAAAAGGCTGCAGCAAATGCCGGCGCAAAGTTTGCAAATTTTGCAGTATTACTGGTAGCGCTGTTGCTTCCGGCCATCTTCTTTGAAGCACTTTGGGATGCCAATGTGACGGGACCGGGACTTACGATCCTTCGGTATCTGGCCATCGCCCTTGCCGTAAGCGGCGCAGTTGGGCTTTTCTATGCCGGAACTGAAAAGGAGAATAAAAAGGCCTTTCGCGCAGGCAGCTGCTTTGTGCTGGTAAGCGGTATCCTGTTGGCTTTGGTGACAAAGATCCCCATGTATCAGAACCTGACGGTGTGGGTTGCGCCGGCGGTAAACAATATCGCATATTGGACCATCGCCGCAGCATTTATTTCCCTTCTGGTGATGAGCGTGGTGTTTGTAGCCAATAAGGCGAAAGGCGGTGCGGGACTGGCTGATTACGGCATTAAGGTGCCGGTAAAGACCGTGATCGCATCCCTGTGTGTGGCGGTTCTTACGGTAGTGGTAATGTATCTTTGCCTCTTCATCGTAGATGCGATATTTAAGGCAGATTTCCGGATCTGGACTTTTGCGTTTAAAACCTTTGATGCGAATATCCTGCCGGCAGTGCTTAAGTATCTGCCTACGTTCTTCCTGTTTTACCTGATCTCCTCGGCGTCCATCTTCGTAAATACACATACGGAGAGCCTCGCAGGAGTAAAGGGATATTTCCTGGCTATGGCCATGAATGCGGGAGGGATCTTCCTGTGGCTGATCCGCCAGTACGGCACGCTGTTCGCAACAGGCGTGGCAGCACATCCCAATGCGGCGCTTTCCGGAATCGTTCTGGTTGCAATGGTACCTACCCTTGCCATCGCAGCGATCCTGTCGAGAGCATTGTATAAGCGGACGGGAAATGTTTGGACACCCGCATTTTTAAATGCGATCCTCATGACCCTTATGACGGTAGCCAATACGACAGTATACCTAAAATAAAATAGCGAGCCTCGGAAACGGTGGTGGCGTGGTGAGCCCCGTTTTCGGGGCTCATTTTTTTTGTTATACTGTAGAACGTGTCAATACTTGAAGCAACACGGGAGGTTATGGATGATGAGAAGAAAACTGGCTGTATTCTTGGCTCTGACCACGGCGGCGATGCTGGTGCTCGGCGGCTGCGGTGCGAAAAGCGGCAAAGGAGGATCTCAGGATATGACAGGTTCTACCGGCGGAAATCCCGCCACGGAGCATACCAAAGCTGCTAATCAGGCCTGGTATGACAAATTGGATTTTACGGATAAGAGTGAGTGGGACAATGCCAACAGAGGCTTGATCGACGCCCCGGAGGAACTGGAACTGGTGGCGTGGACAAGGCCATGAAGAAGGCCCACAAGGAATACGAAGAAGGAAATTACCAGTGGGTGGCTGAATTTACCAATACCCTGGTGTTTGCGGATCCGGAGAATACCGAGGCCAGAAACCTCTGTGCTGATGCTTTGGAGCAGCTGGGATACCAGGCGGAGTCCGGCACATGGCGAAACTGTTATCTGACAGCGGCCATGGAACTTCGGAACGGAAACCAGACGGCAAATCTTCCCGGCAACAAGCAGTTTGCCAGAGACATCATGGTGAACCTCACACCGGAGATGGCCTTTGATTATATGGGGATCATGGTGGATAAAGAGAAGATCAAGGATGAGAACTATACCATCGTATTTGATATCTTGGACACCTATGAGGTCTACACCTTATACGTGCGTTACGGAACGCTGATGTATGCAAAGTATCCGCCGAAGGAAGGCGGAGATGTGACGGTAAAATGCATCAGCAAGCAGATCCTCCAGTTGATCGCAGGTGCGGGTGACGAGTTTGTCAGAAATGCGGAGATCACCGGTGATACAGCGAAGTTTGACGCTTTGGTGGAGAACTTAAGCAGTTCTTCCGGAGGAAACAGAGGAAGCTTTAATGTAGTAGAACCCTAAAAAACGGGGGTGGCTCACCCACCCCCTGCACCCCAAAAAAACTACTTTCTATTTAAAAAAGTATATGGTATAATACGACCGTTCATTCGTTGAAAACCGTATGATTTCAACGATACATGATGGATGAAGGAGGCTTTTATGAAGCATATCAAGACATTAAATACAAAGAGATTACAGAACACCGTTAAGAAGGGTGGTTGCGGTGAGTGCCAGACTTCCTGCCAGTCTGCTTGCAAGACAAGCTGCACCGTAGGAAATCAGAGCTGCGAAAAGTGAGACCAAGTCTTTCGTCGAGCGTAGCGAAGATGAAAACTTAAAAGGTCGAACTTTCACGAAGAAATGCGACGTTAAGGAGCATTTCTCCGTGCACCGATTAAACAACAAAATACAAGTTCACAGGCCGGGCTTTTTACGCTCGGTCGTTTGTGCGTTTTTTTAGGAGTTTTTATGATACACCAATACAGGAACAATGGATACAACATTGTGCTGGATGTGGAAAGCGGTGCGATCCATGTGGTGGATGACATCACCTATGACATGATCGCTTCGTATGAGACTTCTTCAAAAGCTGATATCGTAAAAGAGATCAAAGAAAAGTACCCGAAGGTCCCCGAAGAGGAGATCGATGAAGCGTATGAGGAGATCCGTGCCTTAGAGGAGGCCGGTGATCTGTTTACCAAGGACGAATACGAAGACCGCGTCATCGATTATACCAAGCGTCCCACGGTGGTAAAGGCTCTGTGCCTGCACATCGCCCATGACTGTAATCTTTCCTGCAAATACTGTTTTGCGGAAGAGGGATTATATCACGGGAAAAAAGCGGAACTCATGCCCTTTGAAGTGGGAAAAGCCGCTTTGGATTTTCTGGTAGAAAATTCCGGAAGCCGAAGGAATCTGGAGGTGGACTTTTTCGGAGGAGAACCACTGCTAAACTTTCAGGTGGTAAAGGATCTGGTGGCTTATGGCCGGCAGTTGGAAAAAGATCATGATAAGCACTTCCGTTTTACGTTGACCACAAACGGCGTTTTATTAAACGACGAGGTGATGGATTTTGCCAACAAAGAGATGGACAACGTGGTCTTAAGTATCGACGGGCGAAAGGAAGTCCATGACATGATGCGGCCCTTCCAACGGGGAGACGGAAGTTATGATGTGGTGCTCCCGAAGTTTTTAAAGTTTGCCGAAAGCCGCGGGCAGAACAAATACTACGCCCGAGGTACTTTTACGAGGAATAACCTGGATTTTTCCAAAGATGTCTTACATCTGGCAGATCTGGGGTTTAAGCAGATCTCCGTGGAGCCGGTGGTAGCTCCGGAGAATGAGGCCTATGCCCTTCGACAGGAGGATTTGCCCAAGCTTTTTGAAGAGTATGACACCCTGGCACGGGAGATGGTAGAACGGGCCGGTACGGATCGGGAGTTTAACTTTTTCCATTTTATGATCGATCTGGAGGGCGGACCCTGTGTATACAAGCGTTTGAGCGGCTGCGGAAGCGGCACGGAATACCTGGCGGTCACCCCCAGCGGCGAGCTTTACCCCTGCCATCAGTTTGTGGGGAATGAAGGCTTTAAAATGGGAGATGTCTACAAGGGCATCGAGAACAAAGATCTGCAGACCGAGTTTAAAGGCTGCAACGTCTACTCCAGAAAAGAGTGCAGAAGCTGTTTCGCCAAGTACTATTGCAGCGGCGGTTGCGCAGCCAATGCCTACCATTTTGCCGGCGATATCCGAGGCACCTATGATGTGGGATGCGCCCTGCAGAAAAAGCGCATCGAATGTGCCATTATGATCAAGGCGGCGACGCAACAGAGTTGAGCCATGGATATGTGCACACGGATCTGTGACATCATAACGCAAATATGCGAGTAAGTAATAAAAAAGTAGTAAGGAGAACAAAGGAATGAAACGAATGAAGAAGTGGCAGGGAATCTTAAGCCTCATCGTCATTGTGGCAATCATCGGGTTGCTGGGGTGGTACGCCACCGAAGTGATCTCAGCCACGGCAGATGGTGGCGAGGACAGCTTAAAGCTCGGCCTGGATCTGGCAGGTGGTGTCAGTGTAACCTATGAGGCGACGGGAGACTTCTCCAGCGAAGACTTGGAGGATACGCGCTACAAATTACAGCAGCGTGTGGATTCCGACCTGGGTGAGAACTCCACCACGGAAGGTTCCGTATACATCGTGGGGACCGATCGTATCACCGTAGAGGTACCCGGTGTCAAAGATGCGAATGCACTTTTGGAACAGTTGGGATCTCCCGGTAATCTGTATTTCATCCGTGAGACCAATGACAGCGGAGCAAAGAACTACGAATATGATGGGGCAACCGGAGCGTATAAGTTAAACTTCACCATTGAAGAGTTGGAGAAATCCGGTGATATTGTGCTGACGGGTTCTGAAGTGGAATCCGCCACGGCAGGTTATCAGACCGACAGCACCACCAATGCACAAAAGCCCGTGGTATCCATTTCCTTAAACAAAAAGGGTACGGATGCCTTTGGTGAGGCTACCACGGCAGCTTATGCAGCAGGTGAGAGCATTGGTATTTACTATGATGATAAGTTCGTGTCCGTTCCTTCCGTAAATGCAGCCATCACAGACGGCAACTGCATCATCGAAGGTATGGAAGACTATGATGCGGCATCCGACCTGGCTTCCTATATCCGGATCGGTGGATTAAACGTCACCCTGACCGAATTGGAATCCCGTGTCGTAGGTGCGACATTGGGTAGTGACGCGCTGGCTACATCCTTTAAGGCGGCAGTCATCGGTCTCATCATCGTTATGATCTTCATGATCATCATGTATCTGATCCCCGGACTTGCGGCATCTCTTGCCCTGGGTGTGTATTCGGTACTGATGATCGCCATCCTTTCATTATATGATATTACCCTTTCCCTTCCGGGTATCGCAGGTATCATCCTTTCCATCGGTATGGCGGTGGATGCCAACGTGATCATTTTCGCGCGTATCCGTGAAGAGATCGGCATGGGCAAGGACGTAAAGTCTGCCATGGATACAGGTTTCAAAAAGGCACTTTCTGCCATTCTGGACGGAAATATCACCACACTGATCGCGGCAGCGGTTTTAGGGATTCTGGGATCCGGTACCGTAAAGGGCTTTGCCATCACGCTGGCCATCGGTGTGCTTTTATCCATGTTCACCGCACTGGTGATCACCAGATGGATCTTAAACAGCTTATATGCATTAGGCCTTCGCGATCCGAAGTTCTTCGGAAAGGCAAAGAAGGTTAAGGTTTTGGATTTCATGGGCAAGCGTATGGTATTCTTTGCCATTTCCTCCATCATCATTTTAGCTGGGGTTGCCAGCATGGTGGTACACGGAATCGGCGGAAAGGCGCTAAACTACAGCCTGGAGTTTTTAGGCGGTACTTCCACCACCGTAAACTTCGACAAAGAGTATTCTCTGGCCGAGATCGATTCCGACATCGTTCCTTTGGTTTCCAAGATCACGGGAGACAATGATATTCAGACCCAAAAGGTGGACGATGGAAACGGCATCATCTTTAAGACCAGAACCTTGGAGCTTTCCGAACGTGAAGCCTTAAACGATATGTTTGAAGAAAACTTCGGTGTCACCGAGGATAAGATCTCTTCGGAGAACATTTCCTCTACCATCGGTGGGGAGATGCGCAGACAGTCTCTGATCGCCGTGATCGTGGCAGCATTCTTGATGCTCTTATACATCTGGTTTAGATTCAAGGATCTGCGTTTCGGTTCTTCCGCTATCATCGCTTTGATCCACGACGTACTGGTGGTATTGGCAGTATATGCCCTGGCACGGATCTCCGTAGGCAGTGCGTTCATCGCCTGTATGCTGACGGTGATCGGTTATTCCGTCAACGATACCATCGTTATCTTTGACCGTATCCGTGAAAATGCCCACGGCCTGACAAAGCATGACAAGGAGCATTTGGAGAAACTGGCCAATGAGAGTATCTCTCAGACCTTGAGCCGTTCCATCTCCACCTCCATCACTACGGCCATCATGGTACTCATGCTGTTGATCCTGGGTGTTAATACCATTCAGGAATTCGCCTTCCCTCTGCTGGCAGGCGTCATCACCGGTACCTACTCCTCCATCTGCCTGGCTACCGAGCTGTGGTTTTTGATGAGAGTATATATTAAGTCTAAAAAGAATCCGGACAATGCGGGCGGAAGAAAAGCCCGTCAGAAGTCACAAAAGGCAACCAAAGAAAACGACGGTTTGGTGGTGTAATAAATCTCTGACCCGGATCCATGATGCCGGGGAAGTACACGACGCAACCGCAGGAAATAGGAAAGGAGTGCTATATGTACAGCATCAGCGACATCAGAAACACGGATCCGGAGATCGCGCAGGTTATCTGCGATGAGTTTTATCGGCAGAGCGAGCACATCGAGCTCATCGCCTCTGAGAACTGGGTCAGCCCCGCAGTTATGTCTGCCATGGGTTCGGTCCTTACGAACAAGTATGCGGAAGGATATCCCGGAAAGCGCTATTACGGCGGATGTGAAGTGGTGGACCGGGCAGAGGAACTGGCACGGGAACGTGCAAAGGAGCTCTTTGGAGCGGATTACGCAAATGTACAGCCCCACTCCGGCGCCCAGGCCAATATGGCGGTGCAGTTCGCTGTTTGCGAACCCGGTGACACCATCATGGGTATGTCTTTGGATCACGGCGGACACTTGACCCACGGAAGCCCGGTGAACTTTTCCGGAAAGTATTTTAATATCGTGCCCTACGGTGTAAATGATGACGGCTTTATCGACTATGACGAGGTGTTAAAGATCGCCAAAGAGTGCAAGCCCAAGATGATCATCGCGGGGGCGTCCGCTTATGCCCGTGCTTTGGATTTTAAGCGGTTCCGCCAGATCGCCGATGAAGTAGGGGCGGTACTGATGGTGGATATGGCCCATATTGCAGGACTGGTGGCTACAGGCTATCATATGTCGCCGGTTCCCTATGCGGACATCGTCACCACCACGACCCACAAGACCTTGCGGGGTCCCAGAGGAGGACTGATCTTGTCCACCGCAGAGGCCAATGAAAAATACAACTTTAACAAAGCAGTCTTCCCGGGGATCCAGGGCGGCCCGCTGATGCATGTCATCGCTGCAAAGGCGGTTTGCTTTAAGGAAGCTTTATCTCCGGAGTTTAAGACTTATGCAAAGAACATTGTGGACAATGCCCAGGCATTGGCAAAGGGACTTTTAAACCGGGATATCTCCATTGTATCCGGCGGAACGGATAACCATCTGATGCTGGTGAACTTAGTACCCAACGACCTGACGGGTAAAGAGGTAGAAAAGCTTCTGGATCGGGCACACATCACAGCAAACAAAAACACCGTACCCAATGATCCCAAGAGTCCTTTTGTTACCAGCGGTATCCGTCTCGGAACTCCTGCAGCCACCAGCCGTGGCTTAAATACCGAAGACTTTGACAAGGTGGCGGAAGCCATCGCCACGGTGATCAAAAAAGGCGAAGAGGGTGTGATCCCGGCCCGTGACATCGTAAAGACATTGACTGACAAGTACCCGCTTTCGGGAAACTTTTAAAGGGGAGAGATTATGTTAGACATTAAATTTGTTCGAGAAAACCCGGAGATCGTCAAGGAAAACATCAAAAAGAAATTTCAGGATCAAAAGATCCCCATGGTAGACGAAGTCATCGAACTCGATCAGAAGGTTCGTTCTGTGCAGCAGGAGGGAGATGATCTTCGTAATCTTCGAAACACCTTATCCAAGCAGATCGGCGCCCTGATGAAGGACGGCAAAAAGGATGAGGCGGAAGAAGTAAAGAAGCAGGTGACGGCCAATGCGGAGCGTCTGGCGCAGCTGGAAGAAGAACAGCGAAAGCTTCAGGATGAGATCAAAAAGAGAATGATGACCATTCCCAATATCATTGATGCTTCCGTTCCCATCGGAAAAGATGATTCCTGCAATGTGGAGATCGAAAAATTCGGAGATCCCGTTACACCTGATTTTGAGATCCCTTATCATACGGACATTATGGAGCGTTTCGACGGCATCGATCTGGAGGCAGCCGGTAAGGTGGCAGGAAACGGTTTCTATTACCTCATGGGTGACATTGCCCGGTTGCATTCCGCAGTGATCGCCTATGCCAGGGATTTTATGATCGATCGTGGCTTTACTTACTGCGTACCGCCTTTTATGATCCGCTCCAATGTGGTGACCGGCGTGATGAGCTTTGACGAGATGGATGCCATGATGTACAAGATCGAAGGGGAAGATCTCTACCTCATCGGAACCTCCGAGCATTCCATGATCGGAAAGTTCATTGATACCTTAAATGATGAGGAAAAGCTCCCCTATACATTGACCTCTTATTCTCCCTGCTTCCGTAAGGAAAAGGGAGCCCACGGCATTGAGGAAAGAGGCGTTTATCGGATCCACCAGTTTGAAAAGCAGGAGATGATCGTGGTATGTAAACCCGAGGAATCCCCTATGTGGTATGACAAGCTTTGGCAGAACACCGTAGATCTCTTCCGAAGCCTGGACATCCCCGTACGTACCTTGGAGTGCTGCTCCGGTGATCTGGCGGATCTGAAAGTGAAATCCTGCGACGTGGAGGCCTGGAGCCCCAGACAGCAGAAGTATTTTGAGGTGGGATCCTGCTCCAATTTGGGAGATGCACAGGCCAGACGTCTGGGTATCCGTGTAAAGGACAAGGATAAGAACAAATACTTTGCCCACACCTTAAACAACACGGTGGTGGCGCCTCCGAGAATGCTCATCGCATTTTTGGAAAACAACTTAAATGCCGACGGCTCCGTCAACATCCCCGAGGTGTTACGGCCTTACATGGGCGGTCAGGACAAACTGATCCCGAAGCATTGATATAATATGCTATACTACTCCCATGTATATTCAGTTAAATTCCCAGGTTCTTTATTACGAACACTGCGGTGAAGGAACAAAAAGCATTATCTTACTCCATGGAAACGGAGAGACTCACGAGATCTTTGATCGCCTGACGGAAGCCATTTTGCCGGATTACGACATTTACGCCATCGACAGTCGGGGACAGGGTCTTTCTGCCACGCCAAAGGAATACCACTATGGGGATATGGCGGCGGACGTGTGCAACTTTATTCATGCGCTGTCCATTGAAAAGCCTTATATCCTCGGATTTTCCGACGGAGGGATCGTAGCACTCATGGCGGCCATGACAGAGCATACGATCTCCGGCGTCATCGCCTGTGGAGCCAATGCCTCGCCGGAGGGGCTCACCTTTTCCGCCCGGCATGAGATCAAAAAGCTCTATAAAAAAACCGGAAGTCCCCTGGCAGAGATGATGCTGCGGGAGCCTAACCTGACATACGGTGATTTTCAAAAGATCACCTGCCCGGTGCTTTATCTGGGTGGGGAAAAGGATATGATCTCCCTAAAGGAGTTTAAAAAGATGGATGCTTCCACGCCCAACTCGACCCTTCGGATCTTTAAAGGAAAGGGCCACGGCGACTATGTGGAGCATACGGATTTTCTGGCTCCGACAGTTCGGGAATTTACACAATAAAATACACAATAAGCGGAGAAGTGGTCCGGCTGGACTAAAGGATCGTTAATTTTAAGACAAGGGCATAAGCCCTTGTCTCTTTTTGTGTACAAGTGTAAAATGATTTTGTGTGGCCTGTGCGGGACGGTTGGCACAGGTACACGGATCAAAAATTTTACATAATGAGGGGGATTTTTACATCATGAAATTCAGACCGGGACAAACCATACGGATAGGATTTGCCTTCCTGTCCATCTGTGCTTTTTGGCAGCTTTATAACAACATCATGCCTTTGATCTTAACCGACACCTTCGGGATGGGCGAGACCATCTCCGGTGCGGTCATGGCAGCAGACAATGTATTGGGACTGTTTCTGCTTCCCATCTTCGGGACCATTTCCGACAAGTGCAAGAGCCCTATGGGACGCAGGAAACCTTTCATCCTGTTCGGCACCATAGCGGCGGTGATCTTGATGATCTTTATCCCGCTTTTGGATAACAGCTATTATGTATCGCCTTCTGCAGCAAAGATGGTACTTTTCATCGCGGTTTTAGGGGCCCTTCTCGTAGCCATGGGTACCTACCGGAGCCCTGCAGTAGCATTGATGCCGGATCTTACACCCAAGAGATTTCGGAGTCAGGGGAATGCCATCATCAACCTCATGGGTGCCGTAGGCGGGATCTTATACCTGGGGCTGGCAGCTGTACTCTATCCGAAGTCAAAGACGGAGGGGTTGGATCACGTGAATTATTTCCTGATCTTTGCCATTGTGGCGGGGATCATGATCTTGGCCCTTGTCATCGTTATGACCACGGTAAATGAGGCAAAGCTCATGGTGGAGATGAAGGCATATGAAGATGCCCATCCCGAGGAGAATCTGGCAGTGGACGACGGAAGCGGAAATGAGGTGCTTCCTCCCGAGGTGAAGCGTTCACTGGTATTCTTGCTCTTCTCCGTGGCTTTATGGTTCGTATCCTACAATGCGGTGGAGACCTGGTTTACAAAGTTTGCTTCCGAGATCTGGGGCAAAGGCTTGGGCGGCGCTTCCACCTGTCTTTTGATCGCCAACGCCGGCGCTATCCTTTCCTACATACCGGTAGGCTGGGTATCCGGCAAGATCGGACGGAAAAAGAGCATTTTGGGAGGTATCATCATTATGACCTCCTGCTACCTCTTTGGCTTGTTCTTTACCTCCACCCATGACGAGTTTTCAAACATTTTATATTTTGTATTCGCACTCATCGGCCTGGCCTGGGCAGCCATCAATGTAAACTCGCTCCCCATGGTATTGGAGATGTGTAAGGGAAGTGATGTGGGCAAGTTCACAGGGTACTACTACACCTTTAGTATGACGGCCCAGATCATCACACCTATCTTCTGCGGATTTTTACTGGAGCATATCGGCTATCACATTTACTTTGTATATGCGGCCACCTTCATGATCCTGGCCTTCATCACCATGAACTTCGTGAAGCATGGGGATGCCAAAGAAGGAAAGACGGGATTGGACGCATTTGATTTTGATGATTGATCCGAGACCTGAAAGGAGACAAACATGTTAGTATTAGCACATCGTGGAGCATCGGGATATGCTCCGGAAAACACCATTCCCGCTTTTCAGAAGGCCATCGACCAGAAGGCGGACGGATTCGAACTGGATGTTCAGATGACAAAGGACGGCGAGATCGTGGTGATCCACGACGAGACCATTGACCGCACCAGTAACGGCAAGGGCTGGGTAAAGGATTATACCTTAGAGGAGCTGCGGAAGTTTAATTACAATAAGCCCCATCCCGAGTATGAGCATGCGGATATCCCCACCATGCGGGAGGTTTTTGAACTGGTAAAGCCTACGGATCTGGTGATTAATATCGAGATCAAAACAGGCATTGTCTTTTATCCCATCGAGGAAAAACTTTTGGCTCTGACAAAGGAAATGGGGATGGAAGAGCGGGTGTTCTATTCTTCCTTTAACCATTACACGGTAAAAAAGATCCATGAGCTGGATCCTTCCACCACCGTGGGTTTTCTCTATGCGGACGGCCCCATCGACATGCCGGCCTATGCCGTAAAGCACGGGGTGAACGCCCTGCATCCGGCACTGTATAATCTGCAGTATCCCGGCTTCGTGGAGGAATGTAAGAAAAACGGATTGAAGCTTCATGTATGGACCGTAAACGAAGAAAAGTACGTAAAGATGTGTATGGAGGCACAGACGGACTCCGTTATCACCAACTATCCGGATATGGCCCGCCGCGTCATCGAGGGACAGTAGTATGCTAAGAGACTATCACGCCCCGGATTTTTTCTTCGGAGAAGAGGACTTTGAGAAGCGGATGAAAGAGGAGGCTGCCCCGGTTTTGGATCAGGTCCAAAGCGGAGATTTTAAAGGCGCTGACGGAAACAAGATCCACTACGAATATCTATTAAACGAAGATGAGAAGGCGGCCATCGTTATCTCCCATGGCTTTTGCGAATTCTTCCCGAAGTACCATGAGATGTTTTACATCTTCTATGCAGCCGGCTACTCCGTATTTTTTATCGAACACCGGGGGCACGGCTATTCCTACCGGGAGTGTGCGGAGCATGACAAAGTGCATGTGACGGATTTCTTCCGCTATGTGGAGGATCTAAAGCTTTTTGTGGACGGAGTGGTAAAGCGGGAATCAAAGACAAAGAAAATCTTTTTGTACAGCCATTCCATGGGAGGCTGCATCGGGGCCTGCTATATGGAAAAATACCCTACGGACTTTGCCTGCGGCGTATTAAGCTCTCCCATGATGCAGCTTAACTTTAGGGGCATCAACCCGATCCTGGTGGCGCTCCTTACCACCTGGTCGGCCATTGCGGGTTGGGACGAGAAGTACCTTCCCTCCCAGCACGGGTTCGACGGCGTGAATACCTATCCCAACTGCTCCGCCTTATCCGAGGCACGGCATCGGTACCTTTTTGAGATCAAGAAGCAGGTCAGGGAATACCAAACCAACGGCGGGACCTATAAGTGGTGCCGGGAGTCTATGAAGGGTATGCGCTATGCCATCAAAAACGCTGCAAAGATCACGGCACCGGCCATCCTGTTTCAGGCGGGAATGGATACCATGGTGGAGCCCGGTGGACAGGAGAAGTTCCTAAAAAACAACCCGCGGATCAAAAAGTACGAGTTCCTCGCCTCCAAGCATGAGATCTTTAATGCCAATGACGAGGATCGGATCGATTACTATCGTAAGGTTTTAGACTTTTACGCACAGAATTAAAAAACACTTCGGAGACAGGGAAAAACCCTGTCTCCTTTTTGCTTCTTCGACCCCGATTGCTTGCGGTATACCGTGAAATATGCTAATGTTTATAAGATGTGAATATGGTATGAAGGGAAATTATAAGATCATGGAGGACAGAAGGGATGCGATCATAAGTTATGCCACTTTATTGGCGGCTTCTCTTTCCTATCCGCTGATCTGTTTCTGGTATGTGGGCGTACCCCTTGCGATACTGTCCGTAGTGCTCTGGATCTACCAGAGGAAGCACTACGAACCCAATCGCGTTGCAAACGTGGGAGGCGTCTTGGGAGCCATCATGGTGGGGACCGTTCTTTTGACGGTGATCATCTTTGCCATATACTTTGGCACCATATCCGCAGAAAATCGGATCAACTGGCAGGAGATCCTGCTGGATGTCAATCTGTTTCAGGAAGAGGGATAAAAATGGATTATTATCAGAGACCCCCGAGCAAGGGGCTGGGCGTGGCATCTTTGGTGCTGGGCATAGTTTCACTGGTGTTCTTTTGCAGTTGTGCAAATATAGTTACCGCAATCATCGCCATCATCATGGGTATCGTACAGATCGCCCGGTTCGGTAAGTATGGCAGGGCCTATGCATTGGGCGGGATCATCACATCCGTCATTTCCATCATACTTTTGGTGGTCTTTTGGGTGGTGGTATCCTCCAATACGGCACTTTCGGATTCCGTCATCGATTTCTCCCAGGGAGATTCGGAACTGCCGAAAAGCTTCGAGGAATACCTGGAAGAATACGGAAACGACGATATGGAAGAATATTTTGCCCCCTTTATGGACCCCGGTCTTGAGACACCGGAAAAGGCTCCGGATGAGTTCTCCGTAGACGAGGGAAGTGCAGAAGAATTGTAAGAAGACACGGTCACCGTGTTGCTATAAAAGGGAAAGGATAATCATTTTAAAGATGTACAAGAAAGTTGATACGGATCTGAATTTCGTAGCCAGAGAGAAAGAAGTAGAAAAGTTTTGGAAGGAAAATGATATTTTCCAAAAATCCATGGACTCCCGGAAGGAGGGAGAGACCTATACATTTTATGACGGACCGCCTACGGCAAACGGAAAGCCGCATATTGGTCACGTGTTAACCCGGGTGATCAAGGATATGATCCCCCGTTATCAGACCATGAAGGGAAAATATGTGCCTCGTAAGGCCGGCTGGGATACCCACGGTCTTCCGGTGGAGCTGGAAGTGGAAAAGCTTTTGGGCTTAAACGGCAAAGATCAGATCGAGGAATACGGCATGGAGCCCTTCATCGACAAATGTAAGGAATCCGTTTGGAAGTACAAGGGAATGTGGGAGGATTTCTCCGCTACCGTTGGCTTCTGGGCAGACATGGACAATCCCTATGTCACCTATGATGACGATTTTATCGAGTCCGAGTGGTGGGCTCTAAAGGAGATCTGGGACAAAAAGCTTTTGTATAAAGGATTTAAGGTAGTGCCTTACTGCCCTCGCTGCGGTACGCCCTTATCTTCCCAGGAAGTAGCCCAGGGCTATAAGACCTTAAAAGAGCGCTCCGCCATCGTACGCTTTAAAGTATCCGATGAGGATGCATACTTTTTGGCTTGGACCACCACACCTTGGACATTGCCTTCCAATGTGGCGCTCTGCGTAAACCCCGCCGAGACCTATGTAAAGGTCAAGGCAGCCGACGGTTATACCTACTACCTGGCGGAGGCTCTTTGCGACAGCGTTTTGGGAGATCTGGCCGAGGAAGGAAAAAAAGCATACGAGGTACTGGAAAGCTATACCGGAAAAGACTTGGAGTACAAGGAGTTCGAGCCTTTGTACGAGTGTGCGAAGATCCGTGCGGACAAGCAGCATAAAAAAGGCTTTTTCGTGACCTGTGACAATTACGTTACCATGACCGACGGTACCGGTATCGTACACATCGCACCGGCCTTCGGTGAAGACGATGCCAACGTGGGCAGAAACTATGACCTGCCCTTCGTACAGATGGTAAATGAAAAGGGTGAGATGCTGGATGAGACTCCCTTCGGCGGCATGCGGGCAAAGCCTACCCAGGCCGAAATGGACAAGGGCGTAAAATCCGCAGATCCGGAAGTATTGGTGGAACTGGACAAGAGAGGTCTTTTATTTGCGGCGCCCAAATTCGAGCATGACTACCCTCACTGCTGGAGATGCGATACACCCCTTATCTACTACGCCAGAGAGTCCTGGTTCATTAAGATGACGGAAGTACGGGACGATCTGATCCGAAACAACAACACCGTTAACTGGATCCCCGAATCCATCGGAAAGGGACGTTTCGGTGACTGGCTGGAGAACATCCAGGACTGGGGTATTTCCCGTAACCGTTACTGGGGTACACCTTTAAATATCTGGGAATGTGAAGACTGCGGACATCGGGAAGCCATCGGAAGCCGGGCGCAGCTGGCTGAGAGGAGCGGCAATCCCGAACATGCAAAGATCGAACTTCACCGTCCCTACATTGACGAGGTGACCTTTACCTGCCCGGATTGCGGCAAGACCATGCGACGTGTGCCGGAGGTGATCGATTGCTGGTTCGACAGTGGCGCCATGCCCTTTGCCCAGCATCACTATCCCTTCGAGAACAAGGATCTGTTTGAACAGCAGTTCCCCGCAAAGTTTATTTCCGAGGCGGTGGATCAGACCCGTGGATGGTTCTATTCCCTGATGGCGGAGTCCACCCTGCTCTTTAATAAGGCGCCTTACGAGAACGTCATCGTTTTGGGTCACGTGCAGGATGAAAACGGTCAAAAGATGTCCAAGTCCAAAGGAAATGCGGTGGATCCTTTTGAAGCCTTAGAGACCTACGGCGCCGACGCCATCCGCTGGTATTTCTATATCAACTCCGCTCCCTGGCTGCCCAACCGCTTCCACGGAAAGGCTGTACAGGAAGGCCAGAGAAAGTTCATGGGTACCCTTTGGAATACCTATGCGTTCTTTGTACTGTATGCAAACATCGACGAGTTCGATGCCACAAAATATAAACTGGAATACGACAAACTTTCCATCATGGACAAATGGGCCTTATCCCGTCTGCAGTCCGTGGTAAAGGAAGTGGACACCCGTTTGGGCAATTACCAGATCCCCGAGGCAGCCAGAGCTTTGGACGGTTTCGTGGATGATCTGTCCAACTGGTACGTTCGCCGCAGCCGTGAGCGTTTCTGGGCAAAGGGAATGGAGCAGGACAAGATCAATGCCTATATGACCCTTTATACCTGTCTGGTGACCATCGCAAAGGCAGCAGCCCCCATGATCCCCTTTATGACGGAGGAGATCTATCAGAATCTGGTATGCTCCCTGGACAAAGACGCGCCGGAGTCCGTACATCTCTGTGACTTCCCTGCCGTAGAGGAAGCCTGGATCGACACCGATCTGGAAGAAAAGATGAAAGAACTCTTAAAGATCGTGGTATTCGGCCGTGCCTGCCGAAATGCGGCAAATATCAAGAACCGTCAGCCCATCGGCGCCATGTATATCAAAGCGGAAAATGCGCTGGA